>NC_015436.1:0-318185 GCF_000208385.1 Parasphaerochaeta coccoides DSM 17374 | reverse complement strand
TTCATCAATCTTCCGCACATCCTTTTTGAGCATGTCTCCCAAAGGAAAAATAACGCTGGAAAGCTGCTCTTGTGTCAGGCGATGCAGGAAATATGTCTGATCCTTGTGTAGGTCAACGGCACGCCGCAGCCGATACCGGCCAGTTTTTTTATCAAAATCCACCCTGGCATAATGCCCGGTGGCAAACTTATCGAACTCAATTCCGCTTTTCCGTGCAAAGTCAATCAAAGCCCCGAACTTAATCTTGCTGTTGCACCAGACGCAAGGATTCGGCGTCCTCCCGGCTAGATATTCGGCACGGAAGTTTTTGAGTACTATGTCTTCATACATGTCCTGACAGTCCACAACTACATGGGGAATGCCGATTTTCCGGCAGATTTCCTGGATTTCCGCCAGTTCTTCCTGTGTTTCCGGCTGATAGCAACTATTTCCGGCGGGGCCGTTGTACGGAGTCCCCTCCTTCCAGATGCTCATTGTCGCGCCAATGACCTCATAGCCTTGCTGCTTGAGCAACCAAGCTGCTACGGAGGAGTCGATGCCTCCGCTCATGCCGACCAGTATCTTCATGATTCCCTCCTTGTGGGGGGATCTTGCGATCCAATGGAATAAATCACATGCACGCTTTCACAGAGCACGTTCCCCCTATACAGGGTACAGGCAGGAACAGCCGCACTCATGCCGTGCATTGTGTTTGACATTACCATAATAAAAAGACCGCCCTGAATTATCAAGGCGGTCAGGAGCGAGAGTGACGGGGATCGAACCCGCGACCTACGGCGTGACAGGCCGTCGCGCTAACCAGCTGCGCTACACCCTCGTTGCAGACGTTAAAGTAACTTGTCTGTGATGTTTTGTCAACTGGCATCAAGAAAAAAAGTGACATCGCATCGTCCCCACATCTTCCGGCCTCATATCTTCCCTTGCGATACAGCGGAGCTTCCGTTACCATGAACATCAGGAGGCCATGCCATGCAAGCGGATATATTGCTCTTTTTCTCCCGAATCCAGTCCCCGATCCTTGACGCCGTGGCAAACGCAGCGTCATTTCTTGGCGAGTCAGGAATCATCTTTGCCATCGTTGCCTTCTTAATCTGGAACACCGACCGCCGGAAAAGCTTTGTCCTGTGCATCAACGTGGTGGCGGCACTTTCCCTGACAGGTATCATCAAGGCTGCGGTACGGGCTCCCCGCCCCTTCACCGTACTGCCGGAAATCGGAGGAGGAAGACTGGAGACAGCCACAGGATACTCCTTCCCCAGCGGCCATACGACCGCAGGAGCAGCCTTCTATGGCTCCCTTGCCCGTCTGTGGCGCAACAGAAGACTCTCCTGTACCTGCGCGGTGGCCATTGTGTTGGTCGGACTTTCACGGCTATACCTTGGCGTCCACTGGCCGATAGATGTGTTTGGCGGCCTTGTGTCCGGCCTGGGTACGACGTTCATCCTTTCCCCCGCATTACTCCGCCTGTTTGATGACAAGGCACGGTCCATCCGCATGGGCATCCTGTGTGGTCTTCCCCTCACGGTGATATCACTGGCCATGGCTGTCCTGACAGGCGCGGGAGCCATTGATTCCGTAGCATTCACCGACCTGTTCAAGATTCTTGCTGTCTCCGGAACCGCCATGCTCGGATACGCGTGGGAACGGTCAGTCCTTGATTATACCACTGACGTGCCATGGAGCCTGAAAATAGGCAGATACATATGCGGAGCAGCGGGTATGGGTATCATCATGGCATTAAAATCAGTCTTTCCCCCGTCAGCGTTCTTTGACTGGCTGCGTTACGGAGGCATGGGACTCTGGCTCATGGGAGCCTACCCTGTAATCTGTGCAAGAATACGCATAAAGGGGATGGCCGTCTTCAGCGCATCAGAGAGTTCAGCCGAATAAGTCCAGCTCTCCGTCGGAATCATCTACCACGACCTTTGCGAAAGGTTCCCCGGTATCCAAATCAAGGATAGGCAGGCCGTTCCTTTCCAGGAAACGTTCAAGCGCATCCCTCGACGAAAGGGATGAACCACATTCCTTGTAGAACAGCTTTGCGCAGTTGACAGCATCATCCAGCGCATAATGGGCGCGATAATCAAATCCAAACACCTCGGAGAGTGTGGTAAGTTTGTAATTGTTCATCTCCGGCCATACCTTACGGGACAGGCGCAGAGTGCAGGCATACCCTATGCGGGGAATTTCCATCTTGTACCAATGAAGCATTGCTTTGAGAATCGTCATGTCAAAAGTTGCATTATGGGCAATGACAAGACGGTCGGCGATAAATTCACGTGCCGCAGACCATACTTTGTCAAAGGATGGTGCGTCTGCCACATTCTCAGGAGTGATGCCATGTATCTCTATGTTCGCGGGATCGAAGAAAGATGATGGTGGTTTTATCAGCTGATACCACGTATCGATCAGCTTTCCTGTCCCGTCCATCAGCGCCAAGCCAAGGGAGCAGGCGCTCTCATGTGTTCCGTTTGCCGTTTCAAAATCAAGTGCTACAAATTCCATGAAAGCGAGTATACAGGAAATTCCAAGCATCCGGCTAGTGACCTGACGGCTTTTCCTGCCGAAGGACATCAGGGAGACATCAAGGGGACATTGGAGGATGAAACATCAGGCGTCAGTCAGGCGACAGGAGGTATGGACGCTGTGAAAACCTTGCCTGTGACATCCAAGACATAAGAAGGAAGTCCAGCAGAAACCAAGGCGCAATCCCCTGCTCCCAACGTCAGTTTCTCACCACCGGCAACCAGTATGGCAGAACCTTCCGTACAGAGCAAAAGCTCCAGCGATGTCCGTCCTGAAACATCATAGGTTCCCTGGGATGCTTCGCAAAGCATGAACTCGCCCGCCGGGGTAAGATACCGTGTCCGTCCCGCGGCATCTTTTTCCACCGGGACAGGCGACGGACGCCAACCTTTGACTTCCATGACGGACATCAGCTCCTGCACATCGACCTTCTTGTGGGTCAGCCCTCCGCGCAACACATTGTCGCTTGCGCTCATCAACTCCACGCCATTGCCTTTCACATAGGCATGCAACGTCCCTGGTTGCAGGTAGATGGCCTGTCCGGGTTTCACATGCATGACATTGAGGAAGAAGGGAGCGAAAAGACCGGGATCACCGGGATATTCCCGAACAGCATTCATCACAATTCCCTTCGGTTCTAAAAAGAGGCCATCACCGCTTGTATCCTTCAATTCACGAGAAACACGGAGAGATTCCATGTACTCCCGTATGCAGGAGGCCAACGCATCAGGTTCAAGTGTGTAGAGCCTCCGGAAGAACAGGGAAAGCAGTTCATCGCCACCTACATCATCATTGTCGCGTATCACCTGCGGTGCGCGATGGACGACTTCGGGAAAATACGAACGATAGGAAAAGGGAATCAGCTTACAAAGGATACTGTCTACTTCCGTGAAGGGACGGAATCCACACATGGCGGTGACCGGTGTCAGCGCGCAGAGAATTTCCGCCTTACGCTCGGCATCCTGATAGTTCCATTCAGACCGAGGCAGCGTGGCATGGAGTTCCTTTTCTTTCTCAAACCCCGCCCGTGCCTGTTCCGTAGTTGGATGACACTGGATGGACAAAGGTTTTTGTATGGACAGCACTTTAAGGAGCATCGGAAGCCTGTTTCCGAAAGCCTTCGCATGGGCGTCGCCAAGCCATGCGGGATTACGTATAAGAAACTCGTCCAGAGGGATTCCCGTGCCTTTCACTATGGCAGGCCCTGAACCATGGGCGCCAAACCATGCTTCGGCGTATGGTTGTCCGTCAGGAGGAAAACCGAAAAGCAGAGGCAGAAAATCAGTCGTCCCCCATTCATATTTCTTTATAGCAGGTATCAGTTTCACCATATCCATATCATGCCTCCATCGAGAACTTATTTCACTTTTTTGTACCTGCCTTCCGCTGGAGAAAAAAACAGACCTTCCGTCAGGAAGATCTGCCCTGCGGATCGCAGACAAAGATGTCAGCGGCTGAAACCCAGGTTCACACGGACAGAAAGGGCATCAAGAGGCTTGTCACCAATCTTCTGTCCGAACTCACGCCAATAGTAGGTGGCATCGATACGCGCCACGAAAAGATCAATTCCCGCGCCAACCGACATATAACCCTTGTTCAAGCCAAACCTCAGATCGAATGTATTCAGGATTTTCAATTCGGCGCCGATATTCAAATGGTTTGCAATCATATGGCCGAAATTCCCTTTTTCTTTCTTGAACCCTGTGATATCGGCAAGGTCAACGGCAATGGTCGGCATCAACACCCCGCCAGCCACTTTGGGAGTCCAGGCTAAACCTGCGTCCAGACTCCACGGAGTCTTCACGGTGAAAGAATCCGGATCATCTTTAAGCAAGCTGCCGGAATCAAGAGCCTGGAATAATGTCTCGACATTGTCAAAAACACGCATCCTGTATGCACCGTTCAGGTTACGCACCACAAGCCCCGCTGACAGCCCAAAAGGTAAATTCACTGTTGCCCCGACATCAACGGGAATGGCATATCCACCCATCACAGGTGTTTCCTCTTTCAGCTTTTCAAGCGCATCATTGTCATTCACGAACTTTGTGACCGTCTCAAGAAGCGGAATAGCTTTGGAATAGGAACGATAGAGGAACTTGGCGGAGGCGCCTACATCGAGGGAAACATATTCAGATAAGGGGATGCGCAGACCGTATCCTGCAACGAATCCGGCGTTCAGCTCAGCTATCACGTCAATACCGGAAGTCGTTCCGGTATCATTGAGCGTGTGCATCCTTTCCTGTGCCACGATGCCGAAACCAAAGGAGCCGAATCCCACCGACATGGAAACATCAGTAGAGACAATCTCTCCCTTTCCATAACCAATCGTCCCCAGATAGGAGTGGATGGCATTCAGAAGCTTGGCATCATCATTCTCATCAATCGCCTCCTGAAAACGTTCAATGATATTCTCATTCTCCATTGCGGCGACGTTATATACGGTCATTGCTACCGACGGCATGGAGAGGAAGAATCGTCTCTGTCCCAGAGAGGCTGGATTGATGAACAGTCCGTCAGTCTTTTCGGGAACAGCAAGACCCGCTCCGCCCATGCTTACCGAACGAAGGCTGTGCATGGCGAATGGCTCACTCGTCGCCTCATATGTCGCTGCTGAAAGATGAGCGGCCGAAAGTGGCATTACAAAGATCAGAACCAACAAGCTGGTAAAAATGATTATCTTCTTATTCATCTCAGACTCCCTGTAGCTGTGTGAACAATACCGCGAAATCAACATTCTGGAGCACATCAACCTGAGCTGCATCAGCTGTCTTCTTGATTATGGTGATGATATCCGACATTTCGCCGACCATGGCAACTACCTGAGCGTCATCCAACGACGCTCCACCATCCCCCATTAACGTTCCGAGTGACTCTGCCATGGCAGTGAGCAACTGGATATTCAGGACATCGGATTGTGTCAGCGTACCTTCTTCAGGTATCTCAGGCAGGAGACTTTTTATTGCATCTCTTACATTCTCATCCGTTATCCGGTCAAGCTCGGCAATAGCCGCCTCCAACTTTTGTTTCGCCGCATCATGGATATCCTCCGGCACCGGCTTCTTAAGTTCATCAAGGAGCTTTTCCTGCTGGGTGTTTTCATTCGTCAGGGCTTTACCGAGAGAGTTGATCAGCTGTTCTTTCTCCACTGGAGTCAGGTTTTTCAGCTTGTCTTCTCCATCAAGTACCACCGCTTTGTTTTTCACTTCAGCAATCGCGGCATCTGTCGCAGATGTGTTTGCTGCAATCAGACCGGTTTCCAAAAAAAGGTTCTTTCCGAATGACTCCAGGTCACAGGACGACAGCACAAGGAGCAAGGCGACTCCCAGAGCAAACATCATTGTTCTTTTCATATCTTCCCCTTGCGGCGTCCTTCGTTGCGAAGAACCCCCGCCCAACAGGATTCACGTACACTATCTCCAATTCACGCACATACATCATGTATGTTATCCAAAATAATTTATGATAGAATACAAATATAGAATACATATAGATATTTGAATATTATTTTTTTGTAAAAAAGACAAATAATCATAGGGTTGTTTCAAAAGTGAAAACTAGAGCAGCAATCTCTTTTCTATCGTTCCTCTTTTCCCGGCGGAACAAGGAAACAAAAAAGCCCATCCGTCTGAAACACGGACAGGCTCTTTCCATGAAATGCGTGAATCGCACCGGGATTCAGGAAAAGAACTGGCGGCGGACAGCTTCAAGATTATGTTTCTTGTTCTCCTCGACGCTCTCATACGCCGCGGCTATGCGATCCTTGTAGAACTCAATTGTCTTGTAACGCACCAGCTTCATCGTAGAGTTTACCAGTCCGTCAGCCTCGCTGAATGCGTCCGGGATGATTATGAAACGGTCGGGCAACCAGACATTGGGAATGGCTGTGGCTTTCGGTTCGTAAGAGCGCAGTGCCTTCTCCAGCACTTCGAGAGCCGCCTCCGCCGTATCTGCCCCCTCCGCCTTGAGCAGCGCTTTGGCTACATCATCCTGAAGCGTGACCAACGCAGTGGTCAGCACCTGATGATCATTGTAGACCATCAGCTGGTTGAGCACATCAATGTTGTTCACCATCACTTCCTCGACTTCCTCCGGCGAATACTTCTCCCCATCCTTGGAAATGAGCAGAGCCTTCTCCCGTCCGGTGACCACAAGGAAGCCATCTTCATCGTAGTATCCCAAGTCGCCCGTCCAGAGCCATCCGTCCCGCAGGGCTTCGGCGCTGGCTTCAGGATTCTTGAAATATCCTTTCATCACATTGTCGCCCTTGATGACGATTTCACCCTTTTCTCCGATCTTTGCTTCGGTGTCGGCCTCCTTCATAATCTTGCACGTCACGCTTGGCGCAACCATTCCGGAAGTGCCAAACTTGACTCGCTGAGGAGTATTGGAACAGATGACCGGCGCAGCCTCCGTCAACCCATATCCTTGATACACGGGAGCTGCCAGCGCGGCAAAGAAATGCTGTTGCTTTGCTTCAAGCAGGGCTCCTCCTCCGACAAAGAACCGGAACCTGTTGCCGAAGATGCTCCGTATCTTGGAGAAAACCAGAATATTGGCAAGGGTATAGGGGAACCATGTCTTGACGCGGCTCCAACCTCGCGCCCTGTGGAAGCCATCACCGTTGCGAACAATGCCCGCCGCAATGCCTCTCTCAAAAATTCCTTCGATGAATTTCCCCTTGGAGGAAATGTTCTGCCGTATCTTCCGCATAAAATTTCCGGTAATCGACGGCACGCTCATCAGGAAAATCGGATTGACTTCTGGCAGGTTCTTGGGGAAATTGCGGATGATTGCCGCATTGGAGCCTCTGGCATCAACAAAATGAAGGGTGATGCCCTGCCGTACTCCGGCATAGATGCCAACCGTATGAGCAAAAGAGTGGTCGGAAGGCAGGACGACCAGGGTCTCAAAGGTCGCATGGGGAATCTTGAACAAATCAATGCAGTCCTTGCTGTTCGCCCAGTAGTTGAGATGGGTAAGCATGATGCCTTTCGGATTTCCGGTGGTTCCGCTGGTATAGCAGATATTGATTGTATCGTTTTCCTTAATCTGGGTTTCAAGCCGTCTGACAATGCCTTCGTCATCGGCTAGTAGTTTCCTGCCCTCCTCCACCAGACGAGAATAGGTGATGTATCCTTCCCCTTCTTTCCGACCGATGCCAGTCATGTGGGTTGACAGGTTTTCATCAGTCTCATCAAGATAGATGAACAACAGGTTCTTGTTCTCAAAGTACGGGGCAGCCTTGACAACGTTGGCCAAGGTGTTGTGCGAACAGGCAATGCCTGCCGCTTCACTATGGTTGACACGGAAGGCGATTTCCTCCGGTGTCAGCTTGATGGACAAGGGAACGCTTATGCCACGGGCTTTCACTGCTCCAAATTCAAAGTTCACCCATTCTGGACGGCCTTCGGATAGAAGCGCATATGTTGTCTCAGGATGGGGGAAGCGGACATGAAGCGCGGCGGCGAGATAATCAGTTTCCTGGTCTGTCGTGACAAAGCTGTAAGGAAACCAGCCTCCATCTGTCTTTTTTGTCGTATAAGGTCGTGAGCCATACCGCTGTGCGGCTTCGTGCAAGAGGGAGATTACAGTTCGTTCCATCTACAGCATTCCTCCATTTTTTTACAGTAAGCATCTAAGTGTTTATTTTAACAGTAATATACCATATGTTGTCACTTATCAACACTATACTGTCCGAACTATACGAACATATCCGAGTTTCTGCGAACTAAACCAAACTAAACTGTGTAAACTAAACGTTCGCATCGTTCATAGCGACGGCATCTTATCATTTTGCTCCCTACGAATTGTACGACAGGGGTGCCTGTGGTTATTTTCATCCGGGATGAGATATGCAGGAAGTAAAGTGAACGTCAATATAGCCAAAATTCCTTGCAATTACAGATAAATATTTGTATCACTCGCAGAATTTTGGTGATCGGATAAATTTTGTTTGGCATCTCTTCCGGTTTCTGATATAATTATTTCCGTAGAAACAATTATATCAGAAACATTCCTCTGGAGGTCAATTCATATGTCAAGCAAGCGGTTTGATGCAATTGTCATTGGAGCGGGTCCGGGAGGTTCAACTATTGCGGCTCTGCTCGCAAACTCCGGCAAGCGTGTTTTGCTCGTTGATAAAAACAGCTCGGCAGGCGGCAAGATGATGTCCATATACCGCGATGGGCATACATACGAGATGTTTCCGCTGAACCTCGTGCCAAACGCGCCATCGCTTTTCGAGAAACTCTCCGCCACTGTCGGCAAGTCTGTCCGCAATGTTGCCGCCGAAGTACCCGCTGATAAAACGAACATTCTCTACGGAGGTCGCGACGGTAAAGTCCGGCCTCTCGATGTGAGCGATTTTTCAACTTTCAAAGCAGTGGGGATAAAAGGTATCGGTGCGATTCAAGCCGGGCTTGTTATGCGTAAACTGTCAAAAATGAAAGAGAAGGATTGGAAGAAGCTCGAACACATCTCCGCTCTTGAGTATATGAACAGCCTAAAAATGCCGGAGGCGATGCGCGTATTCGTCACGGCATCATTCGGTGAAGGCGCATTTGAGATGACAAGCGACAAGGTTCCGGCATCGCATTTAGTCAGGATATTTCAACTCCTTATGAGCAAAGACCACCCGCAACCCCGTTACTACGAGGGCGGTGTAGGAGGCTTCTTTACAAAAATGGTGGAAGTCGTCCCGGAACATGGCGGTGAAATCCTCTGGAACACTCGTGTTAAGTCAATCGACACTGAGGACGGCAAGGCAGTGGGCGTAACGTTTGAGAACGGAGAAAGCTTTGTCGCTCCGCTTATAATATCGAATGCCGGACTAAGGCAGACCGTGTTCAGGTATGTGGGAGCGGATAAATTCCCAAAAGAATACGCCGAACGAATCCGTGGCTTGCAGAGCAACCTTGCGGATGTAGGATATCGCTTCTTCACGACCCAAAAGGTTCTTGAGCATTCAACGTACGTGTATTTCCCGTATAATTGTCTTGAGACTTGGCACGACTTCGAATTGATGCGCGACGGCAAAAAGAAGCCGACGAGCAACTACATCTACATTGGTTCAAAGTCAGTATTCCCGACAATATCCGCCAATGGCAAGAAGCAGGTCATATACGCCGTTATGAGCAGCCATCCGGAACCCGAACAGGATTTATCGCCATACCTCGAATACGTCGAGGGCAAAATGAAGATGTTGTTCCCAAAGCTCTTTGAGGAAGGCGTTATTGAGCGCAGAGAAGTCATGGGACTAAAGGAAGTCAGTACATTCGGCGTAGATAAAGTCTTTGACGGACAAGGCGGTGAAAGCTATGGCATTGCGAACTCTATCGGGCAAAGCGACGGTGACCGCCCGACCTGCAACCTCCCGATTGGGGGCTTGTATTGCGTAGGCAATGACGTAGAGGGTTTCGGTGTCGGCACCCACCGCGCTGTGGAAAGCGGATTCAAGGTATTTGAGAAAATCACAGGGAGCAAAATCCTATGAAAGAATACAAATTCGAAGGCAACTTTTACCTTTACGCCAAGCTAATAAAGCGGATGTATGAAAGCGCGCTGACAAAAGCCGCAGCAACCATTAAACTCACTTTGCCGGAGGCTGATGTTCTGTGTTTCTTGCGGGAGAACCCCGAATTTGACACCGCCCGCGACGTGGCCTTATATCGTGACGTGTCTCGGCCATATGTGAGCAAGGCTGTGGAATTGCTTGTGAACAAAGGCTATCTAATCGTTTCAGGTGACAAAGACGACAGACGCCTTCAACATCTGACAATCACTGAGCGAGGCAAACCGGCAGCAGAAGTGCTGCACAAAGCGCAGTATGCCTTTTATGATTCCGTGACAGCGAAACTGACTCAAGAAGAAACGTCCATGCTTCTGACGCTTATTGGAAAATGCGCGGAGACCCTTAACCCATAAACAGATTAGCGCCAACGTACAGAGATGCAATAGGAGCTATGAAAAATCCCCAGGATGATGACTGATGGTGAAATGGAAGGAACCTGCAACGGAAAAACTACAAAAAATCCTCCCGCCACATGTACGGGAGGATGCATCGACACGCATGAGCGCGTCCAGTAATCTTTGTTGGTTCTAATCTTCGTTTTTACTCAGCAAACGCACCCTGTCCGGCGTGAAAGCGATGGATACTTCCTCTCCTTCACGATAGACCTTCTTTGAACGGGGATCATCAAGCTGGACAAGGACTTCTCCGAACGATGTCTCAACAAAGCTTTCCATACTGTTTCCCAGATATACGTTCAAGCGAACCACTCCGTCTATGTACCCCTTCCCTTTTTCCTCAAACCGCAAGGATTCCGGACGAGCCATCACCACCGCGTCATCTCCAACATTGACATCAGGAGCGGCTTGCGCAACCTGAACGGTCTTGTTTCCCAAGGAGCATGTCCAGAGACCACCATCCTTGCTCACGACCTTTACAGGAAAGAACTCAGCCTTGCCGACAAAGCCCGCGACGAAACGCGAATCGGGAGCCTCATAGATTTCATCCGGCGCCCCAATCTGCCTCACATACCCATCTTTCATGACGACGACACGGTCGGATAGACTCATTGCTTCCACCCTGTCATGGGTAACATATATCGCGGTGATTCCCAGGCTTTTCTGTATCTTTCGTATCTCAATCCTCATCTGCTCACGCAACAGCGCATCAAGATTGGACAAGGGCTCGTCCAAAAGCAACACTGACGGGGTCACAATCAGGCTACGGGCAAGAGCCACTCTCTGCTGCTGTCCTCCTGAGAGCTTGGAAGGCGCCCTGTCTCCGTAATCTTTCAGCCCGACAAGCACCAATGTTTCATTGACACGCCGGGAGATTTCCTCGACAGGCAGTCCCCTGAGCTTCAATCCGTAAGCGACGTTATCAAAAACCGACATGTGAGGGAAAAGCCCATAGCTTTGGAACATCGTAGCCGTGTCGCGTTTGTTGGGCGGAAGCATGGTCACATCTTCCGAACCAATGAATATCTTGCCCTCCGTAGGCAACTCAAAACCCGCAATCATACGTAAGGTAGTCGTCTTGCCACAGCCGGAAGGTCCCAGCAGAGTCACCAGCTCCCCCGCCTCTATGACGAAATCGGCATCATTGACCGCGATGATATCGGCCTTGCCCCTGGTATTCTTGAACCTTTTGGTCACATGTTGCAGAGTTACTGAAACACTTTTCTTTTCCATATACTGCACCTCACCGGGTAGAAATAGATTTCTGCATGAGCTTGTCGTCCTTGACCAGCACCTGCATCAGGGCGAACACTCCCAGAACAATTACAATCAGAACTGTGGACAGAACACTTGCCAGCCCGAACCTCAGGTTTTCCGAGAAATTGAAAATCAGGACAGTCAGATGGTTCCACCGTGCCGATATCAGGAATATGATGGCGCTTACCGCAGTCATCGACCGCACGAAAGTATATGACATGCTGGAGATGAACGCAGGACGGACAAGAGGCAGGACAACGGTCCTGAACACTGTGGTGACATCAGCTCCCAAATCAGCCGCAGCCTCCTCAATGGCCGGATCAATCTGGTGAAGCGCGGTGATTCCGTTCTCAAGGCCGACCGGCAGCTCGCGAATCACATAGTTGATTACAATGATGGCCCCTGTCCCCACCAGGAGAATGGGCGGTTTGTTGAACGCCAGGATATAGCTGATACCAATTAGTGTTCCCGGTATGGCATAAGGACTCATAATCAACATCTCAAGTATCCGTTTAAAGGGGAATTTCTTGCGCACAATGAGCATGGCCGCCATCATGGCAAGCAGCCCCGCAATAGGAGTGGCTATACTTGCAAGCATTACCGTATTGCGGATACTTGTCCATCCGCGGCGCAGGGCTTCTCCCCAGTTGTCCAGCGTGAATGAGTAGTCTATGCCCCAGTTGCGGACAAAGCATCCCGCGACGATAGTCAGGTACAAAGCAGCGATGAAGCCGAGAACCGACCACGCAATGACTGTCAAAGTCTTGCGGACGGCAGGCGCGGTCAGTTCAGTGAGTACAGTTGACGGTTTGCCCGTCACCGTGACATAGCTCTTTCGGGATACCCAGAACCGTTGTATCAGAAACGCCGAGAGCGTAGGCATCAGCAGAAGGAATGACAACGCCGCTCCTGCCCCCAGATTACTCCGTCCCGTGACCAGCATGTAGGCTTCGGTAGACAAGACGCGATAATCGCCAGCGAGCAACAGGGGATTGGCGAAGTCCGCCAGGGAATTGGTGAACACCAGAAGCCATGCGCTGAGGATTCCGGGTACGGACAACGGCAGTGTGATGGAACGGAATGTCTGAAAGCGAGTCGCCTGCAAGTCAAGGGACGCATCCTCGACAGTAGAATCTATTTGCCGGAGCACTCCGCTGATTGTCAGGAATGCTATGGGAAACATGCCGATGACTTCTACCAGAGTCAGACCACCCAGTCCGTACATTGATGTATTGAGATGAAGTATCTGTCTGGAAATGAGCCCGTTGTTCCCAAAAAGAAGGATGATGGAAAGAGAAAGCGAGAACGGCGGCGAGATGACCGGCATGGTAGCCAGCGTGGTCATCAACTTCTTTTTCTTGAACGATGTCCGTTCCACAAGGAAGGCGAACAGATACCCCAGGACAGTGGAGATTGTTGCTGTCAGGAAGCCAAGGCGGAGAGAACCCCACAACGCCACCAGATAGGTCGGTGACAAGGTATCTTTCCATGTCTGCCATGAGAAATGTCCATCACGGGTGAAGGAAAGCCTTATTGCCTCCAACAGAGGAAACGCAATGAAAATAAACACAATGGCGAATAATCCGAGAACCATGAATCCGGTTACCGGATCACGGGTAAACATAAGAACGAACATGATACCGACGAATATTACGGCAAATCCTATGAGCAGCGTCCTCAGCAGACTGAGATAACCGGACGAAGCAACATCAGGAATCATGATCATGACAGCGCCTTCTGTCCCGAATCCGGATTCATCTTCTACAGGGATGAAGGCCACCCGGACACGACTGCCGCTGAGAACTCCAGGATCAAGGGACGCGTCCACTGAATAGGTCTGGGTGAGCATGAGCGGTTCGAGATAATAGACGCTTTCCTCTGCCCGGACAAATTCCGGCTTGTTTCTGTTGCTTTCCCACAGTGCCAAAGCTGCCGGGGATCCTGTTACGGGAATGAATTTTCCTGATGCGTCATCATACAGATGGTACAGGGCTACAGCTCCGGGGATGGCATCCCCTACCGTCCTAATCCATGAATCGTATTCCGTCTGCTCAAATTCATCAGGAGCCGTGCGCGCAAACAGTGTCATCTCTTTGAAATCGCGATTTTCCGCATATGTCATGAAGTTCGTCGAGAGCTGATTGTACAGCCATATGACGGCAATGACAAAAATGATTGACGCGACAAGGAATTGTATTATCTTTTTTTTGGATAACATACAGACCGCCTTGTTGGATGAAATGGGAAAGTCCTGGAATCATAAGAGGGCGTTGCAAAAGTAAGTTTTGTAGCATCCATCCCTCTTATTTTCCTACATAGTAAGGGGTCGTTGCTTAAGCTTTCACACTTTTGCAACAACCCCGCATTATTGGATACACGTTCCCCAGGAACGCATACAGGGATTGCTACCTTCCGATTTCTTTGTTCCAGCGGTCGAGCAAGCGGGTCTTGTTGACCGTATCCCCATCCCATGCCATGTCTTGGACGACAGTCTTAATCTCTGTGATGGACAGGGCATCAGGATGCTTCGGTGCGCCTTCGGCTACGAGTACAACATACCATTCAGTGAAGGTCTGCTGTGCGATGGGGCTGGAAAGTATCCAGTCATACAGCTTCTTTGCATTGACGGAATCTTTGCCGCCAGCTACCAAAGACATGGAGGCAAGTTCATAACCTGTGCCTTCGCTCGGTGCCGTGATTACGACGGGGGAGCCAGCTTCCTTGAGCTTGACCTGGTCGTGCGCATAACCGATGGCAATGGGAATCTCACCGATTGCGACGCTCTTGCCAGGGGCGGATCCACTTTGGGTATATTGGTCGATGTTCTTGTCCAGTGCCTTCAGGTACGCCATGGTGGCATCTTCAGTTCCCTGAATGTCAAGTATGGTCGTAATGACGTTGTACGCCGTACCGGAGGAATTGGGACTTGCCATGCGGATGTAGCCTTTGTATTCAGGCTTGAGCAGGTCTGCCCAGCTAGTGGGGATGTCCAGACCCAGCTCTTTCGCGCGTCCGGTATGGGTGACGAATGTCAACGGTCCGACATACAAGCCGATATAATAGTTGTCGGGATCCCTGAACTGCGCAGGAGTTTTGGCCGCATAGCGGCTGACGTAGGGAGTGGTCAGTTTTTTGCTCTTGGCGGTGATGTGGTCAAGGCCGACACCTCCAACCCAGATGGATGCCTGGGGATTCGATGCTTCCGCTTCGAGCCGCGCGACGGTTTCGCCTCCGGTCAGGCGCACAAAGTTGACTTTTATTCCAGTTTCAGCTTCAAAGAGCTGGAATAACTTGGCCGCAAGGGGTTCTTCAAGCGTGGTGTACGCATTGAGGCTACCGCTGGAAACGGCAGGTGTCGCGGCGGGTTTTGTTTCAGCGGATCCCTGAGCGAAAGCCATGGTCGCGATGAGGGATAACGCACAAAGGATAATCAGGAACTTTTTCATATGTCCTCCAAAGAATACAGGGTACAAGACACCTGCCCCGTGTCAGGGGAAGATGTTGCATGGCAGGGTAGCTCCCCGCTCTCCCTTTCCTGTCGTTCATGCTAACCCCGGCTTTCAAGCGCTGTCAAGGAAATAGCTTCTTTCATGTCAAAATTGTTCTGCATGCCGAAATCGTGGCTGAACCCTTTCCTGGTAAATATGGGGAGTGAGATTGAACATCTCATCACATGTGATTTAGAACTTAATGACTCGCCGCCAGGTAACGCCATATGCCATATGTTGCTCTACGTCAGATTCCGTTTGCTGTTGTCAATATAACGTTTATAGAGGGTGTAGCGTTGCTTCACGGCTATATTCTGTTGTCATTTTGGTGTAGATAACCAGAGTACCAGCTTCCAGCTTTTTCCCAAGAGCTTCACTAATTTCTTTATTTAAAACAATTTATTTTTTCAAGCGACAGAAGGGAGTCGAACCCTCATCACGAGCTTGGGAAGCTCGGGTAATAACCGCTATACGACTGTCGCACGTTGAAGAGTCTTGCTGTGTGATAATATAGCAAGCCACGTGAAAATTCAAGATATGATTTTCAATCATATTTACATACATATAAGGATATTCTGTGGTAGCGGCGCAGGTATTTCAGGAATGAGGGAAAGAATGACTCTTTTCTTCCTTGAACGCATATGCCAATAAAGCGGGATGATCCTACGGACTCCCGTATTTCTATATGTGAAGATGAGGATTCATTATCTATTATAATATTCCGATTTGGGAATTTTATATGAATCAAAGATATTTTTCCTTCATAAAAGCATTGTCATCATCCTCTTAACAATAATTCGAATATCTTTGGCAAACCCAGTCGCGTAAAGACATACATCTATGGCATCCCTACAGTCTTTTACCGGGTCTTTTGCAGCCATATAAGGGGAGATAACCGCCCCCAAGTTTCGGCTGAACCAAAAAAAAGGACCCATGCTCCTCCCCTGCATTCAGGCGTAAGAAACAACGGTGTCCATGAAGCATAGCGACAAACTGCGTTCAATGCGCGAAGCCGCTCTTTACTTGGTTATTACACACACCAGACTAGAGAACTCCAGACTTGGCGTAAAACGAATGATGCAACCAGTTTTTCTGCCTGTCAAGCTTTTTTATTATTCCGTTTCCGGGTTGATACTTGCAATCCCCTCAATTCAGAAAATCCCGCTTAACGTTCCGTCCGGGGCAATGTCCATGTTCTCAGCGGCTGGGACTTTTGGCAGACCGGGCATGGTCATGATA
Source organism: Parasphaerochaeta coccoides DSM 17374 (assembly GCF_000208385.1). Classification (GTDB taxonomy): domain Bacteria; phylum Spirochaetota; class Spirochaetia; order Sphaerochaetales; family Sphaerochaetaceae; genus Parasphaerochaeta; species Parasphaerochaeta coccoides. Next base: position 301,710 of record NC_015436.1, on the reverse strand, counting down.
CTGCCGCTCAACACGACAATGAAACCGGCACCGGCTGATAGCTTCACAGTGCGCACTTTGACAGTGAATCCCTCTGGACGAGCCAGTTTCTTAGGATCATCAGAGAGAGAATATTGCGTTTTTGCTATGCAAATAGGAAATTTGTCCAGCCCAAGATGTTCCAAACGTGCGATGCTGGCCTCCGCATCCTCGGAATACTCCACGCCTTGTCCTCCGTAAACACGGGTAACGATGGCCGCAATCTTGTCCTTTATTCTTGCCCCTGCATCGTAAAGCGGCGCATAGGGACGTCGGGGGGAGGCACTCAAACGGACAACCTCGGATGCCAACTCAAGCGCGCCATCTCCTCCCTTGCCCCATACATCGCTCAAAACTACCGGCACTCCGGCGTCTTCACAGAAAGAGCGCACCATATTCAATTCTTCAGGAGCATCAGCAGGAAAATGATTGATTGCAACTACGGCAGGCAACCCGAACACCTGTGTGATGTTCTCCATGTGCCTGGCAAGATTCGGCATACCTTTTTCCAGGGCGGCGATGTCTTTTTGGCCGGCATTCTCCTTACTTGCTCCCCCGTGCATCTTCAATGCCCTGACCGTGGCCACGATGACGACGGCATCCGGCATTCGGTTCAGCTCCCGACAGGCGATATCAATGAATTTTTCCGCGCCAAGGTCAGCACCGAAACCAGCCTCGGTCACAGCATACTCTCCCAGTTGCAGAGCTGTGCGCGTGGCAATGATGCTGTTGCAACCATGGGCGATGTTGGCGAAAGGTCCGCCATGAATCAAGGCGGGGTTGTGCTCCAGCGTCTGTACCAGATTAGGCATGAGGGCATCCTTGAGGAGTGCCGCCATAGCGCCATGTGCCTTGAGTCCCGCGGCAGTCACCGGCTTGTCGTCTTCCGTATATCCGACAATGATACGTCCCAGACGTTCCTTTAAATCCTCGGCATCACGCGCCAGGCAGAGAATGGCCATGACTTCGGAGGCGGCGGTAATCTCAAATCCATCGTCACGGGGGATGCCTCCCGTCTTACCGCCCAGTCCATCGGTGATGCGGCGGAGCTGACGGTCGTTCATGTCCATCGTACGTTTCCATGTGATGCGGTTGATGTCTATTTTCAGTTCATTGCCTTGGTAGATATGGTTGTCCAGCATGGCGGCCAGCAGATTGTTGGCAGAAGTAATGGCGTGGAAATCCCCGGTGAAGTGCAGGTTGATGTCTTCCATGGGAACTACTTGGGCATATCCGCCGCCTGCCGCTCCACCCTTGATACCGAATACAGGCCCCAAGGATGGTTCGCGCAACGCCAGGACCGCTTTCTTGCCCAGACGGTTGAGTCCGTCGGCAAGGCCGATGGCCGTAGTAGTTTTTCCTTCTCCGGCGGGTGTCGGATTGATTGCGGTGACCAAGATGAGCCGACCGTCAGGCTTCCTGTCGGAGAGACGGTTGACATCGACCTTCGCCTTGTACATGCCATAAGGAATGAAGTCGCTGATTCCCAAAGCAGTTGCGACGTCCGCAATCCTGTTCATTTCCGTGGCTTGTGCTATTTCGATATCCGTCAGGAATTTCCCCATGAGCTCCATCCTCCTTTCTCTCCAGCATCATTCGCCATACACTTTCAGCCCATTATAGGGAAACAGAGACGGTTTCATGTAAGCGTCTCGAAGATTCCTTTTGTTTTGTTCTTGACGCAATCATCCCATGTGAAGACTCGTCCGCTCATGCATATGTAGACACCGGGAGTGAGTACTTGGGCGGCGGTCATGGCACTGCCCAGATTGAAGGCGGCATCGGAACCCTCCAGGGAATACGGAATCATGGCTCCGGTGAACACCACCACATGCTGATCACCAGGGCCAAGTGTCCGGGCAACAATGGTGGCAGTCGCAATCATGGTATCGGTTCCATGGATGACCACGACCATGTTCTCCGGACTTTGTGAACACTCCCGTGCTATCTCGTTGCGCTGTTCTTCGGTCATTACCAGACTGTCAACAGCGACAGGGCCTACAAGGTGTGTTTCCAGCGTGCAACGGGCTTCCAGCAGAAGGCGGGGAAGTTGGGATGAACGGAATGTCAGCTCGCCCGTAATGGCATCATACTGTTTGTCAAATGTGCCTCCGGTGGTGATGATGCGCATGCGGCTGTCTTTCATTCGTGAATGCCTCCCACGGTTTCCCGCACTTGTGGCATCGTATCAAAAACATCCGATGGGGGCAAGGGAGACTTGGTTCAGTTGTTGTAAAAGCGGGATAAAACGTGGTGGTCGTGTCGCGCAGTCCTCACTGCCCCGCTATGACACGCTATGACACAATATGACAAGAATTTTGATTTGACATCAGTTTTCATGCGAGCTAAAATAGAATATCTATAAGATAAGAGGAGGCTGTATGGCCACAGTAACACTCACCGACATCACTAAAATATATGATGGCGGCGTAAAGGCAGTCGATAAGGCGAACATTATCATCAATGATCGTGAATTCGTCGTGTTCGTAGGACCTTCCGGTTGCGGTAAGTCCACTACCCTGCGCATGATTGCAGGTCTTGAGGACATCACAGAGGGAGAGCTTCGCATTGATGATAAGCTCGTCAACGATGTTCCCCCGAAGGATCGCGACATTGCCATGGTATTCCAGAACTACGCCCTGTATCCGCACATGACCGTGTATGACAACATGGCGTTCGGTCTGAAAATCCGCAAGTTCCCCAAGGATGAGATTGACCAGCGCGTCCGCGAGGCGGCAAAAATCCTGGACATCGAAGAACTTCTTGAGCGCAAGCCCAAGGCTCTGTCCGGCGGTCAACGTCAGCGCGTTGCAGTAGGTCGCGCCATTGTCCGTAAGCCCAAGGTATTCTTGTTCGACGAACCTTTGTCCAACCTCGACGCCAAGTTGCGCGTCCAGATGAGAGCGGAGATTTCCGGTCTGCACAACAGGTTGAAGGCTACCATGATCTATGTCACCCATGACCAGGTCGAGGCATTGACCATGGCCGACAAGATTGTTGTCATGAAGCTGGGTCTCATTCAGCAGATTGGCGGACCTCTTGAGCTGTACAATGAACCAGCGAACAAGTTCGTCGCAGGCTTCATTGGCTCTCCTCCGATGAACTTCCTGGTGACTGCCATTGAGGAAGACGGAGGCGCGTTGTATGCCAATGAAGGCAGTTTCCGCATCAAGTTGACTGACACTCATGCCAAGCTGCTGAAGTCTTATGTTGGCAAGTCCGTCACCTTCGGCATCCGTCCTGAGGATGTCACCTTCTCCCATAAGGCAGAAGATGGCGTCACCATCAACGGACAGGTCAGCGTTGTCGAGCCTCTCGGTTCCGAGACCCACGTCTATGTGGCGACTTCCCGCAACCAGGTCATTGGCAAGATTGAACCGAGCGTCAAGATTGCGGTGGACGAACCTATCTCCCTGATTCCGAACCTCGCCAAGGCGAAATTCTTTGATTTGGAGACTGAGGAAGCCATCCGCTAGGTTTTGTTAGGGTTTCATCGCTCACTAACATGGCACCGTGGTTGAAGAACCACGGTGTTTTTATACTGTGTCGCTGTCGGCATCTTTACGCCAAGACTGTCTCGTAGAGGATTTTGACTGCTTCCGTGGCATGGGTTTCCTTGACCACGATCAGCGCACTGACTTCGGACACGCCATACGTGACGCCACAGACAGGAATATCATGTTCATCAAGACTCTGGATGCCATGGGCGAATTTTCCCGGAACATCCATGATGGCTTCTCCTACGATTCCGATTACCGCATGGCCTGATGTGAGCTCCACTCGGTCAAGCTCGAACTCCTGACGCAACCGCTCCACCATTTCCCCAGCCACGGCGTCAGTGGTCTGGGTATTGTCGTAGAACCAGACGATGGAATCAATGCCATAGGTCGAGTATTCAGGACGCACACCGAACACATGCAGCAAGGTCAGCAGGGCATGCCGTATACCAGGCTGCTTGAAAAGCATCAGCTTGTGAATCATGAGGCGCGTATATCCTTTCTTCGAGGACACGCCGGCCAGAGGTCGTCCCGATGTGTCCCTGCGGGGAACGATACGCGTACCGGCATCCTTGGGCGCATTAGTGTTCTTCACAATGACAGGAATATTGAGAGGGATGACAGGAGCGATGGCCTCCTCATGGAATACCCCCGCTCCTACTGCCGCCAGGTCGCGGACTTCCGAGTATGTCATTTCGCTGATGACATGCGCGTCGGGAACGATGCGGGGATCCGCGGCGAAAATTCCGGACACATCCGTCCAGTTTTCATATGCCTCGGCTTTCGCCGCACGAGCCACAATGGCTCCGGTGATGTCAGAGCCTCCACGGGAGAAAGTCTTAATCTGGCCTTCCGCGTTGACACCATAGAAACCAGGCAATACGTACCGGCCATCGGAAGAAAGAGCTTGGGAGAGATGGAGCAGTGAACTGTCATCCGGCGTCCCGTCACTCTTTACGACAATAAGCGGCGCGGTATCTATGAATTTCCATCCCAGATATTCCGCTACAAGCCGAGCACTTAAGTATTCTCCGCGGCTGGCGGCGTAATCAGCTCCACGGGAGGAACTGATGTCTTCCCGGATTGTCTTGAATTCTTCGTCCAGAAGTGTTTCATCCATCCCCAGGCCACGGATGATGGTTCGGTAGCGGTCCTCAATCTTCCTGAACACGGGGAGACAGGACTTGCCTTCCGCTACGAGAGCCGCGCATTTGTATAGCATGTCGGTTACTTTTTCATCTTCCGCAAACCGGCGGCCAGGAGCCGATACGATAACGATATTTCGTTGGTTATCTTCATGCAGTATTGCTTTTACTTTCTTGACATGGGCGGCGTCAGCAACGCTGCTTCCCCCGAATTTGCAAATTATCATTGGTGGATGTCTCCCCCTGGAACAGTTGTAAAACATGCAACGACACACTGTGCCATCCGTCTGATTGTATTGGCGGTTTGTGGATTGTTCAAGTATGGTAAAGGAAAAACAAATGCCATGAGGATGATATGCAGCAATCGTGAATCCAGGTTTTTTACACAGAGCTGGCAATGCATCCGACAGCATAAAGCGGCAGGTTAAGCAACCAATCCGCCCTCTTGTAATCCGACATGGATGTACGGATGGACAAGCCTGGATGGTATTTGTCCGCAAAGGCTCTCAGGCTTTTGCTCTGTAAGTTTAGTTCTGCTTTGACCTCAAGAGGGATTGCGGAATTCCCCATATCAAGCAGAAAATCAATTTCAGAAGTATTTCGCTCATTCGTCCAATAATACGTGTCGATGTCCGGAATTGTCTTCAATTGCTGCAACACATATTGTTCAGTCAATGCACCTTTGAATTCCACGAAAAGCGCATTGCCATCAAGCAAAACTTCCTGACTGAGCCGTGTCATGCATGAAAGTAAGCCGACATCCACAATGAACAATTTAAAAGCTTTCAAATCTTCGTATGCTTTAAGTGGCAGGTTCGGTGCAGTGACACGATGAACTTTGTGTACAAGACCACAGTCGGCTAGCCACATCAGGACATATTCGTATTCCCGCGCTCGTGCGCCTTCCTTGATAAGGCCGTAGATGAATTTTTTGTTTTCTTTTGTAAGCTGTGCCGGAATACTATGCCACAGCATGCGGATACATGGAACAACATCGTTCGGTGCATGTTTGGAGAAGTCCTGCTCATAGGCAACAAGGATGCGCTTCTGAATCTCACGAACTTCAGGGAAATTCCGGTCAGTAGCAAATGATAGCACTGCCTCCGGCATGCCTCCCACATAATAGTAATGTTTTAATAAATCTATGTACTCCTGTCTGAACGAAGACACCATGGCGAAATCATGTTTTCCCAATAGGGATGCAAACTGCCCTTTCCCCATGGCAAGCATGAATTCAATGAACGAAAGTGGATAAAGATCCAAGAACTCTACTTTCCCGACGGGGAAAGACGTACCTTGGTGGAGTGCAATCCCAAGCAGTGAACCTGCGCAGATTATTTGATATTCCGGTTTGTTTTCGTTGAAATACTTAAGGGATGTCAATGCTGTTGGTACTTCTTGTACTTCATCAAAAATAATGAGGGTGTTGGCCGGATTGATTTTATGACCCGCATAAAGCTCAATGCCAGTGATAAGGCGGATGACATTGAAGTCAACAGAAAACAGTTCCTTCATGAGTTGATTGTTATCAAAACTGATATAGACAGTGTGCTCATACTCAGTCCGTCCGAATTCTTTCATCAACCACGTCTTGCCGACTTGACGCGCCCCACGGATGATGAGTGGCTTCTTAGTGCTTTTCGCCTTCCAATTTTTCAGGGCTTCCATTGCTGTACGATACATGGCGCACTGCATCCTCCGATTCAAGAGATAGTAATAGTATATGAGCAAAATCACAAAACATGCAATGACTTTTTGTAGCGTAAACACATTTTGTTCATAGGAGTTTTTGGAATACAACGCCTTTATCTTCTGAAAAAATCTTCTGGGAAGATTGATTTTTCCCGTATATCAATCACATGGCAGCCAGTCGGAAAACGACATATAGACACAATATGCAGGGCGCAATGCATTCGTTACGAAACATTGCACCCTTAAAGCCCGCAAAGGAATGAAAATCCTATGCGTCCATCTTCTCCTGATAAGTCACCTTGTTCAAATCATTGTTGGAGAGTTTTGACAGCTCAATCACCTTTGCAAAATCCAATCCAACCGCTTTCGTGAACCGTTCGCCGTATTCCTTGTCGGCATGATAACAATGCACGGCATGACGATACTTGATGTTTTCAGTCACAGGAGCAATGTCGGCTGCGGTATTCTCAATAAGAATCTGTTTCTTGTCCTCGGTCATGAGACGCCACAGCTCTCCTCCGGCACGGAAACAGTCGTCAGTCGGATCATCCTTGGGATCATAGCGATACATGGCTCCTTCCAAATCCAAAGGAGGTTCCGATACTTCAAGCTGGGCAGTCCACACCCCATAACTGTTCGGGGTATACGCCGGAGCACCGCCGTAGTTGCCATCGACCCTCATGGAACCATCTCTATGGTAATCGTTCGTCTCCACACGTGCTTTGTTGACTGGAATCAGGTTATGGTTGACTCCCAGGCGATACCGCTGCGCATCACCATAGGAGAACAGCCGTCCTTGGAGGAAACGGTCAGGGCTGAAGCCGATGCCTGGCACAACGTGCGCGGGAGTAAAAGCCGCCTGCTCAACTTCCGCAAAATAGTTCTCCGGATTGCGGTTCAACTCAAGTTCGCCTACTTCAATAAGCGGATATTCCTTATGGCTCCATACTTTTGTAATGTCAAAAGGATTCTCATGATGTCCTTTGGCTTGCTTCTCCGTCATGATTTGGACATACATTGTCCATTTGGGGAAATCTTCTCGTTCGATGGCATCGTACAAATCTTTTCCATGATATTCACGATCCATACCATTGATTTTTGTAGCTTCTTCATTGCTGAGATTCTTAATCCCCTGCTGTGTCTTAAAATGGAATTTACACCACACTCTTTCACTCTTGGCATTGTAGAAAGAAAAAGTATGCTCCCCGAAGAAATGCATGTTCCGGAAGGATGCGGGGATGCCTCTGTCACTCATGACAATCGTAATCTGATGGAAGCACTCCGGAAGAAGCGTCCAGAAGTCCCAGTTATTCTGCGCTGACCTGCGGCCGGTACGGGGATCTCTTTTGACCGCCCGGTTTAAATCAGAGAAATTGTGGACATCGCGGATGAAAAACGTAGGAGTGTTGTTGCCTACGAGATCCCAGTTGCCTTCCTCTGTATAAAACTTGACGGCGACACCCCTGATATCACGTTCACAATCTGCCGCGCCACGTTCCCCCGCGACAGTAGAAAAGCGAATGAACAAATCCGTCGTCGTACCAGGTTGAAGTACTTTTGCTTTCGTATACTTCGATATGTCTTTTTTCACGGTAAGTTTTCCGTATGCACCCCACCCCTTTGCATGCATCCTTCTTTCTGGTATGACTTCACGGTTGAAGTGCGCCATTTTTTCCATCAGCCATACGTCTTGCATGACAACCGGGCCGCGAGGGCCTGCGGTAATCGCGTTCTCGTTATCCGCAACGGGAGCGCCGACTTCATTGGTCAGTTTCTTGAACTTGTCCTTTTCCATTGCTCTACTCCTTTGTGCTATATAATTTGTATCATATGGTTACTTCATTCACGGAATCACAGAATCATCTCCCGCAATACGCCTTTGCTGATGATAAAAGAAGCAATACCGATGATAAGCCCGAAAGACATTGCGGCATCCTCCCTACAGCGACAGGCACATAACAAGCATCCAAAGGTACATGAGCGACTTTGGAAGCATCAACATCCCAATCTTCGGATATTTCAAAGAAAAAACGACGACGGGAAGATAGCACAGAAAACTGATGATGATGGCGATATACATATGTCCCAGCCCAACCATCTCATTCCTATGCAAAAAATACCATATCGCGACAATCCCGCCGAGCATCAGAAAGGGGATGTTCCGTGCAATCGACCATCCAAAGGAGGGGCTTGCAGCTGTCCACCCATTACCGGAGGCAAAACACAATGCTATTCGGACAAGAGCCAGCGAATATACAGTGAGCGTCCACCCCTCATTGGCAGGCAGGAGGGCTACACGATGTCCGATGTGCCACAAGAATAGATAGAAAAGCGTCATGGAGATGGATGCAATCTGACGGCCTCTCCCCAATGCCTTCTGCATGGCGGCGGAGCCATGTTTCACTGCCACTATCCTGGGTATCAGATGAAAGGCATCCCCTGCAACAAGAACCAAAGCCATTGAACCAGCGAGCATACGAATTCCAGGAGCTTCAGAGGTAAGGAGCAATACCATGCCAATGGTAAATGCCGAGGCTAAGTATAGTAGCTCAAATAGTGACTCGCCTATTTCGGCGGCTTTTTTCATGGCGTTCCCCTATTGCCTTTATCCATGTATCCGATGCTGACAGATAGATTCTCCTTCTATGAAAGCCCCCTATCCTAAATGATAATTAGTATCATTATTATAGTTTGTACTGTATATATCTCCATATTGCAAGGAAACAATCAATTTTAAAAGCCAAAAGTTCAAAAGTCCAAGAGAAATACGCTTATGACAAATTAAAGGTCAAATTAAACATATACAGAAGAACTTATGAAGTTTGTTGCTGCATCATATGGTGGTATAGTTTCAGTGATTGTTGGCATAAAGAGAATTACGAGTAGTATACCCGTAAGTATAATAGTAAGTTTGCAACTCCTTTTCTGTTTCACAAAAAAAGAACCGCGGGGAAATATATTCCCCGACAGTCCTTCCGGCACACACAGTACACGTACAGGCAATTACTTTGGATTGATGATATCCTGAACCTCAGCACTGTTGATATTCGCAGCATCGACAATGAGCGTACCGGTATCAATAGTCTTCTGAGCAGGTTTGGCTCCCTTTGCAAGGTCAACAGCCAGCTTTACGCCTTCATAACCCATGAAGTACTGACGCTGAATTTGATTTTACTTCTCGTCTACGGAGGTCAGTGACTCAGTCTATATTGATGGGCTTTTCTTACGATGATGTCTTCCATCTGGTCCCATGACTGTTCCATCTGGGATACCAAAGAAAATTGAGTCCGGCATCGATCGATGTTCTGTTTTGCCCTATGAATCCTGAAATAGACATCTCCGGAAATATAATCGGTCAGAAAACGCATGCCGCATTCCAAGGTCATCATCTTGGCTCCATCACGCAGATGTAAGATTTCTTCATCAGTAAGGCTGGAACCACACGCTGAGAGGAAGCCATCCGTATAGGCTTCAAAATAATCAAGGGAAAACACGACCTTCGACAAATCAGTTTCATCTTCGGATGCCAGAGACGCTCCAAAGCGGATGGAATCTCCGTAGTCGTTGACGGAAAAACCTGGCATCACGGTATCCAAATCTATGACACACAATGCCTTGCGTGTCTTTTCATCCAACAGTACGTTATTCAGTTTAGTATCATTATGCGTCACGCGCAAAGGCAAGTCGCCTTTTTTCCATAAGTCCATCAACACTGACATATATCCGGCCCGTTCATGTACGAAGTCTATTTCCCGAACCACCTCGGCAACCCTGTCAAACGCATCGGCTTCGACCATATCCTGAAAATTCCTGTAGCGGTACGGAGTATCATGAAAATGAGGAATCGTCTCAACCAACGTATGAGCGGGAAAATCGGAAAGAAGGTTCTGGAAGGTGCCGAATGCCACGGCGCTTTCCCTGAAATCGTCTTCCGTCTCAGCTTTCTGGAGACAAATGCTGTTTTCAATGAAATTATACATGCGCCAGTAGAAACCATCGTCATCAACTAAATAGTCAAATCCTTCCGTAGTCGGAATCAACCTCAGGGATACCAACGGGGACTTCTTGCTTGATACATGGGAAGTGACAGATGAAATGTTCCGCATGAGGCTCACAGGATCCTGAAAGACACCAGTATTGATTTTCTGCATGATATATGCGGCCGATGTGTCGGTCTTCACGAGAAAAGTCTCATTGATATGTCCCATGCCATATAACGCGCAATATATGGGATGCCCCTGTGTGCGAAAACGTTTTGCTTGTCTGATGCCCATTTTATCTAATCCTACCTATCCTGCATGGAAATTAAAGCATCCTGAAGTCAAGTGATTCAGGAGGCGTCACTGTACGTACTACTTCTCTGTATGCTTCCTCAAAAGTCTTACCACCGGAGAGACTTTTAATCGTCTGAATCCCAAACCATATGTCAGTCAACGGCGTCTCCCCTTCCCTGATGTTCGCGAAAGAACGTCGCAAGACAGTCTCTGCACCTTGAGCATCCCCTTCACGTACACACAAACGCCCATTGTCCACGGCAAGCACATCGCTCACATCTATCATCCACTGAGGAATTCCCTTAAAGAAGATTCGTGCTTCTTCAGTCTTTCCTGATGCAATCAGCAGAGTGAAAAGTTCTTCCGCAATCCCTTGATCTTTTTGACCACCCGGAGTCCGCCATGCTTTTTCATAGCAGGCAAGAGCTTCATCATCATGCCCCTGTCCTTTCTCCCACAGCGCAAGATTGCGCCATGCCCATGCATTATCCATCAATTTTACAGATTGTGTCCACCAAGAACGCGCTTCATGAAAAGCACCTTTTTCATATGCAATGACTCCCAGATGAAGACAGACATTCCAGGATATCTCTTTCTCTGAATGGACAAGACTGGTTTTCAGGAGGCCTTCCCATTCCGGGGAGACAAGAAAATGCCAGGGAAGTTCACTGGGAACGTGTGGCGGAAAACACCCATGCCGGAGAAGCATCAGATATGGCTTCTGGTCATCATCCATGCTTTCCACGGGAAAGGCTACTCTTTCAGAAAATGGGGAAAGTCCTGCCTGCCGTCGCCTTTCATTCTCCAAAGCGCCCCAACCGCTCCCCTGGGATATGATGGTACCATCTGTCAGATATTCCAAAGCCGCGGCGTGTTCGTCATATTCCTTCAAACGCCGGGCACCCGGATTGGAAGACACCGTCTGCGCGACATGAACACGAGCATCCTTATAAGAGCCATGGACAAGAGAGGAATCCACTTCCAGAAGACCGAACATCTGTGTCCATCTCCATTGTGTGCGGGCAGGCATGAGCAGACCATGAAGCTGTGTCGGCGCCAACCCTGCCTGGATTTCAATATAACGGCGTTCATCTCCACCTAAAAAGCGCTGCCATTGTCTTCCGCCATTTAATGTTCCCCAGCAGAACATTTTGCGATATCTCAAGGGTTGTATTGATATTTCAAAAAGTCCGGAACCATCATCCTCCAACGCTGCTTCCCAAGGCATACTTTGCGCATCGTTTTGGAAAAAGTATTCATCGGAATAACCAATACGTGCAGGATAAGACACGTCAGTGTTTCCTGTGATTGACAGATGGGGAAGCCTGCCAGCCATTATCCTCCGTGTCCCTGGAGAGGCAAACGGGTCAATGGTGATGACTTCGGCGGACTGTGAGAATATTCGCGTCCCTTGTGTTTCCGGAACCGCTATGTTGGTCCAATAATACATGCTCGTCGGTTTATCTTCCGGATTCTCAACCACCACGTGCGCGACCAAGACAGGACTGTCATCCGGTAAATGGAAATCAATATGCCATAAGAGGCCATGACATCGCTCGTAATCATATATCCGGAGAAACTGCCCGCTCCACTCACATTCATGCAAGGAACAAAATACAGGTTCACACGTTGAGAAGGCATGTCCGTATTGTCCTATGTTCCATTCTATGCCCCCGGAGAACCATGCGTTCCTGATTGCCAAGTTAGCAGGTTGGAAAATATTGTTCCGGTACAGAAGCTCCCGTTTTTCTTTTTTTGCATACAGGGACCAGAGCCGTCCACCAAGCCTTGGAACGAACTCTGCACACAGGAAGTCATTTTCCAGGATGATTGTAGGGAAGGTACGGATGCTTCGGTTGCGGTCGTACCGATCCTGATTCCGGTAAGGCAGCATCCTGCCGCCGGTCTCATATCCCAGCAACTCCTTCCATTCGGAAGGGAAATCATCAGGCGCAGAAACTACCCGATCCCTTTGAAAGTCACGAAACCGAGGCAAGGGAGAAGTTCCAGGGAAATCCGCCGCCTCAAGTTCAAGAGTACCATGTCTGACAGTACCCATGGCTACCCCTTTATTGCACCGGCAGTGACGCCTTTTATGATTTTATCAGACAAAAACAAGTAGAGGATGAATGTCGGCAGGAAAACAATGACCACGCTTGCGAACATACCGCCCCAGTCTCCGGTATAGCGCATTGACTGAATCATGTTGTACAGTCCTACGGCGACCGGTCTGACCGCAGTCTTGTTGGCAAAGATGAGTGCCATGAAATATTCATTCCAGATGGTGATGAAATTGAAAATAGTGACGACCACAAGTCCTGGCTGGACAAGCGGGAACATGATGCGCCAGAAAGTCCCCATGGAAGAACATCCGTCAATGGCGGCCGCCTCCTCATATGTCGTGCTCAAGCCTTTGAAAAAGGACAACAGGAAGAACACTGCAAAGGGAATGTTCATGGATATGTACAGGAACATGAGAAGCCAGCGATTATTTGTCAGACGCAGACGTGATACAAGGCCGAACAGTGGCATGATGATCATGATAGCCGGAATACCGAGAGCTGCGGCGAACATGTTCTGTATGAGAATATTTCCCTTGAACTTGAAACGGGAAAGCACATAGGATGCCGGAGATGCTATAAGCACTATGGCCGTACATGATACGGCGGTATAGAGCAGCGAGTTCATGAAAAAGACAGATACTCTCTGGGTTTTCCATGCCTTCACATAGTTCTCAAGATGGAAACCGCTCCCGAACTCAAACATGTGATCGGAAAAAATTTCACTCGATGTCGAAAAAGAAGCGAAGAATACCCAGCCTATCAATAAGAAGGTAAACACCACCCAGGCAAGAATGATCACGTATCCGGGAAGGAGGCGTGCATGATGGATGAGCTTTCCTGGTTTCATCGGTTTGCTGACGGTTTTCATACATCCCCCCTACATTTCGGCATCATCATTCTTCACGATGCGGTGCGTCAGGAAAAACACGATGACGACTATCAGCATCATCGTGACACCTATGGCGGCCCCGGCTCCTGAATCCCGTGCCGTCGCTGAGCTTGATGAAGATCCGAAAACCAATTCATACATGTAATTCATGGGAGCGACCGTTCCATGTGACAAGTTCACGGGACTGAACAATTGCGCCCACACGAAGAAGCCGACGGTCGAGACGGTCCACATGACAAGATTCGTCCGTATGCTGCCTTTCAGAAACGGAAAGGTCACATAAAGGAACCTTTGGACAAGGTTGGCACCTTCAATGACAGCTGCTTCATGGTAGTCCCGTGGAATCTGTTCAATTCCACTCATGAAAATCAACATATGATAACCGACCATACCGAAGCAGTATGCAATGAGCATGCTCCAGAACAACATGTCGGGACCTGTCCAGAGCGTCTGGCTCAGCCGTGTCATCCCGATAGACCCGAAAAAGCCATGGAGCAATCCGTAATCAGAATGATAAACGTAGTTGATCCACATGGTTCCCATGGCGACGGCACTGACGACATTCGGCAGGTAGATGACACTGCGGAAGAACTTGACGAATTTCATGCCGCTTGTCAGCGCGATGGCAAACACAAGGCTGAGCAGCATGGTTCCGGCTCCGCCGATGAACCATATCCTGCCGATATTCTTCATTGATTGGAGAAAGATTGGCGTGGTAAATATCTTGCGGTAGTTTCCCAGACCAGCGAATCCCCATGAAGAAACGGAATCCGTTACGCCTTCCACAAAGAAAAAACTCATGACGAACGTTCTGATCGATGGATAGAGGAACACTGCCAGGTAACAAAAAACAGCGGGAACCAGAAATACAACAATCATGGTTCTATTTTTTTTCATATGTCCCCCTTCCCGACTTGTCTCTCCCCCATACCAAGAGAAAGATGATACCATGATACCATAAGTTCCCAACCTCCGCACGGAGGCTGGGAACAGTCATGCGTTGGTATTATTTCCGCATTCCCGCTGCAAATCCTTCCGCATTGATGGAACCAGTAATCAACTTTGCAAAGTTTTCCTTGATCTTCGCGTTGATGTCAGGATTGTCTTCCATGTTTCCGGCCCATGCCATGCGCTTGGTCGTATTGTCCAATGCTTTCTTTGCTTCCGCCAACTCCAGAGGCCACTGGGATTCCGTACCCATGGGTACTCCAAGGCTTTCTGCGGCAAGTTCCGTGTCCCATTTTCCCGTAGTCAGCCAGACGATAAGCTGGAACGCTTCGGCGGGATATTTGGTATTCTTGTTTATGGCGAAGCTCTGACCGCCAAAGTTATTTGCCTCGGCGCCGTCTCCGTTCGGAGAAATGGTCGGCCAGGAGAAGGCTCCCCATCTCATGTTCGGAGCGTTGCCTTTGATTTCATTGGGAAGCCACGTACCGTTCAAGTACATCGCTACCTTTCCCTGAGCAATTTCTTCGACCTGTCCGGCAGGATATATGTTTGAAGCGGCTTTCTTGCTCATGTAGCCTTTTCTTGCCATTTCTTCCCATATCTTGCCAAATTCAAGCACTTGCGGCCCTGAAAAATCATTTTCCTTGGCCATCCGCGCAGTCTCTTCAATACCCACCAGCCTAACCATATTATAGCCGAAGAACGCCGCCATGTAAGCATCATCCACGGTAAGAGGCGTCACTCCGATGGCAACAAGTTTCTCACAGGCCGTCAGGAATTCATTCCATGTCTGCGGTACTTTGGAGATTCCCGCTTTCTCAAAAAGATCCTTGTTATACATGGTAACGAAGATGAAGGGCTGATAAGGGATATTTTTCAGCGTACCGCCCGCCAGATTGGTGGTCAGGTCAACGAGCGTCTTGCTGATGACATCACGATAGGGCTTGCCACCGGTCGTCGGATATGTCTTGGATGCAAATTCATCCAACGGCAACAGATATTTCCCCCATACATTGAGTACGCGTTCAATATCCTCGTCAAAGATATCAATGACCTCTCCTGCTTCAAGCGCAGGTTGCAATGTCTTTCGGATTTCACGCCCATTGAAGACAACTTCGACAGCAATACCGGTTTCGGCTGTAAAAGCCTCGATAGCTTCTCCAATTACGCGACCCTGGGGCTCTGCCTCATTCCACATGCTCCAATAGACTAGTTTTGGTCCTGATGCAACAGACTCTTTGCTTCCTCCGGCAAACACGGAGACCATGCACACAATCAGAATGACCGCACATGTGATGAACCTTATTCTCCTCATGAAAACCTCCTTGCAAGCTGCTTGGGTGAAAAACACGGGGTCATGCATTTTCAGCTTGATGTCTTTATTATGCGGCAGCTTTTTCGTGCCGTATTTATCTAAAAATATTCTATATTTGCCTTTTCCAACACTCTCGTATATCATACATCCATGAAAGGAACGAGCGCCAGAACCATTGATGGTTTTTTTCTCACCGAATGCGTCACAGAGATTACGGTGAGTCATATCGTAACCGTACACTATTTCATCTATCCATCAAACTTCCATTTTCCTGGAGAGTCCCATGATTTCTGGGAGTTCCTGTATGTTGACAAAGGTGAAGTCGAGTTGGTCGCCGGAGGCGTTTTCCACCAATTGCGTCAAGGCCAAATCATTTTTCACGAGCCCAATGAATTTCATACTGTTTCATGTAACAACCACACGGCTCCCAACCTTGTCGTAGTATCCTTTGTCTGCGACTCGCCTTTGATGAAGTTTTTCAGGCGCAAGACGCTCAATGTCCAGGGCATAGAAAGAGAGTTGCTCTCGACAATCGTCCAGGAGGCCGAGGAAGCGTTTGACTCCCTTCTCGAAGATCCGTATCTCAAAGGGATGCACAAACGGCCGGTCAGCCGGACAGGGTGCGAGCAGATACTCAAGCATTCATTGGAGCTGCTTCTGCTCAGGCTTTACCGTCAGACGCCATATACTCCTGTTCGTCAGTTATCTACTATCAAGGAAAAGACCACTCATCTGAGGATAGCGACGGTTCTGAATTACTTGGAGGAGCATGTCAGTAGCCGCATCACTTTGGCAGATGTCTGCAAGATTGCTTTCATGTGTCCGGCTTATCTTCAAAAATTATTCCGCGAAGAAACCGGCAGCAGCGTCATGGACTACTTCCGCAGTCTGAAAACAAAAGAAGCCAAGCGGCTGCTCCAGGATGGATGTTATAACATATCGACCATAGCAGATATGCTGGCATATACATCGATCCATCATTTTTCCAAGCAGTTCCGCCAGGTTGAGGGAATGTCCCCGACGGAATATGCAAGATCGATACATAGCAAGAATTGGAAGTCAGAAAAATGACTTCACCAAGCTGAAAGCCAAATACACAATCCTCACAGAGCACAGGGATGACCAGGTTCATGCGCGTGAGGTTATACGTATTCTCTTTGAGCTCCTGAGCGTAAAATACTTGATGTTGTTCTCATTATCGATGTGTTTTGCAGCCGAACGCCCAATATTTATCAACAATGAACCGGAACCGCAAGCCGGGTCTATAAAAACGCCGTCTTTGATACAACCGGCGTAGGCGGTTTCAGCCCTCCGCGAAGTCAGCACAGGGGCGAAAACCGCTTGATAGAAGGGCTTTCTGCGTTCACGATGTGAACGGGAGAACCTTTTTGCTTGCCTGTATTTTGTTGTCGGCGGCATTGCCGTTGCCGCCGCTGTGTTAGTTGTCAAGGTTTTTGCACTCCCTTCTGGTCGCTTCAAAGGCAAAGTTATAAGGTTCAAAATCAATCACAAATCAACTGCCAGCTTACGCCGAATTTGTCCTGCACCCATGCATACATCTTGGCGTAGAACGTCGGCTCGATTTCCATCATCACCTGACCGCCGTCCACACACAGCTCGTCATAAACGCGCCGGACTTCCTCCGGAGTGTCGAGCCTTGCCATCAACGACATAAAGTGCGTGGTCTGGAATACTTGGTCGCAGTCGGAGATGGAGAAGTTCGTGCCGCACAGTTCGATTTCGCCGTGAAGCACCCAGTCCTTTTTCATGGCATCCACAGGGTAGTCGCCCGCATTTCCGGGAGCATCCCCCCAACGCATGATACGCTTGTTTGTGCCGTGGAATACCTTCTCGTAAAAATCGATAGCTTCCGAAGCTCGCCCGTTGAACATGATGTACGGTTCTATCATTGTGGTTGCTCTCCTTGTTATTCTTGTCTTTCAGTTATTGTTACGCAGACGGTATCGCCCGCTTGTTTGCCTATCTTGGCGCGGATATCCTTGCGAAGCCCGATGATGTAGCAGACAGAACCATCAGCGTTCTTAACGCCCATATTGACGATGCTGCCGTCATAACCCACCCCGTCAAACGTTGCGTGAACCTTGACGCGTCCCTTGCCGAACTCAGCGCGGAGGTCATGCGGGAACGCTACGAACGCCCCGTCAATGCCGTCAACCTTTTGAATGACCGCTTCAAACTCATAGACGTTACGGCACTTAGCGACAGTAACAATGCTCCGTGCCCACTTAACGATATTCTTTGCCGTTGTTTCGCATTCATCAGGAACGTGGCAGTCCATAATAGTCATCCGCCAATGTTTTTGAACCAACCGCACGTCTTCAGTTTTTTTCTTGACACGCTTATTGCCATCGTACATCTCCGCATGGTGCTTGCGAATTTCGTCTACACTCAGTTTTCCGTCCAGATTGCCTTCCAAAGCACTAAGTAAGCCCTCCGCCGCTTTCTCAAAATAGGCGGCAGGGTGTTGAACAATATAACACGCTACAGTTTTGAAATGTTCCGCTTGTAATTTTGGGCATTCGGATTCCATGGCGAGAATCGCGTTAAGCGTTTCCTCACAGGTCAGCATATCATTGACCGCGCCGCATTCAAGGCAGATTGCTGCCGTTGTATCCTGAGTTTTGCCCAGCTCTGTTCGGATATCGGCAGCCGCTTCGAGCTGCTTCAATTCCTTTTTTGTCACAGGCTTTGCTCCCTTTCAATCAGCGAGAGCGCAATCTTCAATGCGGCGATACGGCGCTCCTGAAGCGTGTGCTGCGAAGTTCCAACAGCGAACTTACCGATGACATCCTCTGATCGGCGGAGCGCATCAGCCAGCACAATGCGTGATTCATCAAGCAAATCTTTGTCTATCGGCTTACCGTCCGCTCCGTTAATCAGCCAAATGGCTGTGTCTGCTGCTTTCACGATGCCCGTTGTCAGTTTGCTCTGCCAAGAGCCTTCTTTTAGCTTGCTCGATGCCTTGTCATTCTTATTGCGTAACGACAGCAAGGCGCGGTAGGCTTCTCTCAATTCGTCAGGTGAATATTCACTCATTGCTTCGCCCTCAACAGTTCCATTTGCAAACTGCCGGGTTCGGTTCGTTTTCGACCGCAACCACCCTCAATGCGGCTGTATAGTCGGCGCAGACTTCCTCCGCTATAACCTCGTACTCTGCTTCGTCTGCGTCAAGCCCCAAGCGGTCGTAGCCGACAGCAGCGGCGGCATAGAAGTACAGTCCCAGCGAGTGCGGAGCGGCGTGAATGCTTCCCGCCGACTGCCCGATTGCCCTTGCGGCGGCTTGAGCCACAGGGTTGTCGTCTAACTCGCGGGCGGCGGCGTGACATTCGTTCAGAATGATATTCTTGACATACGGCAGCTTTACCTTGCCATCGAGCCATTCACGAGCGGCGGCTATCGCATGAGCGGGACGCTCGTCGTTAGGACAGCGCTTCAAGAACAGAGGGAGAAGCTTCTGCTCGGCGTAATTAAGCGTCCAGTTCGCAACAGTTATTTTGCTCTGCGTCTCGATGAGCCTCATAAGCGCAACTGTCGAAGGCGCGTCGGCTTTGCCGTACGTTTTGCGGAGTTTCTTGCTCATAGTCAATCCTTCCATTCCACCAGTTTGTCTTATGAGGAGAATTTCCACAAGTGTTATCCTTATGGTAGCGGCCATTATGTACGCAAAAAGCCCGTAACTGCGGCACATTCGCCGTTAACATATCCGCCGAGATACTGGAGCTGGAGCCGACGACGACCATGACGTTCTTGTTGCGGGCAAGTACCGGGTTTTTCGGGCGGTTTGACATCATCAGCCGCTCAATCTGGGTGAGCAGGACGTTGTTGTCAAACACCGGGTCGATGTAGGGATGGATGTCTGTCGCCGTACCCCATGAAGCGTTTTATCAACTGTAATTTTTGTTTTATTGACGCTTTTCACAAAAAGTTACATCCATACGATTGGCAACACAAATCAGAATGAGTATACTAATGACATATATCATACTTTTCATACTTTTTTGAGGTGCAAATATGGACAATCCAAAAGGTAAATACGCGTGGACAGTCAAAGTAGGTGAAAAAGGGCAAATCGTTATTCCGAAAGAAGCTCGTGATATTTTTGAAATAAAACCCGGCGACACGTTGATTGTATTGGGCGATGAAAAGCAAGGTATAGCTATACCGCCTAAAAATACCTTTTCACAGCTTATAGCAATGATTTTTGAGGGTACTATACCACAGGAAGAGGATGAAGTATGAACGCTATCACGATTACCGACTTAACAAAAAAGTATGGCGAATTGACTGCCGTGGATAAATTGAACTTGTCTGTTGAGCAGGGCGAATTGTTCTCATTGCTCGGTGTCAACGGCGCGGGAAAAACGACTACAATAAAAATGCTGTCGTGTCTTATTAAGCCGACAAGCGGCGACGCGGCTTTGCTTGGCGAGAGTATAAATAGAAATCCGCAAGCTATTAAGCGAAACATCAACATATCGCCACAAGAAACGGCTATTGCGCCGAATCTGTCCGTCCGTGAAAACTTGGAGCTTATCGCGGGAGTTTACGGGCAGGACGGAAAGACCTCCAAGCGGAGCGCGGAGGAACTATCGAAGCGTTTCGGGCTTGAAGGTGTTTTCGGAAAGCGGTCGAAAAAACTGTCCGGTGGTATGCAACGGCGGCTCAGTATTGCAATGGCGCTTATATCCGAACCTAAAATCCTGTTTTTAGACGAGCCGACCCTCGGTCTTGACGTGCTTGCGCGGCGTGACTTATGGGCGTCCATCAAGGCGCTCAAAGGCAAGGTGACGATTATATTAACCACGCATTATATGGAGGAAGTCGAGGCTCTTTCAGATCGTATCGGCGTTATGAGCGGCGGCAAACTGCTTTCCGTGGGAACCGTCGCGGACTTGCTGGCGCAGACAAGCACAAACAAATTGGAAGACGCGTTTGTCGCCCTCGCGGGGGGTGCGGTATGAGAGCGTTGGTATTTGCGAAACGCATAACAAAGGAACTTTTACGCGACCCAATAAATCTGTTTTTCGGACTTGGTTTTCCGTTGGTGCTGTTGTTTTTGTTTGCAATCATCAATGACGCAATGCCGCCGGAGGCGAATAACCTAATGTACGCGCCGGAACAGATAACCCCTGGCGTCGCCATGTTTGGCACGATATTCATGGCGTTGTTTTCGGGTATGCTCTTGGCAAAAGACAGAACATCGTCGTTTTTAATGCGCCTGTTCACATCGCCCATGCGCTCATCGGAGTTTATTATAGGTTATACCTTGCCCATGTTGGTTTTCGCGGCGGTACAGGTGGTTATCACGTTTGTCGCGGCTTCTTTCGTCGGACTACCTTTGAGTCTCAACCTTTTGCTTGTGATACTCGTCCTCATGCCGATAACGCTGATGTTTGTCGGGATAGGGCTTTTGTGCGGCAGCTTGATGAATGATAAAGCCGTAGGCGGCCTATGCGGCGCGTTGCTTACGAATGTCGCGGGCTGGTTGTCCGGTGTATGGATTCCGCTTGATATGATTGGCGGCGTGTTCAAAGCCACGGCTGATGTTTTACCGTTTTATCATGCCGCAGAGTCAGCAAGAGCGGCAATACAAGGCGACTACGCAAGCATTTTACCGCATTTGGCGATTGTGCTTATCTATACGCTTGTGATTTACACGCTTGCGGTTATTGTGTTCAGACAAAAGATGAGCGGCGATAAGGCATAGACACTTACCCTCGCTTTTCCCATCTACAAGGCAATGTCGTATCTGCGTATGGGTGCGTCCCTCGCGTCCTTGAACGCTTCGGTACCCTTCTGTGCAAGTAGTCAGATTTGTTTTCTCGGCGAATTGTAATAATTACATATGTTAGTTCTTTTACCAAAAAATAATCTTAATTTATGACCTTGGCCCCAAAAACTTATCTCCATTCAAATGAATCATGTGATTGGGCATATCGGCAATCCAAACCTCTGTCTCCCACGCGAGTGTTTCTGAAAATTTCTTAAAAGTCTTAAAATCAAGAAATGCGGTGACATATATTTTTCCCGCTATTACGCTCTCGGTAATCTCTTCAATTTCTCTTATACGCTTCGGATCCATAGGGCCAACCGATGTAACCGATTCGATAAAGTACAGCCAATTCTTTTCTTCTGAATAAAGAACAACATCCGGCATCTTGTCATGAAGCGTGATTGCGAACCCCAATTCTTTCAATTTATCAACATTCTTCACTAAGTCTTTTTCGATGGTATCTCCCACATACAAACATTCTGAGTGTGGAGCAAACCGAGGGGCAAATTCTTCGATAATTGCCTTTTGAAGCTGATTATGCTTTCCCGGTGAAAACGTAAAATCTTCTCCATTTATCCTAACAGGCATTTTCCGCATATCACGTTTGGATGCGTATAGGTCAATAAGCGTTTCATGTGCTGAAAGAAAGTCTGTTTTTGTCTTATCCCAATTTTCTGCGCCAAAACTATGTATCAATGACAGCATTTCATCGGTTAAGCGGTAACGATAATTCGGGCTATTCGTTGCCTTCCCGTTATCTTCAATAAATGCAGCATTTCTAAAGTGATGTATTGCTTGCTTGCGAAATGTCTCTCGGCTATTTTCAGCATAAGCAATGCCGTAATTTTCTTTTGTGTACGCAATAATATCATGAATGCGAATCCATTGATTTGTCGCTGTCGACCATAAATCCGTTTCCTTGACATTTGACATTGCTAAAAGCACAAAACAACACAAGTCAGCTTGCTGTTTTGGTGGCATTCCCAATTCTTTCAATATCATCTTGGTATCTGTCATTTTGCTCATCAATAAAGCTCCTTAAAATTCGGTCGCAGATTGTTTCTGACATGTCTCGCGCCTGTATTAACACCTGCCCCATCGCTTCAATAGTGTCTACAGAAGGTACAGGCATCGAATTTATTTCTGTAGAATTAACCTGCGTTGACCCATTTAGAATCCTGTAATAGCAATCGTAAAGAGTTGAGTTAAATAACACATATAAACCATAGACGATACATTCTGACAGGTTAGATAATCCATCAATAAAATTGATTTTATTCTGTGTGCTGATTTCTGTATATTCGGAGTAATGTTTTGCCAAATAAACACCGCACTGTAATCTCCTATGTTCTTCTTTGGATGTAAACCGTTTTATAAATAGATAATTTACATTCTTCTGTAAAAGGCCCGTCTGCTCAGCGAGAATATATTCATGCTCTTTCTCAATTGGAAAAGAAACTCTGCCATCTTGAATGTGCTGTGAGTAAAATAAAGGAACAGTTCTTGGCTCTTTGGTATCCCGCAAGAGGTCTTTGTTTCTAAAGTCAACCGTTAGTCCGGTTTTCATTTTTAAACCGATGCTCGGTAAAGTATTCTCCAAACTATTAAGTTGCTCAAGTATCTCGATTTCTTGTTCATTTGTCACCAAATACACATAGCTATCTTTGCCTGAGACAACAGTGTGATATGGAACTTCAAGAGTTGTTCTATCTGAAAAATCACAGTTGCTTTGGGTTGTTGTAATCATTACTTTTTGAGGAACGTGATTTGTTTTGCGCACTTTAATAATAATCGTTTCTTGCAAAACGTTTTCTTTTTCAAAAACCTTATCTCGGCTAACAAATAAATGAATATGCTCTAATGCACCTTCGCTTAAAAACTTCTGACGAAATTTCTTGAAATAAGTTCCCGATGTCCAAGAACGAGGAATGATATACACCATTTCCCCGCTTGGAGCAAGGTTAAACATTCCCATTGAAGCAAATAAAAAGTACAGGTTGGGTGCACCGTAACACACGTCCGGCATTGCAGTCGCTTCCGGTGCATCCTTTGCAATTTTCATATACGGTGGATTTCCTATTACCATATCGTATTTCAATGGATTGGCATTAGCGCCGAGCATTTCGTTGTATTCCAACATCTGACTAATGATATAATTCTCGGTATGTAGTTCGTATGTAATTTGAATCTTTGCTTTTTGACAAACATAGTCTAAATTATCTTTCAGCAGTTCAATAACATTGGAATCATTTTCATAGCATACTAAGTGTATCTTCTGAAAATACGACATATTTTGTAGCCGATCAATTAAAGCAATAGACAATATGCCTGTTCCAGCACCGGCATCAAGTATATGTAATTCTTCTTTATTTTGAGGAATGTCAAATAACTCTGCCATAAATATAGCCGTTTCTTTACTGGTAAAAAACTGTCCATATTTTTTTCGCAGAGACTTTGGCATCTTTTCGATATATTCATTTGTCATTTTGATTGTAAAATCAAGTAGACTCATTTTTCAAGCTCCATAACATCAGAAATATCACAATCAAGAGCTTTACAGACCTTCAACATACTTTCCATTGAAACAGCCTCACCCTTGCCCATTTTAGCTAAAACATTAAAGCTGATACCCGCAGCATTTTTTAAATCCGTGCGGTTCATCTTTTTATCTATAAGCAATTTCCATAGCTTATCATAACTAACCGACATAGTGTTCCTCCACCATCGAGATAAGCATTTTACTTCCAACATATTGGATCATACTAAATAAACACCGTCAAGATAATCTCTTGTTTGCATTAGATTTTCTTTTCTGTGCGAAATGTAATTGCGCTAAAAAACGGTCTTGCTGACAGCGAATCAGCGAGACCGTTTTCAATGGATAGAACAGTGGCGATAGATTGGCAACAGGCAGCATACACCTGCAAACCATCTGCGACACAGAATAAGTGCCAAAACGCTCCTGTTATCAAACTGTTATAAAAAGGCAAAAAGAAATCCCGGAAAGCTGCTTGAATAGCGAGTTTCCGGGATGTTGTTGCCTACTCCCACTCGGCGAAATCAACTTTGTTTTTGCTGTGATTGGGTCGTTTTTAATGCATGTACTAAACTTATTTGTTTAATTTATGCCGTGCCATTCTTGCCTTCCAAATCTTTTAGTATCAAAATAGTATCAGCCATCGCTCGGTTTTTCTTCCTCGTTTGCGCCTTGCAGCAGGAGGTGGTTCGCTGATAATTCTGCGTTCAGCCTTTGCACTGCCGTGTTGTCTGCCAGAGACTTCATTTGCTCTATCGCCATTTTGTTGAGGTATTGTAACCTGTCCTTTTGTGGAAGCTGTTGCTTAATCAGCTCAGCATTCATGCTTTCAAGATTTACAAGAACAATCAGCTGATAAATCGTTGCACTGTCCCGGATATTTCCCGTAGCCTCCGGGTTTTTCTCTCGCCATTCTTTGGCGGTCATGCCGAACAGTGCCACATTGAGCATATCCGCTTCGTTCGCATACGTATAGTTGATTTGCTTGGAAGTTAGGCTGCTCGGTATCAAGTGCTCCTTGATTGCATCGGTATGAATACGATAATTTACTTTCGCCAATTGGCGCTTCGCATTCCATTCCAGCGCCAACCGGTGCCCTTCATCGGTTTTAAGCCGTTGATAGTCCTTGATGATGTAAAGCTTAAACTCCGGCGAAATCCAGGAAGCAAATTCCATTGCAATGTCAACATGCGCAAAGGTGCCGCCATACCTACCGGACTTCGACTGTATACCAATCGCATTGGTTGATTCTATCCACCTTTTGGGTGATAGGGTAAACGCATTGCGCCCCGCTTCTATTCTAAACCCCTCGAAATCGAGGTGTTTAAAACTTGGGTTATTCAACTCTTCCCACAGCCCCAAAAACTCAATCGTTTCACGATTTCGCATCCAGTTTTGTATAACAGCCGTCGGGTCATCGCTTTTATAGCGCGCTATGTCGGTGATACTGATATAATCGGACTGCGCCGCCGTCAAAACAGATATTTCAAGACCTTTTGCTTTTATGGTAGATTTTACTTGTTTCGGCATAGGCACATGCCCCCTTTGCTACATAGCATATTTTATCACAATCAGCACATCCAAACAACGCTATATGCCTTAACTTGTATTCATCCATATAGTCAAGCAACTCGGGTTATTCAAGTTAATCTGACATGCTTTTGTAGCGTGCCCGGTCACTTTCGGGGATGAATTTGATTAGGTCGCGCAGCTTCACACGCACATCTTCGTAGTCCGCAATGTCTGCCCGCTCTAAATAATCGTTATGAAGAATCTGCTCCAGCAAATACTTCCATAGTTTCGCAGTTAGATGACAGAGAAGGAGGGAAGTAACTTCTTGTGAGGGAAGTAGCAAGAAGTTTTTTTTGCACTTTCCTGAAAACATTCATCAGTTTGGCATTGTGTGGCACTGTGAGGTATGATATGATTCTCCTCAGAAGAGGTGCCCGATGTTCATCAAGATAGTCCCCGAAAACAAGAGCGGACGCAAACGCCTGGCCTATTACTCCGGCCATCGCAAAAACGGCACGGTGAAGCACTCCCTCGTGCAGTGGCTCGGCTATCTGGACGAGCTCCAGGCGCTCTACGACGACCCGGTGAGCCATTTCAAGGCCGAGGCGAGACGGCTGACGCAGGAAGAGAAGGAGCGGCAGGTGTCCCTGAGCGTCTCGACGGCCGAGCATTTCCACTTCGCCCCTGGAGAGGGGACGGACTGCACGGACCCGGAGGTGAGGGCGGACAGGATCCTCAGCTACGGCGTCCTGCCGCTGCTGAAGCTCTACCACGAGCTGGAGATCGACTATTTCTGGAACAACAGGAGGCGCTACACCAAGGCGCTCTTCAACCACAACAGCATCTTCCGGCTGCTGGTGTGTTCGCGCATCCTGGCGCCGGACAGCAAGCTGGGTACCTGGCAGGCGCGCCAGAGGCTTGCCGGGGACGTGGCCTTCAGCGCCGACGACGTGTACCGCTCCCTCGCGTTCTTCTCCCGGCACAAGGACGCCCTCATAGACCATCTGGGGCGGATGGTGGAGCGGCAGTACGGGCGGGACACGGGCCTGCTGTACTACGACGTGACCAACTATTACTGGGAGGTGGACGCCGAGGACGAGCTGAGACGGCGGGGGGTGAGCAAGGAACACCGGCCCGATCCCATCGTGCAGATGGGTCTGTTCATGGACGCCGACGGCATCCCCCTCTCCTACGGCCTGTTCCCGGGCAACACCACCGACGTGGCCACCTTCCGCCCCCTGCAGCAGACGGGCCGGACCATCTACGTGGCGGACAGGGGCATGATGAGCGGGATGAACGTGGCCTCCATCCTGCTGCGGCACAGCGGGTACGTCATCAGCTCGTCGGTGCGCACCTGCACCGCGGAGCTGCAGGCCTTCATCCTGAAGCAGGAGGGCTACGTCCATGGTGCCGCCGATGGAGATTTCAGGTACAAGAGCCGCCTGACTCCGGTCGAGCGTTGGGTGACCGATTCCGCGACGGGCGGAAAGAGGAAAGTGACGGTCAACGAGAGGCAGGTGGTGTTCTTCAGCCGCGCCTACCAGCAGAAGGCACGCCACGAGAGGATGAAGAGCATCGAGAAAGCCCAGCAGGCGGCGGGCGGGGGGCAGAACACCGTACTGAACAACCATGCGGGGAGACGGTTCCTGAAGAAGAGCATCTTCGACGGGGCCTCCGGAGAGCGCGTGGAAGCTCCTGAGTTCTCTGTCTCCCTGGATACGGAGCTGCTACAGCGGGAGGAGGCGCTGGACGGCTATTACCTTATCTGCACCAACGTGGTAGGCACCGAGGAGGGGGAGCCCCCCTTCGCTGGGCGGGCCCGTTTCCGCAGGGACAACCTCTTCGAGCTGAACCGACCAGTGGACGACGTGGACATCATCGACATGTACCGGGGCCTGTGGCGCATCGAGGAATGCTTCCGCATCACCAAGACGCACCTGGAGGCCCGTCCGGTCTATGTGCGTACCCGCGACAGCATCGAGGCTCATTTCCTCACCTGTTTCGTCTCCCTGCTGCTCCTGCGGCTTCTGGAGAAGAGGACGGGGGGAACCATGGCCGTGGGCCGGATGGTGGATTCTCTGCGCCAGGCCCTGCTGGGCGACATCGAAGGGCAATGCTTCATGAACCTGTACTGCGACCCCGTCATCCAGGACATCGGCGCAGCCCTGGACATCGACATGAGCCGGAAGTATTACGCGAAAGCCGATGTGAGGGCACTTTTCGCGGCAGTGAAGAAGATCTGATGCCACACACATGAATGTTATAGCATCTTGTCAGTAACCCCTTGCATTAGAATGAGTACGGATGTTTTTTCGCTTTTTTAACTGCGAAACTCAGGATATAGGCGTCTGCCATTTTCGTCAAGAGCTTCGGACGATGAAGCCGCGCACCGCGCCCAGTAAAATGAAATGACAGGAAAAAAGACGGGAGGATAGAAAAGTCCAACTTTTTGTCCGCACCCCTCACCCAACTAAATTCTGAATCGATTCCTTTCATGCCTGTGAATCAATCAGCTCCATGACCATCTCTGAATTTAATTTCAATTTAATTTCAACGTGAACCGGTTTAGCAGTTTCATTGAACTTTCTGGGAAGTGTCGGTATAGTGGACTGGTGAACATGTCCCGTGAGGGACGACAGCCAAGAAACCAACATGAGAAGGAGCCTCATCATGGCAGACACCCACACACGGTACGGACATACAGAAAAAGACATAGCACAGGATTTCGCCGAACATTTGAAATACAGCCAGGATGCCGACCTGTACCATACCACTGACCAGAACCGGTATACGGCACTCGCCCTGGCAATCCGCGACCGAATCATCCACCAGTGGGGCAAGAGCAGGAAGACCCAGCGCACGCAAAATGCCAGGCGCGTCTATTACCTATCCCTGGAATTTCTCATGGGACGGGCGATGACCAACAACATCATCAACCTGGGACTTGAGGATGAAACCCGCCAAGCCCTTTCCTCCCTCGGCTACGCTTACGAGGAACTGGCAGACCAAGAGCCGGACGCAGGATTGGGCAACGGCGGCCTGGGGCGACTCGCTGCCTGCTTCCTGGACTCTCTCGCCACGCTCCAGATACCGGCATACGGTTATGGCATACGATACAATTACGGAATCTTCCGCCAGCAAATCAAGGGAGGTTGGCAGGTGGAGCAACCGGATAACTGGCTGCGGGACGGCAATCCATGGGAACTTCCTCGTCCTGACATTGTTTATCCTGTGCAGTTTGGAGGAGAAGTACGGGCAATCCGTGAGGCCGGCAAGGACATCTACCGTTGGATAGGCACAGAGACGGTCAACGGCATGGCCTATGATATGCCCATTGTCGGCTACGGAGGCAATACAATCAACACCCTGCGCCTCTGGAGTGCCAAGGCCGCCAACGAATTCAATTTCAGCGAATTTAACGATGGTGATTACACCGAGGCGGTACGTTCACGCATCCAAGCGGAGACACTCAGCCAAGTCCTCTATCCCAACGACACCCGGTACTTGGGCAAGGAACTGCGCCTGAAGCAGCAATATTTCTTTGTAGCGTGTTCCCTGCGGGACATAATCAACAGATTCAAACGCCAAGGGGCATCATGGGACACTTTCCCGTCCTTCGCAGCCATTCAGATGAACGACACTCATCCCTCTTTGGCAGTCGCCGAACTCATGCGCATCCTGGTTGACCTTGAAGGCATTGAATGGGACGCAGCATGGGAAATCACCCAGGCAGCCCTTGGCTATACCAACCATACACTGATGCCCGAAGCACTGGAGAAATGGACAGTGCCAATGTTTCAGTCACTCCTTCCCCGCCATATGCAGATTGTCTATGAAATCAACTACCGCTTCCTCCAGAAGGCCGTCTCTTTCTTCCCCATGAGACCCGATTTAATCGGCAAGGTAAGCATCATCGAAGAATCAAACCCCAAGCAGGTGCGGATGGCCAATCTGGCAATCGTCGGCAGTCATTCTACCAATGGTGTCGCGGAGCTTCACTCCCAGCTGCTGAAAAGTGACATGTTCCCTGAATTCAACATCATCTTTCCTGAACGTTTCAACAACAAGACCAATGGCATCACCCAACGCCGCTGGCTCCTGGCGGCGAATCCCGCCCTGGCATCCCTTATCACCGCGGCAATCGGCGACAGGTGGATACGGGACTTCTCACGCATCAGCGACTTGGCGCCATTCGCCGAAGACGCGGGTTTCCGGGACAGGTTCGATGCCATCAAAAAACAAGCCAAAATCCATGCCGCATCGTTTCTTGCGAGCGACTGTGGAGCTACCATCAACCCAGACACTCTCTTTGATGTCCAGATCAAGAGGATACATGAATACAAAAGGCAGCTTCTCAATGCGTTGAACATCCTTGCCATCTATGTCAGGTTGAAGGATGACCCGCAATTCCGCGCCTCGTTCCAACCCACCACCTTCCTTTTTGGAGGCAAAGCGGCACCGGGTTACGTGAACGCAAAACTAATCATCAAGTTCATCAATAACATTGCCACGGTAATCCAGTCGGATTCCCAAGTGTCTCCCTTGCTTTCCGTCCTGTTCATGCCTAACTACCGGGTCACCATGGCCGAGAGCATAATTCCGGCGGCAAACATCTCGGAACAGATATCATTGGCCGGTACGGAAGCATCCGGCACGGGAAACATGAAATTCATGTGCAACGGAGCATTGACAATAGGAACGATGGACGGTGCTAACGTCGAAATTGCCGCGGAAGCGGGACGTGACAATATCTTCATCTTCGGCCATACGGAAGAAGAAATCACTTCCCTCAAAGCGACCTATTCGCCACGGGAATGGGTAGACAAGAACCCGCTGACAAGACATGTGGTGGAGTTACTTGATTCCGGCTACATCAACGTGAACGAACCGGCAATTTTCGCGCCCTTACGCCGCAGCCTGTTTGAAGAAGGCGACCGCTACATGCTTTTCGCCGACATGGGTTCCTATGTCGAGACTCATGACAAGGTGCGGACACTTTATGCGGAAAACCGCACGGAATGGAACCGCAAGGCCATCCTCAACATAGCGGCAAGTGGCAAGTTCTCATCCGACAGAACTATCATGGAGTACGCTCAGGACATCTGGAACGCCAAACCTTGTCCGGTAGAGCTGGACGATTCAGGAGATACCATATTGAAGGACGCGGGCAATCCTGTCCGCTCCTCAGGCGGCAAGAAAAAGAAATAGGATTCTTACAATTTATACGTTTGAAACCGAATTTATTACCAATATTAACGTCTTAAATCACCAAATAACCCGAAAGTATTATATGCATTTCATGCAAAATCATACCTTTGGGTAATAGTAAACTGCCCATCAACGGATTTATACTATCGTATCATTACCTCCGCATTGGTTGGGCTGATATGCTGTCATCTTCTTCACGGAGAAAGGAAAAGACACAATGAGAGAGAGAGAGAGAGAGAGAGAGAGAGACGAAAATCTGAGAGCCCTGCGTATGAACAAATCTAGCAGATCTGTCTTTTTGGTTCTTACAACCATTCTGATGCTACTTGTTGCCTTTGTTTCATGCGCTGACAAACCGAACGTTTCAAGCTCCAACACAATACGCTTCATCTCCGAGATAGGACGCAAAGCCACCGCTGACTCCGGCTGGAGTATCGGGGATGAAGTCGGCATCTACATGGTGGAGGCTGGTGAGGACGTGGCTACTGTCGCCACGACCGACCGTGACAATGTGCAGTACGTGGCAGATACGGCGGACATCACCTTCTCCGCCTTCTCCGCGGCAGATGCCTCCAACCCCTTGAAGTGGGATGACATCTCCACCCCTGCCATCACACACTTTGACTTCATCGCCTACTATCCCTATGTATCATCCATCGCTGATACCACGGCTCTACCCATACATGTCTATCCGGGTTCCGGGGAACAGGATACCGGAAAAGCTGACTTCCTGTGGGGGAAGAAGGCTGGTGTCCAGAACAACACCTCTACGGTCAGCCTGACGCTCAGTCATGCCCTCTCCCGCCTTGTTGTCAACATCTCTCCGAGTACCACCGTTGATAAGGATGCCATCACGGGCGGTACGCTTGTCGCCACTGTCACGGGCATGAACACGCAGGCAACAATCGACCTGGACAGCGGAGATGTGGCTCCTGTCGTTCCCAGCGACATTGATGTCGTCATGAAGGACATCTCCGGCACGCTCACAGAAGCGGAGAGGACTGCGGGCAAGCGGCGGTATGAGGCCGTGTTGATACCGACGGACAACACTACCGCCCTGTCCTCCCTTGGTCTGCGTTTCACCTTGGGTGGCGAGACATATGAATGGGCTGCTTCCAGCGTAGCGTCCTCCGATGAGTACAGGATTGTCTTGGAAAGCGGCAAGACGCATGTCTACAACATGACGCTCAATACGGCGGCGGATAAAGTCGCCGTCGCGGAGATTCTCATAGGGATAGTGGACTGGAACACCGGAAGCGGGGTGAACGCGGCTGCTACGTTCAAACCATACCGAGCCGTCTCCGTCGGAGATTATCACACGATGATCCTGAAGACGGACGACACGCTTTGGGCGACTGGATGGAACAATGTTGGTCAACTGGGTGACGGCACTACGGATGACAGAAGCACGCCCGTGCCGGTCTGGGATTCCACCGATGGTTCCGTGAAAATGACTGGTGTCAAGGAAGTCTCCGCCGGAGGCTCTCACACGATGATCCTGAAGAAAGACGGGACGCTCTGGGCGACTGGAGACAACCAGTATGGTCAACTGGGTGATGGCACTATAATCACCAGAACTACTCCCGTGCAGGTCAAGGCTAGTACCGCTGATAACGACTTCATGACTGATGTCGCGGCTGTCTCCGCCGGAGATTATCACACGATGATCCTGAAGAAGGACGGCACGCTCTGGGCGACTGGAGACAACCAGTATGGTCAACTGGGTGACGGCACTTCGGGTGCAGTGAACAACAAAAGCACGCCCGTGCGGGTCAAGGATACTAGTGATGGTAGCGGGTTCATGACTGATGTCGCGGCTGTCTACGCCGGAACCAATCACACAATGATCCTGAAGAATAACGGCACGCTCTGGGCAACAGGACGGAACGATTTTGGTCAACTGGGTGACGGCACTACGGGTACAGTGAACAACAAAAACACGCCCGTGCGGGTCAAGGATACTACTGATGGTAGCGGGTTCATGACTGATGTCGCGGCTGTCTCCGCCGGAGGCACTCACACGATGATCCTGAAGAAGGACGGCACGCTCTGGGCGACTGGATCCAGCATAGATGGTAAACTGGGTGTCGGTGATTATAACGACAGAAACACGCCCGTTCAGGTTTCGTCCATGGGTTCTGATGTCGCGGCTGTCTCCGCCGGAAAGTATCATACGATGATTGTAAAGAAGAACGGCACGCTCTGGGCGACTGGAAACAACGTGTATGGTCAACTGGGGGTCGGTGATAATAGCAACAGAAACACGCCCGTGCCGGTTTCGTCCATGGGTTCTGATGTCGTGGCTGTCTCCGCCAGAGAGAGGCACACGATGATTCTGAAGAATGACGGCACGCTCTGGGGGACTGGACACAACGTATTTGGTCAACTGGGTCTGGGTGTCAGCGGCTCCGAACACAGTAAAAGAGTGCCCGAACAAGTCATCCTTTGAGTAGAAAACATGGGGAGAAGTGCGTACACCAAGCGATTAGCAGATTGCTTCATTGTGCATATCAGGAGCGGGGAACGACGCTGGTCGATAACGGGTGAGTTTTGAAGAACTCCAGATAGTTGGCGACCAGTTCCCTGAATTCTTCGGTGTCCGCCGTCTCAAGAAACGCAAGCTGGAAACAGAAAGCCTGGAGCAGCGTGATGAGATGGGATGTCAGCTTGTCTATGTCACAAGGAATGACATCATGGGCATCATGGATGCCGCGTCGCAATAATCTTTTGAAAAGGATGTTGAGCTTGGCGGTTCGCCGCATGATGATGGAGGAAAAATCCCTCCCCTCTTTCTTTATCTGAAGCATGACATCCACTAAGTTCGTCAGAGCTTCGACACTGTGTGATGCTACATCGATGATATCATCACAGATGGCGACAATCTTGGATATGGTGTCCCGTTGGGAGTTGCTCCACGCATAATCAGCGTACTTGGCGAACATATGGCTGGTGACCAGCTTGACCGCATAGTAGTATATCTGTTCCTTGTCCTTGAAATACTGGTAGAGGGTGGGACGGGAGATACCGCTTTCTTCGGCTATCAAGGAAAGGTTGGAATCCTTGTAGCCTTCACGGGCAAAGACCTTGAGGGCAGTCTGCAATATCTTTTTCTTTCTTTCCTCATGGTCAATTTTCTTTGGCATGGCTCTCCGTCATCCTTTCGCTACTTTTTACTATAATCATCACGGCAGCAATGGGACGAATCCATGGCCGACCCCATGCCTCCATCCAGTCGCTGGACATCACGTGTCCAACACTATACCATGGGGTACGAAAAAAACCAACTGCCGTGCGGAGGCACATATGTTCAGCTCCTTCATAGGATTGTCTATCATTCTCATCGTGTCAGCGATTTCCGCCGTCACCGTACTTCACTCATTCTTTTCCCTGCGGGCGTGGAAAAAAGAAAAGAACGCCCGTTCTGACCAGAAAACTCCCGTCCTGCCACCCGTGAATCGCGACAGAGCCGTGGAAAAGCTACGCCATATCCTGTGCATTCCCTCGGTCAGCTCCCCTGACCCCGACAAAATGCCTTGGGACGCTTTTGAAGCCATCCATGAGGCTCTGAGTCGTGATTACCCTCATGTCCATGCAAAAATGACCGTGACCAAAATGGATGGTTCCCTTATTTTTCATATGAAGGGAACAGATCCCTCCATCCTGCCTGCCCTTCTTCTCTCCCATCTGGACGTTGTCCCGGCAGGGAATGAAAAGCTCTGGATACATCCACCGTTCGCTGGAGAAATCGCCGATGGTTATGTCTGGGGCAGAGGAAGTTTCGACATCAAGGAACAGGTAACGGCCATCATGGAGGCATGGGAAATCCTTCTTGAAGGTGGCTTTGTTCCCGCGCGGTCATGGTATATCGCCTTTGGCTGTGATGAAGAAATATCAGGTCATCATGGCGCACAACGTATCTCACAGATGTTCGCTGAAAAAAAACTAAGATTTTCCTTGGTTCTGGACGAAGGCGGAGCCGTGGTGGAAAACTACATGCCCGGACTTTCCCGTCCGGTGGCAGCCGTGGGCATTGCTGAAAAAGGTTTCCTCAACGTGACGCTGTCCACGCAACGTGATGGCGGACACTCATCCACCCCACGCAATCCATCGGCCGTCGGAGTCATTGCCCGTGCGGTCGAACGTCTTGACTTCCACAAAGACCATCACCATTGGACCAATCCCGTAGTCTCCATGCTGCGGATACTCGGCCTCCAGAGCAGTTTCCCCTATTCTTTTCTGTTCATCAACAATCGAATCTTCCGCCCGCTGCTCACCTATGTATTCTCACACTCTCCCGGTACGGATGCCTTGATACGTACCACCCATGCCGCCACAATGTTCACTGGCAGCCAGGCAGCCAACGTGATTCCTCCGTCCACGTCAGCAGTCATCAACTACCGCCTGCTTCCGGGAGATACCAAAGGAAAAATACTGGAACGCATACGTAGGAGAATCGCGGATGATTCCATAATCCTGGATACGGACAACTATTCACCCCCGACGACAATCTCGCCTGTGGACGGAGACGCCTTCCGCACGCTCCAGGATGCAATCAGCCGCGTCTTCCCAGATGCCGCCATCACCCCGTACCTGGCGCAAGGAGCCGCCGATGCACGGTATTATCAAGTAGTCAGCGACGCAATCTACCGCTTTACACCGGTACAACTGGATACATCGGAAGTATCGCGCATGCACAACTATGACGAGAGGCTCAGCGTGGAGAACATGGAAAAAGCCGTCTGTTTCTTCCTGGATCTGATACAGAGATGGTGACCTGAAAATAGAAAAACAGAATCAGGAAAGGCCGAAAAGTCCGCTCAACCATGGCGATACGGCGGTAAATATGGGAGCAAGAATCAGAGCAGGCAGAAAATTTCCTGTCTTGAATTTCTTTATTTCCAACAGATTGAACCCAATCATCAACAGCAGGACGCCTCCCACGGCCGCCAGTTCGGCTATGCCCTTCTCTCCCATGAGAGGCTCCAGCCATGAACCTGCCACGGTAAAGAAGCCTTGATAGACGAAGATAGAAATGGCCGATGCCATGACCCCTGACCCGTAGGCTGCGGCCAAGATGATGGCCATGGCACCGTCCATCACCGATTTCAGCATAATCAGTGAATAATCTCCCCGCACCCCGACGTCGATTGACCCGACGACTGCCATGGCTCCAGAGCAGAAAAGAACCGAGGCCGTAAGAAAACCGAATCCAAAGCCCTGCTTGCCTTCTTCTTCCGTGGAGACGCTTTCAACCGGATGTTTCTGGAACTTGTCGCCGAGAGACAGGATGTGATCCTCAATACGCAGAGCATACCCGCACATGCCTCCCAAGGCGACGGAAAATATCATGATGAGATAGCTCTGAGTTCCCAACGCCATCGATATTCCGATTATCAAGGTGACAAGGCCGGAAGCGGAAAACACCACGGAACGAAAATGTCCGGAGATTCTTTTCTTGACAAGAAGTCCTATGCAGGAACCCACGATGACAGCAATGCTGTTGATGAAGACGGCGACCATGCTCCTTCCTCCCGGTACGGTACATAGGCTGACTATGGAAGGAGGATGCCGCAAAATCTATTGCGACATCCCCCGGACATGTAAAATCAGTATATCGTCAAGTTGGATTTCTGCTCAAGATTCCCCTTGCGCTTCCGTCTCTTAAACTTTCTTAACCTTCCACAGACGTTCCGCCAGGCGCATCAGTGATGCTGATTGTCACATCCCCATCCTTTACGGAAAGCGCAATGACGGAACCTTCGGCAACATCCCCGCCCAGAAGCCTGACCGCCAACGGGTTTTCAATGGCATTTTGGATAGCTCTTTTGACCGGACGCGCACCAAAATTTTCATCATACCCGATAGAAGCTATGTAGTCCGTCACGCTGTCATCCCACTTCAAGATGAACCCACGCCGGGCAAGCCGCCATGAAAGCAGCTCAAGTTGCAGACCGATAATCCGGTGTATCTGCTCGCGTCCCAATCGGTTGAATACGATGATTTCATCAATGCGGTTGATGAACTCAGGTTTGAACGAAGCATAAATCACCTGTTCCACGGCGATACGGGACTCCTCGGCGCTCCTGGCCTCCAATATCTGCTGGCTTCCCAGGTTGCTCGTCATGATGATGATTGTGTTGGTAAAGTCAACCACCCTTCCCTGTCCGTCAGTCAGCCTGCCGTCATCAAAGACTTGCAGAAGTACGTTGAATACATCCGGATGAGCTTTCTCAACCTCATCGAACAGGATGACCGAATACGGACGCCTGCGCACTATTTCCGTAAGCTGTCCGCCTTGGTCGTATCCCACATATCCGGGAGGAGCTCCGATAAGACGACTGACAGAGTATTTCTCCATGTACTCGCTCATATCAATGCGGGTCAACGCCTTTTCGTCATCGAAAAGGAAACTGGCAAGCACTTTTGCCAATTCCGTTTTTCCCACTCCGGTCGGACCGGCAAAGAGAAAAGTTCCCAAGGGTCTGTGTTCGTCCCCTATGCCAGCCTTGTTGCGCCGGATGGCATGTGCCACGGCACTGATGGCGGCATCTTGCCCAATGACCTTCTCAGACAAAATCTTTTCAAGATTCCGGTATTTATCCATCTCGCTGCCCATCATCTTGGCGACGGGTACACCTGTCCAGTTGCTCACGATGCGGGCGATGTCATCCTCCGACACTTCCTCACGGAGCAGGCGCCCTGATTCCTGATGGGACTCAAGAGTTTTGTTCAGCTTCCCGATTTCCGCTTGCAGCGCGGGTATCAGGCCATGCCGAAGTTCCGCCGCACGTGAAAGATTGCCGTTCCTCTCGGCACGATGTTCTTCAATGCGGAGGTTTTCAAGTTCTTCTTTCTTGGCGCGAATCGTACCTATGGCATCCCGCTCATTGGTCCACTGGGCATGCATGACATTCCGCTTTCCCTGTAGCTCACTGAGTTCTTCCTTAATTTTCTCCATCCGCTTGACAGACGTATGGTCGTTTTCACGATTCAACGCCTGTTGCTCAATGTTCAACTGGAGTATCCTGCGCTCAATCTGATCCAGCTCCACAGGCTGGCTCTCTATCTCCATCTTGAGCTGGCTGGCCGCCTCGTCCACAAGGTCAATCGCCTTGTCAGGCAGGAACCTGTTGGTGATGTATCGGTTGCTCAGTGTGGCCGCAGCGACAAGCGCCTCGTCCTTAATCCTCACGCCATGATGAACTTCATAGCGTTCCTTTAAACCGCGTAGAATGGCAATGGTGTCCTCAACGCTCGGTTCCTTGGTGTATACCGGCTGAAAACGTCTTTCCAAGGCTTTGTCCGTCTCGATGTACTTGCGGTACTCGTCCAGCGTGGTAGCTCCGATAGCATGAAGTTCCCCACGCGCCAAGGCTGGTTTGATTAAGTTGGAAGCGTCAGTTGAACCTTCGGCGGCTCCCGCCCCTACAATGGTATGCAGTTCATCGATGAACAGGATGATTTTACCTATGGAGGCAGTGACTTCGGCTACGACCGCCTTGAGTCTTTCCTCAAATTCCCCGCGGAACTTGGCTCCCGCCACAAGTGCGCCGACATCCAAGGACAGCAGACGTTTATCCTTGAGTGATTCCGGGACATCACCGTTCACTATCCGCTGGGCAAGTCCTTCGACAATTGCTGTCTTTCCGACACCCGGCTCACCAATGAGTACAGGGTTGTTTTTGGTTCTGCGGCTGAGAACCTGCATGACGCGGCGGATTTCCTCGTCACGCCCGATGACGGGGTCAATCTTCCCCTGACGGGCAAGAGTGGTCATATCCTTCGTGTACTTGTCCAGGGACTGATAGCGACTCTCCGGATCTTCGTCGGTGACACGTTGTGTACCGCGGATGCTTTGAAGCGCCTTCATCACGACATCACGGGTGATGCCGTTTTTCTTCAACAAATCAGCCACCGGGCCCGAATCATCCACCGCTGCCATGATGAAGTGTTCGGCACTGGTGTAGTCGTCCTTGAACTCCTTTGCTATCTTTTCAGCAGCATAAAGCTGGTTGGTCAGCCTCCCGGACAGTCCCCGCTGCATCGATCCTCCGTAGGATTTTGGCATACGTGAAAGCATCTGGGTCAAATCGGCCTCTAAACGGGAACCCCCGTATCCCATCCTGTCAAACAAGGGACGCGTCAAGCCTTCCTGCTGGCGTGCCAAGGCAAGCATGAGGTGCGTTGTATCAATCTCAGGGTTGCCGTTCTCATAGGCAAGGGAATCCGCGGCTTGCAGAGCCTCGCGTAATTTGACGGTCATTTTTTCACTATTCATTCTTCAGTATTCCTCTCATCTTTTATCTTGAAATTCATAAGGATTTTCAATCACTCATGGTGTGGTCGATGATGGAGGCATGATCATGCAGAAGCCTCTGGCAAAGCTCTCTGTACTTGGTCAATATACTAAGGACAGAAGATAAACGGCAATGAAAGACGCAGGGAAACACATGAGAAAAATTCTTTTATGGAAGAAAAACCCTTTAGACCCACTTCCGAGGGATTACGAAGATTAAAATTATTCCGGAGCATTGATGAGCATACCCTCTATAACAAAAATCACCTTTGTCTGCCTGATTACATTATCAATCTGCTCTTGCCTTCATCAATAACACATCAATGGAACCATCAGGTCAGTCCCAGCTTTTTCATGCGGCTCTGCAAGGTCGATGGCTTTAGTCCCAGCTTCACTGCCGCTCCCTTTTCTCCATAGACCCGTCCGGCGCACAATGACAGCACATGGGAGATGTAGTTCCTCTCCATGTCCATCAGGCTCATGAAGCCCTCCCCGCCGGATGGGAAATTCAAGACAGGGGGTGATGAGACCCCGGAACCCGTAATCATTTCTGCGGTAAGCTCCCCGCCACGGGCAAGGATTGCTGCCCGCTCCATGGTGTTGCGCAACTCACGGACATTGCCTTTCCATGGCCGGGCAAGGAGAGCGTGAAGCGCATCATGAGTGAAGTATAGGCCGCCCCATCCTGAACGATGCCGCATCTGTGACGCA
The DNA here is from genome assembly GCF_000208385.1 of Parasphaerochaeta coccoides DSM 17374. GTDB lineage: Bacteria > Spirochaetota > Spirochaetia > Sphaerochaetales > Sphaerochaetaceae > Parasphaerochaeta > Parasphaerochaeta coccoides. The sequence continues at coordinate 261,812 of NC_015436.1, read as the reverse complement.
AAATACTCTGCCAGGATAATCACGTCATTTCCTCTTTCCCTCAAAGCAGGCAACGTAATGGGGAATACGGAGATGCGGTAATAGAGGTCTTCGCGGAAATTTCCTTTGGAAACCGCTGCGGCTAAATCAACATGAGTCGCCGCAATGATGCGCACGTTCACCCGCACGGTATGCTCCCCTCCGACCCGCTCGAAGCATCCTTCCTGCAAGGCGCGCAACAACTTGGGCTGGAGTTCCATGGGCAGTTCTCCTATCTCATCCAAGAAAAGGGTTCCTCCGTCAGCAAGCTCAAAACGCCCTTTGCGCATCGCCTGCGCTCCGGTAAAAGCTCCTTTCTCATGACCGAACAACTCGCTCTCCGCCAAGGACGCAGGCAAAGCGGAACAGTTCACCGCCACAAAGGGACCTCCGGCATAGGCGGACAGTTTATGGATGGCTCGCGCGGCTTCCTCCTTGCCGGTTCCTGTCTCTCCGAGCAGCAGGACGGAAGAATCCGTGGCGGCAACCAGCTTGATATGCTCCTTCACAGCCTCCCATTTCACAGAAGACCCGATAAAATGCGCAAAGGCATCAGCATCCTTCTCCAGCAGACGATTGCGTTCCGCCAGAAGCCGGGCATTGCTTTCCCGAAGGAAACGGGCGTTTTCACTCTGGGTAAGGGCAACGGCAATGAGCCGGCTGATTACATGGATGAATCCTATGATATCAGATGAGAAAGCACCGCACCGCCTGTTGTCCAGCGTCATCATGCCCACCGTCTGTCCGTCCAGTTCCAACGGAGCAACCATGCAGGAATGCTCGTCGGGCAAGTCCAGTAGTGCCTCATAGGTATCCACATGTTCCTTCTCCTCATCAAACAAGTGGGGAACTCCAAGATGCAACAATTCCTTCAAGTCAGGACGTTTGTCCAAGGACAGGGAAAATCCATCGAGTCGATGTGTTGCCAATGGTCCGACAGCGGAATGTACCCTCAAGGTATCCGCGCCATCGTAACTCATCACCACCGCCAGCTCATAGTCAACCAGTTCATGAAGGGCGTCCAGTACGATGCGCATGGTCTTTTCCGGTGCCAGGCTGACGACTCCCATCATGTCACCCATCATGTTTGTTGGCAAATTGTCCATGCCTCCCCCCTTCTCACCGAAAATACAGATGTACCGATATTTCGTTTATATTACACCGATATTTCGGTGAAAATAAAGACCTTTTCCGAGAAATTAGTGACCAGATAATCTCTTTTGTTTGCTATTTACTTATATTCTCTATGGTTATATATTCACATATGAAAGTTGGCACGTTCATTGCTAACATAATAAATACATGGAGGATATTATCATGAACAAAAAAATCAGTGACGCGTTGAAAAAACATACCGCCGACAGTTTCGTCCTGTGGAGCAAGTTCCACAATCTACACTGGAATGTCTACGGACCCCAATTCAAAGCCACGCATGTGTTGCTTGAGGAATACTATGACGAGCTTTCCGAGGATTTCGATGCTTTCGCCGAGAGACTCCTGCAACTTGGTGACAAACCCCCTGTGACCATTGACCAGTTCAAGAAACTCACGTCTTTCTCCGAGGAAACGAAGGATTCATTCAGCGCTGAAGAAAGCCTTTCCATAATCCTGAAGGACTTTGAAGCCCTGAACAAGGAATACAGTGCAGCCAAGGCCGCTGCTGCTGAGGCTGACGACTATGCGACCGAAGACCTGTACAGCGGCATCATCAGCCGTATCCAGAAGCAGATCTGGATGCTCAAGGCTACATTGCAGAAATAGAAACAAAACCAGCTCTCTCCACTGGTGCATTGTTTTCAGAGGCCATCGCCGTGCGATGGTCTCTTTTTGCATCTTCCGTCACACCATGATGGCGGAGGTTCAGAGTATAATCTTCACGGGCGTGCTTGTGTCGTCCGGAGTACCATTACCCAGTTGACCCTCAATGTTATATCCTGTTCCCCAGAGCGTCCCATCTTTTTTCAATATCATGGTGTGACTGCCTCCGGCGGAAACAGACGCGACATCAGTCATGACCTGCACGGGCGTGCTTTTGTCTTCATTATTACCGATACCCAGTTGGCCATAATAGTTGTATCCAGTCGCCAATAGCGTGCCGTCCTTTTTCAGAATCATGGTATGATTGTCTCCGACGGAGACAGTTGCGACATCAGAACCCATGGACGAAACCTGCACGGGCGTGTTTTTGCTGGTCATACTACCATCACCCAGTTGACCCGCATTGTTCTGTCCAGTCGCCCAGAGCGTGTCGTCTTTTTTCACTATCATGGTATGAGCGTATCCGGCAAAGACCGCCGCGACATCAGTCATAATCTGCTCAGGTGTATCCTTACTGCTCCACGTACCATCACCCAGTTGACCATCATTGTTCCGTCCAGTCGCCCAGAGCGTGCCGTCTTTTTTCAATATCATGGTATGAGCGTATCCGGCGGAGACAGAAGCGACATCAGTCATAATCTGCTCAGGTGTAACCTTATTGATCCACGTACCATCACCCAGTTGACCAGGAGTGTTGTATCCTGTTCCCCAGAGCGTCCCATCTTTTTTCACAATCATCGTGTGCTCATTTCCAGCGGAGACTGACGCGACATCAGTCATTATCTGTACGGGTGTATTTTTGTCTGCCTGATCCGTAGCGCCGTCACCCAATTGTCCAAAGAAGTTTTTTCCTGTAGCCCAAAGTGTTCCGTCATTCTTCAGGATCATCGTGTGACTGTTTCCGGCGGAAACTGCCGCGACATCAGTCATGACCCTCACGGGCGTGTATTTGTCCTCATCAGTGCCATCCCCCAACTGTCCATACCAGTTGTCTCCTGTCGCCCAGAGCGTGCCATCATTCTTCAGGATCATCGTGTGATAGAGTCCGGCGGAAATTGCTGTGACTTTGGCGGATGGTTTTGGCTCCCCTGGACAAGCTGTCAGAAACAGCGTGAACAGCACAACAAGAATTGCAGTCATCCCATATCTGAAAACAGTCTTCTTCATAAAGATACCTCCCTTGGTACAGAACCCACCCAAGGAGAACGCCGATTGTCAATCACCGGTAATTACGCTTTCAGTTCCACTGCCAATCGGCTTCCCACCCTTCTGATTTAAAATCTTATCACAAATAGACAACGGACGATATCACAAAAACAATAGTGCGTGAAGAAAATCATCGAGGGAGCTTGTCGCTCAAGGACGCGACCATCACCGCCGCATACGGATTTTCCTCTACGGACAAGAAGGAACCGGAAGCAGCGGCAATAGGAGAAAGCCTCTCATCTCAAGCAACGCGGAATCAGGGAACAGTCACATCCATCCCTACCTTTGCCCCTCCAATCAACAAGGCATTGGCAACATTGTTTTCAGAGGCCATCGCCGTGCGATGGTCTCTTTTTGCATCTTCCGTCACAACATGATGGCGGAGGTTCAGAGTATAATTTTCACGGGCGTGATTCTGTTAGTCGTATCGCCGACACCCAGTTGACCATCAGCGTTCCTTCCTGTCGCCCAGAGCGTCCCGTTTTTTTTCACAATCATCGTGTAGTCGCCTCCAGCGGAGACAGACGCGACATTAGTCCCCATGGACGTGACCTTCACGGGCGTGCTTTTGTGGTCCTCATCAGTGCCATCCCCCAATTGTCCACCCCCGTTGTATCCAGTCGCCCAGAGCGTCCCGTCCTTCTTCAGAATCATCGTGTGCCTGTCTCCAGCGGAAACCGCCGCGACATCAGTCATGACCCGCACGGGCGTGTTTTTGTGGTTCTTATCAGTGCCATCCCCCAGTTGACCATCGAGGTTGAATCCAGTCGCCCAGAGCGTCCCGTCCTTCTTCAGGATCATCGTGTGCCTGTCTCCAGCGGAAACCGCCGCGACATCAGTCATAATCTGCTTAGGTGTAAACTTATAGCCCCACGTACCATCCCCCAGTTGACCAACATTGTTCCATCCAGTCACCCAGAGCGTGCCGTTTTTTTTCAATATCATGGTATGAGCGTATCCGGCGGAGACAGACGCGACATCAGTCATGACCCGCACGGGCGTGCTTCTGCCATCCCTAGTGCCGTCACCCAGTTGGCCAAAATCATTCCGTCCAGTCGCCCAGAGAGTGCCGTCCGTCTTCACAATCATCGTGTGGTCGCCTCCAGCGGAGACTGACGCGACATCAGTCATTATCTGTACGGGTGTATTTTTGTCTGCCTGATCCGTAGCGCCGTCACCCAATTGTCCAAAGAAGTTTTTTCCTGTAGCCCAAAGTGTCCCGTCATTCTTCAGGATCATCGTGTGACTCTCTCCAGCGGAAACTGCCGCGACATCAGGCATAACCAGCACGGGCGTTTTTTTGTTTTCGTTATTACCGATACCCAGTGCACCAGAATAGTTGCTTCCAGTCGCCCAGAGCGTGCCGTCCTTCTTCAGGATCATCGTGTGATAACCTCCGGCAGAAATTGCTGTGACCTTGGCGGACGAGTTTGACTCCCCTGGACAAGCTGTCAGAAACAGCGTGAACAGCACAACAAGAATTGCAGTCATCCCATAGCTGAAAACAGTCTTCTTCATGAAAATACCTCCCTTGGTACTGATTTGAAATCTTATCACAAATAGACAACGGACGATATCACAAAAACAATAGTGCGTGAAGAAAATCATCGAGGGAGCTTGTCGCTCAAGGACGCGACCATCACCGCCTTGATTGTATGCATCCGGTTCTCCGCTTCATCGAAAACGACAGAATGAGCTCCACGGAACACATCGTCCGTGACCTCCAGGGCATCCATACCAGCGATATCACACAGCTTGGCACCGGAAACAGTATTCCGGTCATGGTAAGCGGGCAGGCAATGTTCAAAGATGACCTTCGGATTTCCCGTCGCTTCAAGCAAGGCCTCATTCACTTGATACGCTTTGAGCAGGGCGACCCTTTCCCGCGCCTTGTCCTCCTCACCCATCGAGACCCAGACATCCGTATAAATGATGTCCGCCCCCTTCACCGCCTCATACGGATTTTCCTCTACGGACAAGAGGGAACCGGAAGCAGCGGCAATAGGAGAAAGCTTCTCAAGCAACGCGGAATCAGGGAACAATCCACGCGGAGAGGAAACAGTCACATCCATCCCTACCTTTGCCCCGCCAATCAACAAGGCATTGGCGACATTGTTGCGACCATCACCGACATAGACCAGTTTCATCGCCTCAAGAGGCTTATCGACATGCTCCTGTGCAGTCAGGAAATCCGCCAGCACCTGGGTAGGATGATCGTCATCGGTCAAACCGTTAAAAACGGGGATTCCACTGTACGCGGCAAGATTTTCCACCACCCTCTGGGAAAAACCACGGTATTCTATGCCATCGTACATCCGTCCCAAGACACGCGCGGTATCCTCGACGGACTCTTTTCCTCCCATCTGGCTGTTGGTGAGGAACGTCACGTTGGCGCCTTCGTCAAATGCCGCCACCTCAAAGGAACAACGGGTGCGGGTGGATGTCTTGTCAAAAATCAGGACGATGTTCTTGTCTTCAAGCAGATGACGTGGTAAATCGGACGGGCAACCCTTCTTGCGCGCCTTGAGTTCAGAAGCGAGAGCAAGGAGCGCATGTATCTCCTGCGCGGAATAATCAAGGAGAGTAAGGAAGCTACGTCCTTTCAAAGTGGATAAAAGATTCATATTTTCCCCTTTATGAATATTTATGCATTAGAACAGGAAAAACAAGGAATATCAAGCGCATAATTACTCATTTCCCGTATTTCCCACGTCCGTACCAAACTCCGTATCCGCAGATTCTCCATCACCCAAGGAAAAAGGTTCACCGGAAAACGACACAGCCTCCACGCCGCGCAAGTTTCTTTCAATGGCACGTGTCCGCCGAGAAGCTGAATCCAGACTATCCACAGCCTGAGTCAGCTTAATCCGCGTCTTGTCCAGGATACCTCCGAAAGTGCCAAATTCCGTCTTTACCTTCCCCAAGACTTCCCACGCCTCGCTGGACCGCTTTTCGATAGCCAAAGTCCTGAAACCCATCTGCAAACTGTTGAGCATGGCGGCAAAGGTCGTAGGTCCGGCTATGGTCACCCTGGACGTGCGTTGCAGCTCATCGGTCAGACCGGGAATACGAAGCGCTTCGGCGTACAAACCTTCGACCGGCAGGAACATGATGGCAAAATCAGTCGTATGAGGCGGGTCAATGTATTTCTCCCGTATCGTCTTCGCTTCCATGATGAACCGCCGCTTAAGGGCGGCGACAGCAGCTTCCACACCCTGGACATCAGTCGCTTCCTGACTGGAAAGAAGTCGTTCATAGTCTTCCTTGGGGAATTTGGCATCAACGGGAAGCCAGACAGGTTCTTTCATATCACGGGAAGCTCCCGGCAGTTTCACCGCGAACTCAACCCTGTCGTTACTCCCCTTCTTGGTCGCTACATTACGCTCGAACTGTTCGGCGGTGAACACTTCGGAAAGAATCATGTCTGCCTGGACTTCTCCCCAGACACCGCGGCTCTTGATGTTGGTCAGCACACGCTTCAAATCTCCCACCCCATGGGCAAGTTCCTTCATCTCTCCCATGGATGTGTAAACGGCCTTGAGCTGCTCGCTGACTTGTTGGAATGATTCCCCCAGACGCTTTTCAAGCGTTGTCTGCAACTTCTCATCGACCGTCTGACGCATCTGGTCAAGCCGCTTCTCGTTATCGGTGCGGATTCTCTCCAGCCGCTCATGGACATCGGAGGACAGCTTTTCCGTAATCCCGCGCATGTCCTGGAGCTGACGCGACACGCTTTCGGTCAGCGTTTTGAAATCATCTGACGCATCTTTGCGTTGCCTGCCAAGCGTATCCGTCATCTCCTGCCGATCCAAGCGGCCTCTTTCGGTGACGGCTCCTTGCAGAGTGTCCACGGAATGATGGAGTCCGTTCATCATGCCTTCCAAACGGGCGACCTGACCTGAAAGAGCGTCAAAGCGACCCAGCACTTCACGCATGTCCCGTCTCCGTGACGCCATGACAAGAATGATGGTAATGAAGCTTATAGATAAAAAAACAACCCCGGATATCACGGCGATGGTTCCTGTGGGCATACTACCTCCCTGGAATCGCCGGATACCCGCAGGTTGTCATCTACGGGAGTCCCCTGTGGCGACCCGCGACAAGTCTACCACGCTCAGGCATGTGATGAAAGATACCAGAGGCTCGGCTTGCGCTCCGCCTCATTCAAGTTTCATCTGCTCACGGCTACATGCAGTCATGCAACCGTAATCGCATTGTACTCTTTATTTCCACCCAATCCGCAAACTAGTCTACCAGGACGACCTCGCCGTCCTTATAGGTAACTGCGACATAATCCTGCACGACTTTGCTTTTCAGTGCCTTGACCAACGCCTGGATGGCTGGTTTGCTTTCATCTCCGGCACGAACAGCAACAACGTTCACATACGGGCTGTCCGCTCCTTCGACGAACAAGCCGTCCTTCGTGGCAGTGAGGCCAGCGGGAATAGCATAGTTCCCGTTGATGGCGGCAAGGTCAACATCACCAAGGACACGGGGAAGCGTGGCGGCTTCAAGTTCGGTAATCTTCAAACCCTTCGGATTGCTGGCAATGTCCAGAACAGTCGCTGACAACCCGGCTCCAGCCTTAAGAGTAATCAGACCGGCACTCTGGAGAAGCAGAAGGGCACGTCCGCCGTTGGTGGGATCATTGGGAATGGCTACGGTCGCGCCGTTCTTAAGATCCTTGAGGGATGTGACCTTCCTGGAATACAGGGCGAACGGTTCAATGTGGATTCCTCCGGCATTGGCCAGCTTGTACCCCTGGGAAGAAATCTGATCTTCAAGATAGGGGATGTGCTGGAAGAAGTTAGCATCCAGTTCCCCGGCATTGAGCGCGGCGTTCGGCGTGACATAGTCGGTGAACTCACGAACCTCTAACGCAATCCCCTGAGCTGCCAAATCACTGACAATCAGGCTAAGGAAGGCCGCATGAGGTTCAGGGGTGGCGCCGACGACCAACTTGACGGTGGAAGGAGCGGACTCCTTGGCTCCGGCCGCAAATACCAATCCGATGGCCACGAAAGCAATAAGCAGGACAGCTATAGCTTTTTTCATTTTTATCTCCCTTTACCGGGTATAGGACATCATTGCCTCTCCCGGCATAATTCTCAGTTTTTATCGTATCAATGAAAAGTGAATTTGTTTCTAATCAATCAGCGACGAGCTATGACTCGTGCGCTCCAGCGGTTGCCGATAACCTGGATGAGTTCCACGAGAACCAGAATGACCACGACGGCCGCGAACATGACATCTCCGCGGAAACGTTGGAACCCATAACGGATGGCAAGGTCTCCGAGACCCCCTCCTCCTATGGCTCCGGCCATGGCCGAGTAGCCAATCAGGTTGATGATGGTCAGGGTGACACCTGATATCAGCGAAGGGGTGGCCTCCGGAATCAAGACTTTCCAGATAATCTGCCACGTCGTGGATCCCATGGCGCGGGCGGCCTGAACGACCCCCGGATCCACCTCCTTGAGTGCCGTTTCTATCACACGGGCGACAAACGGCGCAGCAGCAATCGACAACGGTACAATCGTAGCAGTCGTACCGATGCTTGTCCCCACCAGTATCCGGGACAAGGGAAAGAGCAGAATCATCAATATGATGAAAGGAAATGACCTCAATATGTTCACGATGCGACCCAAGACGCTGTTGAGAACCGGACGAGGCATGATACCTCCCTGTTCTTCGGCGGACGTGATGGTCAGCAGGACTCCGAGCGGCACTCCGAGCAACAAGGAAAACACCGTAGAGAAAAAAACCATCTGCAATGTCTGCAAGGTCGATGGAAAAAGCAGGCGGAAGACATCGTTGGTAAAGAATGAACTCATGACCTGGCCTCCTCGACATAGACGCCTTGCTTTTTCAGCTCGGCAATGACCGCCGCAACGACATCGGGAGTACCGGAGATATCGCTAATCAGAGTACCAATCTTCTCCCCGCCGACATTCTGGACACCTCCGGCGCGAATATTAAATTCAACCTCGAACTTGCGGGAAAGTTGGCTCAAAATAGGCAAATCGGTATTCCCGCCACGGAAACGCAACGTATAGCGGCCACCGTCCTCAGACCATCTGACCAAGCCTTCCTCATGTTCGGAGGGAGACGCATCCACAGGAGACAGATGACTGAGAAAGTCCCGTGTCACTGTAGTCTGGGGATGGGCGAAGATATCGGTGACAAGACCCTCTTCCACTACCTTCCCGTCGTCCAGGACTGCTACTCTTTCGCAACTGTCCCTCACAACTTCCATTTGGTGGGTGATCATCACGATAGTAAGATTCATCTTGCTCTGGATTTCTTTCAGCAGAGACAGTATGGAATGGGTTGTCTGGGGATCAAGCGCACTGGTCGCTTCATCACAAAAAAGGATGTCAGGTCGCACCGCCAAAGCACGGGCGATGGCGATGCGTTGCTTCTGTCCGCCGCTCAGCGTGCTGATGGGAGCCTTCTCACGGTCACCCAAGCCTACCAAATCAAGCAGTTCCTTTACCCTTTCCTTGATGTCAGAAGATTTGTAACCAGCTATTTCAAGCGGGTAAGAGACGTTTTGTCCGGCGCTGCGCGAGGAAAAAAGGTTGAAGTTCTGGAAAATCATCCCCAAGCGGCGTCTTTGAAGAATCAGTCCTTGCTCATCAAGGTCATCAACCCTCTGTCCGTCATAAAAGACAGTGCCGGAATCAGGACGCTCCAAGAGGCTGACCAGACGAACCAATGTAGATTTTCCTGCTCCGCTCCTACCGATGACCCCATAAATCGAGTTGGTCGGGATAGAGAGGCTGATGCCGTTCACAGCATGCAGGAACCCATAGGAACGCTCGACGTTTTCTAGGCGTATCTGCATCTGGCTCTCTCCCCCCCCGGAATAAGTTCCTACTACTATAGGGAAATCATAGCTCTTAGGCAAGCGGTAAAAAAGATAATTTATATTAAATACCGTAATATACTAGTAATTTAGGTGCACAGCGATGATATCCCTCCCCAGTTCAGGGAAAAGAAAATGCTCAGGGCAAAGTCAAAGGTTAATGAAGTACTCATATAAGTATATGTTGAACAAATAATAACAATCCCATACCTTGACGCTGCGGATGTCACGTCAGTACTATGGATGGGTGCGCATGGTAAGAAGTGATGCCGTGCGAGAGGAAGTCTACTGATGTCCGAATCTTCCATACCGGCAATAAAATGCTCGGATGTTTCTTTTTCTTATGGCCAGACGCCTGTGCTATCTTCATTGTCCCTGCGCATCGATGAAGGGCAGTTCGTCTGCATCAGCGGACGCAATGGTTCGGGAAAAACCACATTGATGCGCCTTTTTTTAGGTGAGCTTCTTCCCAGCAACGGAACGGTTGCCATCTTCGGCCAGAACCCTGCTGCTTTTGCGTCGTGGAAGAATGTCGGATACATGAGTCAGTTTCCTGTCGATGCGGCTTTTCCGGCAACAGTACGGGAAATAGTTTCCACGGCCTTATATCCGCTGAAACCACACGGGAAGGAAAGAGAGAATCTGGTCGATGAAGCCTTACGCCTCACAGGAATGCAAAACATGAAGAATCGTCTTCTGGGAGAGCTTTCCGGCGGGCAGCGTCAACGGGTTTTGTTGTCCCGCGTCCTGGCAGGTGCGCCCCGTCTCCTGCTCCTCGATGAACCGACCGCGGGGGTGGACACCCAGAGTACGTCACGCATTTTTGAGACTCTTGCCCACCTACAGACGCATGGGCTGACTATCGTGGTAATCTCTCATGATACCCATGAGCTGGAAAAATATACGGGAAACATCATGCGTGTGGAAACCGGTCGCATTACCATGGGAGGGTTGCACGATGTCCATGTTCCAGTATGAATTCATGCGCGTGGCACTTGCCACAGGTTTCCTTTTGGCACTCATCATGCCCTGCATTGGAATTATCCTTGTGTTACGGCGGCTTTCCATGCTGGGCGATACGCTATCCCATGCTTCGCTGGCGGGTGTCGCGGTCGGTCTCATCGGCGGATTCAATCCTGTCTTGGGAGCGTTGGGAGCCTCACTGCTTGCGGCGTTCAGCATTGATGGGCTGCGCAAGATATTTCCCCGTTACCAAGAACTGTCCATAGCCATCATGATGTCGATAGGTATCGGTCTGGCCGGCATCCTCAGTGGCTTCGTGCGTAATACGACGAGCTTCACTAGTTTTCTTTTCGGAAGTATTGTTGCAATCAGCAGGACAGAACTCATTCTGACGGTAATCGCTTGCATCGTGGTTCTGGCATCTTTCATCATCATGTACCGCCAGTTGCTGTACATCAGTTTTGATGAGAATGCAGCACGGCGAAGCGGCATCCCAGTACGTCTGGTAACAGGAATCTTCACCTTTCTCACGGCAGTCACCATCTCCCTGGCTGCACGGACAGTCGGGGCATTGATTGTCGCTTCTCTGTTGGTGATTCCTGTCGCTACAGCCTTGCAGGTTGCCAAAAGCTATAAGCAGACTGTCCTCTATGCCATATTCTTCGGAGAACTTGCCATGCTCCCTGGCCTTGCCATAGCGTGGTACTTCGACCTGAAACCAGGCGGAACCATAGTCCTGACCAGCGTAGCCATCCTGCTTCTCGTCTTTGCCTATTCACATATAAGAAAAACCTTGGGGAAATAACAATCCACCGTCTGATGAACTGACCCCCCAAGAGTTCTCCAACTCTGGGGGGTCAGTTCATCACCGTCTGAGCTGGTGGTTTTAAGGTGGGGTTGTTGCAAAAGTGAAAACTAGAGCAACAACTCCTTTTTTGTCGTTCAGCTTTTTTCTGCCGAACGAGAGGGCATAAAAAAAGGCCCGGCGGCGACCTACTCTCCCGCGAAAAACGCAGTACCATCGGCGCGAGAGTGCTTGACTGCCGTGTTCGGGATGGGAACGGGTATGACCACTCTGCTATGACCACCGGGCCGGCTGCCCCCTGCGCTCCCTCCGATCCGGAAGAGGCGCGGGCGCAGCCCGCTGTGTGCGGGCCGGAACAAGAATATGGTCAAGCCTCACGGCTGATTAGTACCGGTCGGCTGAACATGTTGCCATGCGTACACCTCCGGCCTATCGACCAGGTAGTCTCCCTGGTTCCTTCAGTCCCCTCGTGGGGGACGGGATGTCTCATCTTGAGGCAGGCTTCCCGCTTAGATGCTTTCAGCGGTTATCCCTGCCGGACGTGGCTACCCGGCGCATGCCGCTGGCGCGACAACCGGTACACCAGAGGTCCGTCCACCTCGGTCCTCTCGTACTGAAGGCAGGCCCTCTCAAACATCCAACGCTTGTGGCAGATAGGGACCGAACTGTCTCACGACGTTCTGAACCCAGCTCACGTACCGCTTTGATTGGCGAACAGCCAAACCCTTGGGACCTGCTCCAGCCCCAGGATGCGATGAGCCGACATCGAGGTGCCAAACCTTGCCGTCGATATGAACTCTTGGGCAAGATCAGCCTGTTATCCCCGGAGTACCTTTTATCCGTTACGTGACGGCGCTTCCACGCGCTACCGCCAGATCACTAAGACCTACTTTCGTACCTGCTCGGCTTGTCGGCCTCGCAGTCAAGCCACCTTGTGCCTTTACGCTTGCCGGATGATTCCCAACCATCCTAAGGTGACCTTCGCGCGCCTCCGTTACCCTTTGGGAGGCGACCGCCCCAGTCAAACTTCCCGCCTGGCACTGTCCGCCGCCCCGCTTCAGGGGCCGCGTTAGGGAATTGCACGCGCAAGGGTGGTATTTCACCACTGGCTCCGCGCAGCCTGACGGCCACGCCTCCTCGCCTCCCACCTATCCTACACATGCGCGTCCAACTCTCCGTACCAAGTTGAAGTAAAGGTTCACGGGGTCTTTCCGTCTGACCACAAGTACCAGGCATCTTCACCTGGACTTCAATTTCACCGGATCTCACGTCGAGACAGCGCCCAAATCGTTACACCATTCGTGCGGGTCGGAACTTACCCGACAAGGAATTTCGCTACCTTAGGACCGTTATAGTTACGGCCGCCGTTTACCGGGGCTTGAATTCGCCGCCTCGCCTTGCGGCTCACGGCTCCTCTTGACCTTCCGGCACCGGGCAGGTGTCAGTCCATATACTTCCCGTCGCCGGTTCGCATGGACCTGTGTTTTTGGTAAACAGTCGCTTGGGCCATTTCTCTGCAACCCGCCTTCGCGGGCCATGCTTCTCCCGAAGTTACGCATGCATTTTGCCGAGTTCCTTGACGTGAGTTCTTCCGTGCGCCTTCGCATTCTCAGCTCGCCCACCTGTGTCGGTCTCTGGTACGGTCCCCCCATGCATATCCTTAGGGATTGTTTCCCGGCACGACAGCTCCACGCGCTTCGCCTCCCCGTAGGTCGGCTCGCATTCGCACTTCCCCTCGGACGCCGGATTTGCCTGGCGTCCTCAACAGCTCCGTGCTTGGACCGGAACTACCGTTCTCCGGCCGCGCTTCGCTCTATGCGTCATCCCGTCGGTGCATGGGAAGGTACGGGAATGTTCACCCGTTTCCCATCGGCTACGGCCTTCGCCCTCGCCTTAGGGGCCGACTGACCCTTGGGCAGATTACCTTTACCCTGGAAACCTTAGGCTTCCGGCGGACGGGGATCTCACCCGTCTTTTCGTTACTCATGCCTGCATCCTCTCTTCCATCCCGTCCAGCAGCCCTCCCGGGCTCCCTTCATCCGTACATGGAATGCTCCCCTACCCGCAGCGTCTCGCGCTGCGCCATGGCTTCGGTGACATGCTTAGCCCCGTTACATTGTCGGCGCGCGGCTACTCGACCAGTGAGCTGTTACGCACTCCTTCGAGGAATGGCTGCTTCTAAGCCAACCTCCTGGCTGTCTGCGCAACCGCACTTCCTTTCCCACTTGGCATGTCTTGGGGACCTTAGCCGATGGTCTGGGCTGTTTCCCTCTTGACGACGGCCCTTATCAGTCGCCGTCTGACTCCCGCATATTGGCTCTCGGCATTCTGAGTTTGGTTGGACTTGGTACCCGGTGAAGGGCCCGCATCCATCCAGTGCTTTACCTCCGTGAGCGTCCATGCGAGGCTAGCCCTAAAGCTATTTCGGGGAGTACCAGCTATCTCCAAGTTTGTTTAGCCTTTCACTCCGATCCACAGCTCATCCCAACCCTTTTCAGCGGATTTAGGTTCGGCCCTCCACCGCATCTCACTGCGGCTTCAGCCTGGCCATGGATAGATCACTTGGCTTCGGGTCTGCCCCACGCAACTCTCGCCCTCTTCGGACTCGGTTTCCCTACGGCTCCGGGACTCCTATCCCTTAACCTCGCTGCGTACGGCAACTCGCAGGCTCATTCTACAAAAGGCACGCCACCACAGGATCGCTCCCGCTGTGACCGCTTGCAAGTCTACGGTTTCAGGTTCTCTTTCACTCCCCTCCCGGGGTCCTTTTCACCTTTCCCTCACGGTACTATGCGCTATCGGTAGCCGCCAGTGTTTAGCCTTGGAGGGTGGTCCCCCCTGCTTCCGGCTGGATTCCTCGTGTCCCGCCGTACTCAAGGCGCATGCCCACACAGCGCACCAGGCTTCGCGTACCGGGCTTTCACCGTCTTCGGCGGGCCTTCCCAGACCCTTCCGCTCACCTGTGCCTTTCTCTCTGCGCGGGGACCCTCGGTGGTCCCCCGGCATGCCCTTACAACCCCCCTGACGCAACGCCCCGAGGCTATGCGCGCCAAAGGTTTGGGCTCCTCCCCGTTCGCTCGCCGCTACTGGGGGAATCTCGTTTGATGTCTTTTCCTGCAGGTACTCAGATGGTTCACTTCCCTGCGTCTCCTTCCGCCTGCTATGTATTCACAGCGCGGATGCGCGGGTCTTCCCCGCGCGGGTTACCCCATTCGGACACCCATGGATCACCGGATGTTGGCTCCTCCCCATGGCTTTTCGCAGCTGACCGCGTCCTTCCTCGCCTGGCGGCTCCCAGGCATCCTCCGTAGACCCTTCTTCGCTTGACCATATTTTTCTTCCAGCCCGTCTCTCATTTATGTCAAAAAAACAACACCGTCCCGTTTCTTTTGGTAGCGAGCGCAGTGTCTGCTGGGACTGACAAGACTTGAACTTGTGACCTCGTGCTTATCAGGCACGCGCTCTAACCACCTGAGCTACAGTCCCCGGTGTTTCAGAGATATCAAAGAAGAGAAAGAGATGTAAGGGGGCAAGGGCCCGTGCAGGTCCTTCCTCCTGCTGGACAACGTCCGTTTGTCCGCCTCCAGGACTTCCGCCCCACAGGCTCCCTTTCTTCTCAGAAAGGAGGTGATCCAGCCGCACCTTCCGGTACGGCTACCTTGTTACGACTTCACCCTCCTCACCAGGCATACCTTCGGCACCTCCCCCCTCGCGGTTGGGACAGCGACTTCGGGTACCCCCGACTCGGATGGTGTGACGGGCGGTGTGTACAAGGCCCGGGAACGTATTCACCGCGCCATGCTGATGCGCGATTACTAGCGATTCCAACTTCATGGACTCGGGTTGCAGAGTCCAATCCGTACTGAGACCGGCTTTCGCGGTTCGCTCTCCCTCGCGGGTCCGCTTCGCTCTGTACCGGCCATTGTAGCACGTGTGTGGCCCAGGGCATAAGGGCCATGATGACTTGACGTCGTCCCCACCTTCCTCCGGTTTGTCACCGGCAGTTCCGTCCGAGTCCCCATCTTCACATGCTGGTAACAGACGGCAGGGGTTGCGCTCGTTGCGGGACTTAACCCAACACTTCACAGCACGAGCTGACGACAGCCATGCAGCACCTGTCCGGCGGCCGCAAGCGGCCCATGGGTCTCCCCATGGTTCCCCCGGATGTCAAGCCCTGGTAAGGTTCCTCGCGTATCATCGAATTAAACCACATGCTCCACCGCTTGTGCGGGCCCCCGTCAATTCCTTTGAGTTTCACCCTTGCGGGCATACTCCCCAGGCGGCACACTCAGTGCGTTAGCTCCGGTACCGGGGGCTACCCCCCGACACCTGGTGTGCATCGTTTACTGTGCGGACTACCAGGGTATCTAAACCTGTTCGCTCCCCGCACCTTCGCGCCTCAGCGTCAGTACATGCCCAGGCAGTCGCCTTCGCCTCCGGTGTTCTTCCAGATATCTACAGATTTCACCCCTACACCTGGAATTCCACTGCCCCCTGCTGTACTCAAGCCATGCAGTTTCCCACGCATACCCCCGGTTGAGCCGGGGTCTTTCACATCGGACTTGCATGACCGCCTGCGCGCCCTTTACGCCCAATAATTCCGAACAACGCTCGCCCCCTACGTGTTACCGCGGCTGCTGGCACGTAGTTAGCCGGGGCTTATTCCGGGATTCACGTCATCACCCGCCCATTCCCTGGCAGGCTTATTCCCCCTCCCGAAAAGAACTTTACAACCTCACGGCCTTCTTCGTTCACGCGGCGTCGCTCCGTCAGGGTTCCCCCCATTGCGGAAGATTCTTAGCTGCTGCCTCCCGTAGGAGTCTGGACCGTGTCTCAGTTCCAATGTGGCCGTCCACCCTCTCAGGCCGGCTACCCATCGTCGCCATGGTGGGCCGTTACCCCCCCATCTAGCTAATGGGCCGCGGACTCATCTCCCAGCGGGGCCGTGGCCCCTTTCCCCACAGGGCTCTACCCCTGCGGTCGTATCCGGTATTATCACCTGTTTCCAGGTGCTGTCCCCAACTGGGAGGCAGATCATCCACGTGTTACTCACCCGTCCGCCGCTCTCCAGGGCCGAAGCCCCTTCCCGCTCGACTTGCATGCTTAAAACGCGCCGCCAGCGTTCGTTCTGAGCCAGGATCAAACTCTCCGTCATGGTAGTACGGGTTCCGAAGAACCCGCCTCTTCTATAACTGTTCAATCCCAGTCCCCCCCGTCCCCCTTCGCCCTCGCGGGCTCCGGCTTCCAGGGGCTGAACAAAGCTGTCGCTCTGTCCTCTTATTATTTCAAAGAATTGACTGGAAAGCCCTTCGCTTCCCTTACACAGACTTTCGTCTCATCATGTAAACCAACGACCCGAAGGCAATCGTTCACACGACATTCTCTCTCTTCTCTTCTCTCATATCTCTGTCAAAAAACAAAACATCCGCGACTTCTAAAATCACCTTGTTTCACAAGGCAGTTCTCAAGGCGCTCGATTAACATACCAACAAGCACTTCACATTGTCAAGTAGGCAACCTGGTTTCCAGTAGAAAACTTCGTTGTCCACCATCTTTCAGGCGGCTCGCATCCGAGTCTCCACATGAAGCGAATCGGATAGTAACCGACAAACACATTCGCGTCCAGTAGTTTGCAAAAAAAATCTGCATTTCCCGGATTTTTCCAGATTTTAGCGGTTCACGGGTTTTCCCCTGCATTCATATATATGTAAAAATTGTTGAGATATTCTGATTTACATCCATGATTTTCATTTCCTTGCTCATGGGTTTTTCAGGGAAAGGCAAGGGGGGGGGAAAGTGAGAAAAATAGTATTGCTTTCATAAGCATCCTCATGGCGCTTTTCGTCTTTGTTGCATGTCCCGGCAAAATCGCCAACCGGGAAACGGCACCAAGACTGACAGAAGCACGCCTGCGCAGATTATTTTTTGACTAGAAGGCAGGAGAAAATTGGCGCACGCACCAACCAATCACCAGGCCGTTCCGCTACGCCGCTTCGCTCCAATCACCGCACGGGCAATTTCGCTGAAACCCTCCCCGTAGCCGGAAGAAGCGCAGAAAGCCGGAAGCGTCGTGAACTTATGCTGGTTCTCACGTACCGTTCCTACGCCAAAGGACAGCGACAGACGGGAGAACATCACTTGGTCGTTGGGAGCATCACCACAGTACATCACAGTACGGGAAAAATCTTCTTCCCTTTCGCCACGGCTCACCAGAAAAGAGCGCGCGCCCTCGTATTTGTCCGTCGCGGCGAACCAACAGTTGATATGGATGGAACTGACCGCCACGCTTGCGCCCAGAGCATGGGCAATGGTGATGACCATCTCTTTTTCTTTCTCGGACAACGGTGATACTTCCCATGCGACATCATAGATACGGGCGAATTGATCGCTGGACAGGAGTGCATGGGGAACCGCCTCACGGACACGGATTTCCAGCTCATTGACCCGATGGGCGTAGGTATCTTCATCGATAGAAGGATGAGGGGTCCGAAAAATAACTCCGGCGGCATCGCGCTCAAAGACCACCGTACCACTTTCCGCTATGACAGCCTCCAGAGGCCATTGACGCAGATAGACATCGGCCCAACCCGCGGATCCTCCTGTGACACATACGACCTTCAACCCTGCGTCATGGAGATCCCATAATGCCTGCAACGCCACCGGATGAAGCTTTCCCTGGGTAGTAATCGTGTCATCGACATCAGTCAAAACCCAGCGGAGATCAGAGACATCCGAGGAAGCAAGCGCAGATAAAGGTTTCATCATCTGAACAGCCATCATCTGCTCAAGTGGGACAGGACTTTGCTGGAAATGATGGCCATGATATAGGTGAGAAAAGAAATCACCGAGGCCGCGGCGGCAAGGGCAAAGACGGCAACCAGCACGTAGGAGCCAGTCGAAAGCCATGCGGCATCAGGCATCCATCGCCGGAAAGCCAGGAAAAGGATACCCAGGATGGAACTGACCGCATAAAGGACTGTCTTGCTCTTGCCCCAGATATTCGCTGGAACGGCTTTGCCTGTCTTCATCATGAGCATACGGACAAACAGGATGCCAAACTCCCGCCACATGATGATGACAAAAGCCCAGTCAGGCATGATTCCGGCCATCATGAGGCAGACAAAATACGTCAGATGGCTAAGCGTGTCAGCAAAAGGATCCATCACTTTCCCAAGGTCAGTGACCATGTTCCGGCGACGGGCAATCTGTCCGTCAAGGATATCGGTGGCCTCCGTCACAATAAACAAAATGATTACCATGACAGTCGCAAGGTCGGCGAGGGAATCACCGAACCAGCGGCTCAGGTTGAAAACGACGAAAAATACAGGAACCAGTATGAGCCTGGTCACCGTCAGCTTGTTCGGTACATTCATCATGCCTCTCCCGCGGTATATCCCGCAGTATAGGAAATCAGCTTCGCTGCCCCCCTGAACGTTCAAAGGTCATACAAAGCTGTATACTTTTCATCAAGGTAGCGGGCAAACCACACCGCGTCAAGGGGCGACCCAGTCACTTTTTCGACCAACGTTCGTGCAGTATAAATGCTTCCGTGACGGAGGATATTGTTTTTCAGCCATTCACGGACTAGCGAAAGGTCTCCCCTTTCAATGCCATGATCGACAGCCTCCGCACCCATGTCCCGGCGCATCGCATACCAGAATTGCGCTCCATACAGATTCCCCAGCGCATACGTCGGAAAATATCCGAAATCACCTCCTGCCCAATGAATGTCCTGGAGTACGCCTTGTGCGGCATTCCGCGGTCGAACACCGAGCAGTCTTTCCATGCCGTCATTCCATGCTGAGGGCAGGTCATCTACTCCCAGTTCCCCGCTAATCAGAGCTTTTTCAAGAGTATAGCGGAGGATGATATGAAGGCCGTAGGTCACCTCGTCACTGGCTGTACGAATCAGGCTGGGACGGACAACATTGATGGCTCGGACAAAATCATCACGGGAAATGCCTTCAGTTTCATGAGGAAACAATGTGGTGAAAACAGGATAATAATGTGTCCAGAATGCTGGACTGCGGGCAATAATGTTCTCCCAGAGGCGTGATTGACTTTCATGGAGAGCAAGGCTGGCTCCTCCGGCAAGGCTTGTGCCACTGGTCATGTCGTTGGAGGCCGCCTGTTCATACAAGGCATGTCCTCCTTCATGAATCGTTGAAAACAGAGGTTCCGCAACTGACTTATCCTTATAATTCGTCGTGATGCGGATGTCGTGGGAACCGAGCGTCGTAGTGAACGGATGGGCGGACAATCCCGTGAGTCCCCTGGAGAAATCAAAGCCCATGTCGGCCAGAACCTTGCGGGAAAAACGCTCTTGGACATCCACCGGATAGTTCTGATGGAGAAAATCCTGACGTGGCACGGGTTTGCCGGAAATCCGATTGAGCAGGGAGCGCAGATGCGACTCCATGCTGGCGAATATTTCATCGACACGGACAGATGTCATCCCTGGTTCATAAATATCAAGCAAAGCGTCATACAGAGGACTGCCATCACCACTGCCATAAAGAGCCGCCCTCTCGCGGGCAAGGGATACGTTCAGTTCAAGATGGGGCTTGAAGGCCGCCCAGTCATCCTGTTCGCGAGCCTTCTGCCATGCCACCTGTGCCATGCCTACGGCGACAGCGTTGCGCCGGATATAGTCAGGGCTCAGCGCATGGCTTTTCTTCCATGCATCATAGCGCAGGCGTACCAATGCGGCACTCCGGTCATCAAGGAATGGATTGCCACTGGGCTGGTCGGGAGAAGCTCCCAAGACAGTCAGGACTTCCTCCATCTGTTTCCCTGCGGAAACAGCGTGCGCTTGAGTTTCAAGCCAGCCTATCTGTTCACCCCTGTCCCGCGCAGCCGCAGACGGCATGCCTCCGACCTGTAAATCCCATCCCAAGATAGCGGTGATATGGGAGATACGGGTGATTTCCCTGTCCATTTCCTCCAACAGTACCAATGCTTCCTCTCGTGTCATGTTACACCTGCTCCCGCGCGGCTACCGCGGCCTTCACTTCGGCAATGAAATCAGCTGTCGGGACATCATTGGCCTTATTGCCATTACGATAGCGAACCGACACCTTGTCCTCACTCTGCTCACGTTCACCAACGACAAGCTGGTACGGTATCTTGTGGAGCTGGGCATTGCGTATCTTGGCATTCATCCGGTCATCGCTCAGGTCGGCGTCTGCCCGGAGTCCTTCCTTGCGCAGACGATCCCTCAATGCCGTGGCATACGGGAAAAAAGCCTCTCCCACAGGCACTACCATGATCTGTTCCGGGGCAAGCCATGGCGGGAACGCTCCGGCATAGTTTTCAATGAGGACACCGAAGAACCTCTCAATGGAACCCAAAAGGGCACGATGAATCATGTACGGGCGTTTCTCCTGTCCGTCCTTGTCCACGAAAGTCATCTGGAAACGGTCTGACATGTTGAAGTCGAACTGTACGGTGGATAGCTGCCATTCGCGTCCGATGGCATCCTTTACCTTCAAGTCAATCTTCGGCCCATAGAAAGCTCCGCCTCCTTCATCGACCTCATAGGCAAGTCCTTCTTTCTCTATGGCGTTGCGCAGAGCCTTGGTAGCGGCATCCCAGCGTTCCCGTTCACCTACTGATTCTTCAGGACGGGTGGACAGGTAAGCTTTCACATCCTGGAATCCGAAAGAACGGAGCATGTAGAGGGAAAATTCAAGAACCTTCCGGATTTCATCATCCATCTGTTCGGGAGTACAGAACAAATGGGCATCATCCTGAGTGAACCCGCGAACCCGCATCAGACCATGAAGGGCTCCCGCCTTCTCGTACCGATAGACAGTCCCCAGCTCGGCCATGCGTATCGGCAGGTCACGGTATGAACGCTTGCTGTTGTTGTAAATCATGATATGGAAAGGACAGTTCATCGGCTTCACATAATAGTCTGACTTGTCCATCTCCATGGCAGGATACATGCTGTCCTTGTAGAATCCAAGGTGGCCGCTTGTCTCCCA
This sequence comes from Parasphaerochaeta coccoides DSM 17374, assembly GCF_000208385.1. Taxonomy (GTDB): domain Bacteria; phylum Spirochaetota; class Spirochaetia; order Sphaerochaetales; family Sphaerochaetaceae; genus Parasphaerochaeta; species Parasphaerochaeta coccoides. The sequence goes on along the minus strand of NC_015436.1, from coordinate 240,151 downwards.
GAGCCATGACCGTCCCACATGGGGAGAAAACACCATCTCATAACCGTTCTTATAGTGTTCGTCACGCCAGAAATTCTCTATGGCGACCCTGACCCTGGCTCCACGCGGATGCCAGTAGACCAGACCGGGACCCGCTTCCTCATGCAGGCTGAAAAGATCCTGTTCCTTGCCTAACCGTCTGTTGTCCCGTTTTTCGACGTCTTCCAGATGTTGGAGGTACAGTCTCAAATCTTTAGGATTGGCCCATGCCGTGCCATAGATGCGTGTCAGCATGGGGTTCGTCTCCTTACCCCTCCAATATGCGCCGGCTATGTTGAGCAGGGCAAAGGAATCAGAGCGAAGCTCCTTGGTGGAAGCCACATGGGGGCCACGACATAGGTCGATGAAGCCACCTTGGTCATAAAGGGAAACATCCTCGTCGGCGGGTATGGCATCAAGCAGCTCGACTTTGTATTTCTGGTCGGAAAAACGCCGACGCGCCTCATCACGGGAGACGACAGTACGAATGAATGGCTTGTCTTCGGCAATAATCTTCTTCATCCTCTCGGTGATTTCCTCTAAATCATCCTTGACCAGTGGCCGGGGCAGATCAAAGTCATAATAAAACCCATTCTCAATCACCGGTCCAATGGCAATCTGAGCCGTCGGAAACATCTGGAGTACCGCTTCCGCCATCACGTGTGCCATGGAATGTCTGATACGTTCCAGTTTTTCCTGCGCGGCATCCTGTCCGCCCTTTTCCATTATTTCAGCCATGTCCTTCCTCCTCCCGCGATATGAAAAAACCTTCATGCTCCAGCCCTTGCGATTCGTTTCCACAAATCTGCCCAAGGACGGGAACATGAAGGCTCATGTTTCCGCGGTTCCACCTTGATTCCCCTGCCGTCTCTTATACGCCGACACGGACTCTCATTTTTCCCTGTAACGCCAAGGGTGGGCGGCGGGGCCTACCGGATTTCTCTTTCGACCTGCGGCTCGGAAGGGGTTTTCATCAGGAGCCCGGCAGATGTCTCACACCCATTTTCCAATGGACATCTTTCTCTTGGCCGTCTGGACTGACTACTCGTCTTCGTCTCTGCCTTTGTCTAAAGGATGCGCATAGTCAGGAAAATAGTCAATAGGAAACCTCACCAGGAAAAGAGCTTTCTCTCGATGATGCGCGCGGCCGCGCTGAAAAAGATTTCATCATCAGGAGAAAATCTGTCAGGAACCGGGCTGTCGATGTCAAGGACACCGACTACCACGCCTTTTGCATCATGAAGCGGGATGACAAGCTCGCTGCGGGACGCGGGGTCACAGGCTATGTGACCGGCAAAGGCGTGTACATCCGCCACCCGCTGGACGATGTCCTGGGACACGGCAGTTCCACAGACGCCCTTCCCCCACGTGATGCGCGTACAGGCAGGAAGTCCGGAAAAAGGTCCCAGGATGAGATATCTGCCTTGGGAGGAAGCGTCTCCCACGGCACCATCTTCCACGGTCACATAGAAACCCAGCCAGTTGATATCAGGGGTGTTGACGGCAAGAAATGCCGCTGCGTTGGCAAGTCCGCAATATTGGGAATGAATGTCCCCTGCTTCCTCAATGAGGTCGCACAGAGCCGTGAGGAGTCCTTCATCAAGCTTCATGTCAGTCATCAATGATGGGAGCATAGTATTCCCCGACGCTAATCTCACGCCTCAGTTTCGCGGAAATTACGGCAAAGCTAGTGGCAAGATCGGTTCGCTGGAGAATCACTCCGTCAGGAACCTTCAGGTCGCGGGGGGCAAAGTTCCATATGCCAAGGATTCCGCAGTCCGCCATCCGGGTCGCGATATCCTGCGCAGCTTTCGCGGGAACGGCGATGACTCCCAGACGTATGCGGTTATTCAGGACAAAGGATTCCATGGTATCGACATGATATATCTCGACCTTGCCTATGTGTCCGCCGACTTTCTTCTTATTATGGTCGAATGCTCCGATAATCCTCAAACCGTAACTATCAAAGCCTTCATATCCGGCCAACGCCTGTCCAAGATGACCGGCGCCTACAATAATGGCATCCGTCGTATTATCCCAACCTAAATTATAGATGATGGCATCAATCAGGTCGTCTATCTGGAAACCCACCTTGGGACGGCCTTCTATTCCGGTGCAGGAAATATCCTTGCGTACTTGGATAGGCGTCAATCTCAGTTCCTCGGCAATCATGGTGGCACTCACCCATTTGACGCCTTCACTCTTGTATTGTTTGACAACACGCAGGTATGAGGGCAAACGCTTGATTGTCGGCACGGGAATCGGACCCAGGGTTTTATGAATCATTGTCTCTCCTTGGCATCACGACAGAGCGGAATCCATAGGGGACGTGGTTGTCTGGCTGTCCGCAAGAAAACGCAACTTCGAGCATACAGCGGTAATCACGTCCTTGGGAGTTGAAGCTCCCGCGGTGATGCCTACTATTTTATATCCTACTATGAGAACAGGGACTTCGTCAGCATTTTCTACATGAAAGACGGGAAGCTTCCTTTCTGCCACGATTTCCGTAAGGGCAACGGTATTGGAACTGTGGCGGCCACCGATGACGACGATGGCATCACAGGAATCACACAGCTCTTCCACCGCCTTGCGACGTTGAACAGAAGCTGGACAAATGGCATTGCCAAATTCTACATCTTGGAAGAAGCTCCGTTCCTTCAAGGTTTTTTCAATGACATTCCATTCCTTCTGGGGAAAGGTTGACTGAACCATCACTGTCAAAGCCTTATCGACCGGCAAGGAAGCGACACCCTCCACCGAGGAAACAAGGGAAGCGTGAATCGGCGTTCCATCAGGAAAGTCAACTCCCATCATGGAGACCGTCTCTCCATGGGACGGAACCCCGACGACCACAATATGACGCCCCTTGCCTGCTTGGGTACGAATGACATCTTGAGCGCGGGAGACCAGAGGACACGTTGCGTCGTAAATATCCAGACAAGCACACTCCAGTTTCTTTCTTCGTGCATCTGTGATGCCATGGGCACGAATTACGACCCGTGTAGTTTCTGGTGGAATCTCATCATCGGTTTCAAGGACATGCAACCCTTGGGCTTCCAGTGCATCAGTCACCTGATGATTATGCACCAACGGGCCAGTGACAGCCACGCCTTGAGCGTTCCCCGACGCAGCAAGGGCAGCAGAGGCAACAGTGATGGCTCTCTTGACTCCGTTGCAAAAACCCATTGCCCGCGCCATGACCAGTTTCATCTTCATTCCTCCCTGGAATGATACACCGCCACAGGAAGTCCCGCGGCGGTGCATTTCATATTTTCATCATGGTGTCCAAGGGAAATACTGCTGAACACGTTTATTTCCGTTCGTGGCGTTTCCCTTTCAGCTTGCGTTCCGCTACAGGTGCCGACACAGTGAACGAAGTCTTTGCCGGAGCAATGGCTTCATCCTTTTCAATTTCTTCCGCCGAGGTCCCGCCAATTACCTTGACATGCTTGTCCACTGCCTTGTGGCCAGAGAACGCCAGCACTTTAATCGGTGTCAGGAAGACAGCGGAGAAAGCGGACACTATTGCCCCGCCGATAAGAAGAACCGCAGCGTCATGAGCTGCGCCGGAAGGCAAAGCCAACGGTATGATGATTCCCATGGCAATGACTAATGAAGTCGTTACGGCAATACGAGGAAGAACTGCCGTTATGCTTGTATCCACGATAACGGCAAAGGGGATATCAGCCGAAACCTTGCCCTTCTCCTTGAGCTTGTCAAAGAAAGCAGTGGAATTCACCAGCGAAATGAACGCAATGCCGACAATGGCTGCCAGTATCGCGGAAGATATGGTAAAACCAAGCCATGAAGCAAGCCCGATGGAAAGGACAACATCAAAAGCAAGTACAACCAAGGCAGCCAGCGCCCCAGGCAGCTTGAAGCGGAACCACATGAATGCCGTAACCAAGACAGCAGAGACTACAATGCCTACGACAAGATTGCTGAAATGGACTTGGGATACATTTACTGTACCGGCATCCTGAGAGCCGGCAAAACCAGCCAGTACGATACCCGCCAAAGCCGCAACCAACAGAAGGGCTGTCGCGATACGGATGATGACCCGGTTGCGAACAACCGACAGAGTTTTTGTTGCCATTAGTTTCTCCTCCAGCTGATATGCAGTTTCGCGCTCTTTCGTTCCGTCACGGTGGCATCAAGAATGAGTCGTGTCACGTACAGGACGGAAAAGAGGGAACTCACCAGACCAATCGCAAGGATGATTGCAAACCCTTCAAGGGCGATGCTTCCAATCTGGGACAGGACAATAGCGACAAGAAGGAGGACAAGATGGATTTCCACGATGTTTGTCATCGACTTGGCGTAGCCGCTGCGAATTGCCGCCTGATCAGTCTTGCCTACGGCCTTTTCTTCCTTGATTCGTTCAAAGAGCACAACATGTGCATCAAGGCAAACCAGCAGGATGATGGCCGCTGCCACCAGTCCCGCCACAGTGAACGTTATGCCGAGAGACGAAAGCACAGCAAGGAAAACCAGAGCATTGAACAAAAGGGAAGCATTGGCAGCCAAGCCAGTAACATTATACACGACGAACATAAGAGCCAGCGCAAGCAGGAGTCCTCCCACAGCAGCGGCAATTCCCGTGGTCACTCCTTTGAGTCCGAGGGAAGGTCCGACAGCATGGACTCCCGTCACTTCAAGGGCAACAGGGAAGGCATCCGTACTCAGAGCGCGAACCAACTCATTGGCTGTTGACGCGGGGAAGCCGGGCACAGCGACGGAACCACGGATACCGGTCGTGATGGACTGGGGAGGAGCAATAATCTTTCCATCAAACTCAACCACATAATAGGCGTTGGTGTTCGCCGAGGTAAGTTTATAGAAAATATCGCTGCCCGTGGCATCAAGGTTGAAACGCACTCCAGCATCGGTGCTGGCAGTACCGGCATAGGTCAAGGCATTTTCAACATACTTTCCTTCCAGCGCGCTTTCCTCATCTACTACATACGGTGCATACAGGAACTGTGACCCGTAATTATCCGTGTAATAGAAACCGACGACCTTTTTGCCTGCGGGAAGCGTATCCGGCTGCGCAAGGTTTCCATCAGCGTCAAACATTGCATCAGGGTTACTGTTATAATAAGAAACAATCTGGTTGGAAAGAGAAGCGTCAAGCAGACGGAAGGAAAGAGATTCCTTGCCTGCCAGGTATCCTGCAAAGCTATCAGTGTCGGCATAGCCCGGTATGACAGCCGTGACGGTATCAGCACCGATGATGTTCACTGAAGGCTCCGCCAGACCGAAGGCATCAAGCCTGTCGCGGAGTATTTCCGCGGAACGGCGGAGGATATCAGACTTTTCAACAGCGGAGAGCGAACGACCCAAGGATTCTTCAAGAGTGGCAAAATCCGCTTTCAAGCTGACGGAAGTCCCGCCCACAAGGTCGTGCCCTAATTTAATCACACGTCGGCTGGAATCACGAACCTCCAGAATCTCGTTGCGATAATGCGCTTCAAGGAGAGCTTGCATGGCATCGGCGTTGGGCTGTGTGCGGAATACATCCACGACAGTCCACGGGGAGGGAACAGCTTTCCCTGCATCCGCATACCAAGATTTCACACTATCTTTCAGGTAAGCGTATTCAGCGGGAAGCAAGGCGTTCTCATTTTTATCGACAAGCCCCAATAATTCATCTAAGTCGGCCTTTCCCCTCTCTCCGGCGTAATCGGAGATACGGGCAACCGAACTCAATGCCAAATCCTTTGTTTCCTGGGGTATGAAGCCATACCATGTGATGGTGGGGACAAGAAAGACCACCGCCAGCACTGCAACCAGAAGAACAACTACCAAACGTCCTCGTTTATTCATGCTACTCTCCAAGAATGACTGTGAGCCTGAGATTTATTATTTTGTTTTCGTGGCATCCGCGGTTTCTGCGGTTTGTACATCATCGGCAGCAGGAGCTGGAGCCTTGTCTTCCACAATGACAGCATCTTCAGCCTCGTCTTTCTTCTTGAAGGTTTCCTTGCCTTTCGTCTCCTTGGACTCCTTGGCTTCGGACACAGGCTCGACTTTCTTGTTGACGACGCTGGAAATCGCAGACTTGGCAAACTCAAGCCGCGCATTATCATCAACCTTCAGGACAACTGTGTTCTCCTTCACCGTCACAATAGTTCCGTAGATACCGCCGATGGTGACGACACGGTCGCCTTTCTTAATGGCGGCGATCATGTTCTTGGCTTCCTTGTCACGTTTCCTCTGGGGACGGATAATCATGAAATAGAAAATGAAGGCGACAAGACCAAAGGTGACAAGGGTCGGTATGGAACTGCCTCCAGAAGGCGAACCACTGGCGCCAGACGCTCCGAGAGCTGCTATCAATGCATGCATGTTTTGATTCCTCGCTTTAGCCGACCCACGTGGAGGCTCTCCCCGGCAGGCCGTTCAGTAGATGTACAAAGTATCACGATAGGACAAGCCGCGTCAAGTTTTGCCGAGGCTCATCCGATGACTCGTCCGATGACTGTCTAAAGTATTCCTTGATACAAAAAAAGAGTCACAGAATAAGTTCCATGACTCTTTTCAGAACCGGTTGGGACAGCTTACATCATGCCGCCCATGCCTCCCATTCCACCGCCTGCGGGCATTGCTGGCTCAGGAGCCGGAATGTCGGTGACCGCACACTCGGTGGTCAGGATGAGCGCCGCTATTGAGGCGGCGTTCTGGAGGGCGCTGCGGGCGACCTTCACGGGATCAATAATCCCTGCGTCAACCATCTTGACCCACTTCATGGCATTGGCGTCATATCCTATGCCCTGCTCAGAGTTCTTGCACTTCTCAGCGATAATCGAACCATCAAGACCAGCATTCTCCGCAATCTGGCGGATAGGTTCCTCAAGGGCGCGGCGCACAATCTTGTAACCGACCTGCTCCTCTTCAGGAAGCTTGGAAAGGTCAGTCTTCTCCAGAGTTTTGGCAGCCTGAACCAAGGCGACACCGCCGCCAGGAATCACGCCTTCTTCAATAGCGGCGCGGGTAGCGTTCAGGGCATCCTCGACACGGAGCTTTTTCTCCTTCATCTCGACCTCGGTAGCCGCTCCAACATTGACAACAGCAACGCCAACGGACAGCTTGGCAAGTCTCTCCTGAAGTTTCTCGCGGTCATAATCGCTGGTCGTATCGGAAATCTGCACCTTGATTTGGGCAATACGGTCCTTGATGTCGGCAGCCTTGCCGGAACCATTGATGATTGTGGTATTCTCTTTCTCCACCTTGACAGTCTTGGCACGTCCCAGCTGGGAAAGATCAGCATTCTCAAGTTTCAGGCCAAGTTCCTCACTGATTACCTCTCCACCGGTCAGAATGGCGATGTCTTCCAGCATTGCCTTGCGGCGATCACCAAAGCCAGGAGCCTTGACAGCCACAACGTTCAGGGTTCCACGGACGCTGTTCACCACCAGGGTGGCCAAAGCCTCTCCATCGACATCCTCTGCAATGATGAGCAGGGGTTTGCCAGCCTGCACGACCTTCTCCAAAACAGGGAGCAAATCCTTCATGGAGGAAATCTTCTTATCGACAATCAAGATGAAAGGATCATCAAGCACCGCAGTCATGGTGTCACGGTTGTTGGCGAAATACGCGGACAGATAGCCGCGATCAAACTGCATGCCTTCGACGAAATCAGTGGTCGTCTCAATGGTCTTGGACTCCTCGATGGTGATGACGCCGTCCTGTCCGACCTTCTCCATGGCGTTCGCGATTTCATCGCCGATGGTAGTGTCGTTGTTGGAGCTGATTGCGGCGACCTGGGAAATCTCTTCCTTGCTGCTCACCACTTTGGCCTGCTTCTTAATCTCCACGATGGCGTCGGCGACTGCCTTGTCAATGCCCCGGCGGATGCCCATGGGGTTAACGCCCGCGGCAACGCTTTTCATGCCTTCCTTGGTGATGGACCAAGCAAGTACGGTGGCCGTGGTCGTGCCGTCACCAGCGACATCGTTTGTCTTTGTCGCGACTTCCTTAAGCAACTGGGCACCCATGTTTTCAAACGGATCCTCCAGTTCTATCTCCCGTGCGACGGATACTCCGTCCTTGGTCACTGTGGGAGCCCCGAACTTTTTATCCAGCAGGACGTTCCTGCCCTTCGGTCCAAGCGTCGTCATCACAGCGCGGGAAATCTTTTCGACACCGGCTACAAGAGACCTACGTGCCTCTTCATTAAACTGAAGCTGTTTTGCCATCTTACACACCTCTCCCAAAAACTTTCATTACTTTCTTTGCCTTGTGCTGGCAACAGTGCTGGCAGCACAATCAGTGAACCTGACGTATGCAAATCCACCGTTACGTAACATACAAATAAATTCTCCGATATTCAAGTAATAAATTATCAAAGAAAACGTTAAAGAAAACTCAAACAAAAAGTGACAGGGCATATGCCGCCGCAGCGGCAAAAAAATTGGAAATTAGGTTAACCATGTCATTGTCCAGCCATTTCAGTCCCCGCATCAGACGATTAGGCAATCCTCTGCTTGATTCCCTTTCAGTCAATGAGCCGGTGATGGAATCCTCGTAATGGGCCTGCAACGTCGCGCCAAGCCAGCTGTCGAGAAAGCATCCTGCAATGCCGCATATCGTGGCTATCCCGGCATAAAGGAAGACCAAAGAGTCATAACCAAGGAAGACCGCCCCGCAACCCACCATCCAAACAGCAGCCGTGGCACAGGAACCTATCACGGCAGCCATGCTTCCCAAAAAAGTAACGCCTCCGCTCATCCCCGGTTCAACAGGGTTTCCCGTAAGGAGGGAACGAGGCTTCTCACGGGACAGGATTCCAATTTCTCCCGCCCACGTGTCGGCGACGGCTTCTCCTACTGCGGCGGCGAACATCACCAAGGCAGTCCCGCTCCCGCCATCAACGAAAAACAACAGGGCTGCGATTGTAGCTGCTCCCCCGTTGGCGAATACCTGCATGGCATCGCGCCGCCCGCCTTTCTGCTGTAGAAGTACCGCCGTATGCTTCTGGGGGGAAGCCTTGCCCAACCTGCCAAGGAAAGCTGCGCTGAGAAAGAAAAAAAGGAGGAGGAACAGCCCTCCTGTCCCCAATGACCATGTGACGACCACGCCTACGCACCAAGCGGCAAGAGTACCGGAGATGGTCAGTTGTTTTTTCAGGTAAGCCACCACCGCCACTCCTGTCATGAAGACAGAAATGATGAGCATTGCAGGAAGGAACCCCCATTGATAAAGCAGGGAGTCGAGGTATTCTACCACCATGGCATCATCATCCAGAAAGCAACGCCGAAGGGAACGCTCAGATTGTCCAGCCCATAGGGAGAAACCGCTTCCAGCAAGGCCGCGATGAAGGCGGTCGATAGAATGACAGGAACGAACATCCTGCCGGAAAGATTCCAAGCCAAAAGCACTCCGGCGACAACGACACAGGAAACAAGGAACATCATCCCCGTCCCCAGCCATGTCTTCTCAGAACCGGGGAGCTTCCTCCGACCGAAGCGATGTCCGATAAGTCCTGCTATGCCGTCACCGTATCCCATGGCAAGCACGCCCGCAGTGGCGGCATGCAGAGGGAAATCCGCTACGTAGACAAGGAGGACAAGCCCCAGGAGGGATGCAGGATAATAGACAAGCCCGTGATGCTTCTTTTCCTCTTTTAGGCCGAAGAATTTCTGTGTCCAGCCGTGCCACGTCGCCAAGCCGTTCATGATGATGAAGAAACCCGTGCCGATGACTGGCAACAGGGGGGTATCGAAGCAGGTCACCAGAACGAACCACCAGTTGGAAACACCGATATGCACAACTTTCCTCACCACGTCTGACGAAGCGAGTTTCCTTATATAGATGAGATAACCGATACCTATCACGAACGCAAGATACGCCACGGAAATGACAAGGCCAAGAAAATTCCTATCCATGATTATCATCATGCCCCAGCCTTACCCTCCTGCGCAAGGGCAGGAGATGGTTTTCATTACCGGGAGTCCATTCGCCTTTGGGAGTTCAGTATGTTTCTGTTCTACCCCATGCGGCTTTGCCGCATTCGTATTGTCCACGAGCAGACAGTCCAATCAGAGTGTCACGTGTAAAAAAAGGCAAAAAAAGACAGTCAAAATGCATTTTTTACAGTAATTTCGCATTGTCGCTCCCCTGTCCGTTGACAGCGGCTGAACGGCATGCTACCGTTTGCATGCTTTAGTTTTTGAGTTGCTGCTGGTTCTTTTCCTATCTTTCGAGTATCCGTCACTGGGTCTATTCCCGCAGACAGGTAAAATCCGTGCATGCCGCCAATTAAAGCAATAACACTTTTTATACAGGCATAGGCCTGTGGAGGATGCTTTTCATGGCAAAAAAGATTTATGTCGGTAATATGAATTACCGCACCACCGAAGATCAGCTTCGGGACCTGTTCGCTCAGTATGGGACTGTTTCCAGTGCCAACATCATCATTGACCGCGAGACACATCGCCCCAAGGGCTTTGCGTTCGTTGAGATGGAAGATGACGGTGCTGCTGACGCAGCGATTTCCCAGCTCGATGGAAAAGAATTCGACGGCCGCAACCTTCGTGTCAACGAAGCCATTGCCAAGAGCCGCCCTGTCCGCTCTTACCGCGACTAAAAGAATTCACTAACACATGTACGATCCAGTGACAAGCGGAGCCGGGAAACCGGCTCCATTCTTTTATCCACGCTCTCTGTTCCCCCAGAAAACACATTTTTTACATTTAAAACAGAATTAACAAACAGCATCAACGTCTAAAACCACCAAATAACCTGAAAGCATTATATGCTTTTCACGCAAAATATCGGCGCACGCCAACCAATTACAGGTCGTTCCGGTGCGCCGGTCACTTCCTCATGCCACTCCCTATGCCAGGGCACATCAATATTTGTTGTGTATCTTCTCGGCAAAACCGTGGATGTCTTTGAAACGAAGCTTCGTCCCATCATCAAGGAGAACATGTCCTGAGAACACCCCGAACACCTGATGCCCGTCATTGAGGATAGGGCCTATCTTGATTAACGCTCGCCGGTCGTAAACAGGTTTCATCTGCATGTCCAGCCGTCCGTCTTCCGACACAAAAGACCACGGGAGTTCTTCCCTGCAATAGCTTTCCTGAGGGATGCCGAACGTCAAGCGACCGAGCTTATGCCCTTCATTCTTGAAGAAAATGATATTCTCGCTTGCCCGTGATGTATCCCCGAATCCGTAACCAATGTTGAGTCCGAATGGCGAGCCGTCCACAATGCCGTTGCCACTGCCCCAATACCATGTGTTGTCATACGTCCATACCCCCCGCCCACGGTCAAGGGTGGAAAATGCCGTTGAAGGATCAAATGCTATCTTCTCCTTGCCGATTGTCACGATGCCCTCTGCCACCATGCAGTTGACCTTCTGATTATAGTAGAAGGCTTTCGGGTTCTCCTTCCATGGAGTCGCGATCACCATGGTATCCATGGGAGGCTGGTGAAGCGTGATTTCCGCGTCAAGCGACTGACCGTCCTTGAAGGCAGGAACATGACAGAGCAGGGTGCGGATTTCCCCTTTGTCGATGAAACTCACATCCAGTTTCTTATCCCTGTAGCGTACATCACCGCTCAAATCCCCGACCGGAACGCCCAGCCTGCCCAAAGGCAATAAAGGCATTGCCGTAACATTGTGTTCCGTCTTTTCTTCCAGATTGATCACCGTCACTGTCACAAGACCAATATATCCCAGGTCGGCTATCGTCAAGGCAAGCACATTCCGCCCATCACCTACATAATAGTAATCCCAGTCCTTGATACGCAGGCGACTGGCCTTGATCTTGCTCTGGTCATAGCGTGCGAACAAAGAACGTGACCATCCGGGGTTTACAAGATGCCCTTTCTCATCCAATAACTCCTGCGCAGCGATGATTTCATTTTCCCTCATAGTATCCCCCTTTTCCTTATTGTCCGCTTGCCCGACATAGGCAAAACCACCACAGGCAGAGCAGTTTCTGCTATCATTTCTGCCACCATTTCCGCTACCATGAGCGCCCTCCCCCTCCTCCAAAGCCTCCGCCGGAGAACCCGCTTCCACCAAATGACGAACCGCCGAAATGTGAACCGGGACTGGAAGGACTCTTGTTGGAGGAAACCGGAATGGAAGCGGCAGTCATGCGCGTATTGAGCCGTGAAGCCAGCATGCTGTAGAAAAACACATCATGGACTGGTGCGGACGTGGAATACCATGACGGCTGTTCCACCGTGATGGATGCAAACTTACGCGCCCATGTATCTTCAAGACCAAGCACGATGGCATAGGAAAGGACATGGTAGAAAAACTCCGGGTCATCATTGATGAGAGTCTTCAGCTTGTCAACCTCGACCTTGTCGATGAACTCCCGATAGCCAAGTATTTGTTCCAGGACTTTCTGTCCATATGCGCTGCGTTTCTGCGTGGCAAGGGCAATGCTTACAATAAGGATGATACCACTGATCATCACCACGGTAGACAGGATGGATATATACCAAATCTGGCTGGTGAGAAAACTCGACAGGATGACGCCAGCGCCCGCGAACACCAAAGCCATGCTGCCGACAAAGATAATCCAGAACACTCGCGTCCTGTTACTTTTCATATGCCATGTACGCATCAAGGATGCGATAACGCCCCCGTTGATGAAGGCATACAGCAGTCCGAGCCCGCCAAGGATGAGTCCGGCTGTCGGGAGCATACCGTCTATGTACAATCCTCCGCCGACATAGCTGTATCCAAGGATTGGAACAGCGGCAAGAAACAATGACAGCCCGCTGGCAACCGATGAACTGACCTTCTTCAGGGCATGCTCGCCTTTGAAATAGTCAGCCTGGGCAGAACGGACGGCTTCCATGCTCAGGCCGAACTTCCCTTCCAAGTCCTTGATAGTGACCACTCCGTCTGTACCACAGGCAAAGAAAGCATCAAACAACTTCTTCTCATGAGCAGGCGCATTCTCCAGTTTCTTCACCCGCGTGAACACTGTCTTTTTTCCCCTTTTGCTTTTTTCCTCTATGGTCAGGTATCCTCTGTCCGCCCAAAAGAAAAGCATGGATGTGATGTCACGCGCATCAAGTCGTCCATCGGCACAGTATCCGACATCCATGGGGCTCATGCCCTCCGGCGGTTCAAAACGCACAACGACGATAGGATCGTCATCACGTCCCCAGCGAGACCAGACAAGGAAAGCCGCTGCCACCGCGATAATCACCACTACTATGTTGACGAGCAAGGCAGTCCCGCCGGAAGACGACACCTGGGAAAAATCAAAATAACCTTCGGGCAGTTCGACCCGGACAGTAAGGGCTTGGTCAGGAGTAAACCCCGACGCGCGGACGGATAGCGTCATCCCATCATCGGACAGCTGCCAGGAAATCCCATCAGAGGATGTCGAACCCCAGAAGCCGCGGGTAAGCCAGACGCGGGAAGCATCAACGGGTTTGGGAAAATATATCTCGGCGGAGAACTCGCGGATATCGCTCGTCCATCCTTCACCGATCAGGTTGTAATAGAATTCATCGTACTGGTTTTTGCCGTCCCCTTGTGTTGCATAAGGATTGTAGACATACCTCAGGATGAAATTCTCCGCCCCTTTAAGCATGCGGTTTTCATCGCCCATACGGATGGAGACATAATTGAGGCTTTTTTCTATGGCAAGAGGCACTGATGCGCTGATATCAGTGACAGTGGCGCGGAGTGTGCCATATCCTACCGGAATATCCCGATAGATGCCGTGGCGTCCTTCAAGAAACCGTAGGGCAAAGGACTCTTTGACGGCGAACCGACCATCATCCATCACGTCAATGGACATATCCAAAAATTCCACGTTATAACCATTGTCCGCAACCAACGGCGCGATTCCCAGAGCACACACTGCAAAAAGCACAAGAAGAAAACGGCGCATGTCGTGCCTCCCGCTCAGAACTTGACCTGGACCCGTTCGCGAGCCTCGGCCTCAATGGTCAGGTATGGTTTCTTGGTGAAATGACCCATTCCGGCTATCACAGAGGAAGGGAATATTTCAATGACCGTGTTGAACTGTTTGATGATGGCATTATAGTACTTGCGGGCGTTGAGCAGTTCTGCTTCAATTTTCTGGAGTTGGGTCTGGAGGTCGAGGAATCCCTTGTTCGCCTTCAGGTCGGGATATGCCTCGGCGACAGCGAACAGAGTTTTCAGCGTCGATGCGAACGTCTTGTCAGCGGCATCGCGTGCTTCCAGCCCCGTGGCATTGACGGCCATGTTGCGTGCTTCAATGACCGCCGTCAGCGTCTTCTGTTCATGCTGGGCATAACCTTTCACCGTCTCGACCAGGTTGGGAACCAAGTCATATCGTTGTTTCAGGTGCGCATCAATGGCAGCTTCCGCTTCTTCTCCCTGGTTGCGGAGCCGTACCAGACGGTTGTATACGCTGATGGCATAAAGCACCACGATGACAACAAGGGCAATGATAATCCAGATAATACTCATGTGTTTCCTCCTATAGCGGTCATATCACTCCAAGAATACTTGTTTAACCGGCCTTTCGTCCACCATTCTTTCGTCCATAATCCGTCCATAATCCGACAGCGCACGCGTCCGTCATCGTCCCCTGTCCCTCAGGGGATTCCCCATGAAGCGCGCCTTCTGGAAGAAGTACGTCCGGATGTGATACAGTCAGTCCAAACAGGAGGCAGTCATGATGCGATTCATTCGTTATTCTTACAAAAATTCCATTGGGTACGGCACGGTATCCGGAGACCATGTGCAGCCGATTTCATCCAATTTCCTTGGAGAGGGATGGGAAGCGTCCGGCAGTCCCCTTGCCTTGTCCGATGTCACGGTCCTTTCCCCCGTCAGTCCGTCAAAGGCAGTCTGCGTGGGGATGAACTACCACACGCACATGGAAGAAATGAAAGCCTCCCTGCCCGTCACTCCTGTCATCTTCATAAAACCGGACACCTGCGTCATTGGACCCGGACAGGAAATCATCCCTCCCACATGGCTCAGCGGTCGAACCGACTATGAAGGCGAATTAGTCATTGTCATTGGCCGGACAGCCAAAAATGTAAGTGAAAAAGATGCCCCGTCCTATATCTTCGGCTATACGATCGGCAATGATGTCACCGCCCGCGACCTCCAGGATCCCCATGGACAATGGACTGTGGCAAAAGGCTTTGACACTTTCCTGCCTCTTGGCCCTGCGGTAGTGACCGGCGTTGATGTCAGCGATGTGACGCTGGAGACACGAGTGAACGGCAAGGTGAAGCAAAGTTCCACTACCGCCAATCTCATCTTCAAGCCAGCCTATCTTGTCAGCTACATTTCACAGGTGATGACGCTCAAGCCGGGAGACATCATCATGACGGGTACTCCCGGAGGCATAGGCTCGCTCGCTGGCGGGGATGTCGTGGAAATCACCATTGAGGGAATTGGAACCTTGTCCAATCCTGTAAAGAAGTGATGGCCTGTTTTTTAGGCTTCATTTTCTTTCCCCTGCTAGAAAAAACGATGCCTTCCTGATATCATCGTCCACATCCTGCCGGGACTTTCCTGATCCTTGCGCATTGAGAGGCTTGCCATGAATCCACTTGCCCGCACACTGAATGAAACGCTTGAAGGTACATCCGCATACGTCCTCCTGTCTTCTTACGGACGGCACATGTTCACCCCGAAAGGCATCATAGCCCAATCTGCGGAGGCAAAACAGAAGGCACATGCCATCAATGCGACAATCGGGATAGCGACAGCGGAAGGTTTGCCCATGTTCCTCCCTGCCATCCGTTCCCGCTTTTCTCCTGACGTGTCTTTAGGCGATGTGTTCCCGTATGCGCCGACCATGGGGCTTCCTGAACTCCGGAAACTGTGGAAAGAGGACTTAATAAACAAGAATCCCTCCTTACAGGGTAAGTCATTTTCCCTGCCATTGGTTGTCTCCGGCCTGACCCATGCCATCAGCTCCATTGGTTCGCTGTTCATTGACGAGGGTGACACTGTGTTGATGCCGGACTACTACTGGGACAACTACTCCATGGTACTGGAAGAACAGCGTCGTGCGAACATCGTCCTGTTTTCCTTCTATGATGAGCAGGGAGGCTTCAACCTGAAAGGTCTTGACGCGGTACTTGCCGACCATGCGGGAAAGAAAGTGATACTTCTCCTCAACTTCCCTAACAATCCCACGGGCTATACGCCGACCACGGTTGAAGCTGCGGGTATCACGGATATCCTTGTCCGTCATGCGGAGAGAGGGACGACAATCCTGGCAATGATTGATGATGCTTATTTCGGCTTGGTCTATGAAGACGGAGTTGAAAGACAATCTCTTTTTGCCTATCTGGTCGATGCTCACGAGAATATTCTGGCAGTAAAGGGGGATGCGGCAACCAAGGAGCTGATGGTCTGGGGTTTCCGCACGGGCTTCATCACCTACGGCTGCAAGGGCATGAGTGAAGCGCAGTATGATGCTTTGCTCCAAAAGACAGGCGGTGCTGTCAGGGGAACGGTGAGTTGCTCCCCTACGGTTTCCCAAGCGTTCATCCGTGATGCCCTGAAGAATCCTGAGACTGCCACTCAACGGGAGAACAATGTGAAGCCTCTGCGTGAGCGTTATATGGCCATGAAAGCTGCCATAGCACGGCAGAAGCCTACGGACATTCTCATTCCATTGTCGTTCAATTCGGGTTATTTCATGTCCTTCAGGTTCACGGGAAAGGCGGAGAAGCTCCGTCTGCACCTGTTGGAGAACTACGGAATCGGCACTATAGCTTTGCAGGAAGTCTTGCTGCGGATTGCCTACTCCAGCGTGGATGTGGCTCTTATTCCGCTTCTGGTGGATACACTATACAAGGCGGCGGCCGAGGTCATGGATAAAGGGTAAATACGCCTTTGCTCCGCTTTTATCATTTTTTATAATGTCGAAAATCCCATGCTGTCGCCGACAGTCGTGAAAGGACGGGGTTGTTATCACGTCGGGAGCCTCCTGGCAGTTCTCCACATGAGGGCCCATGCCCAGCTGACCGGTTCGATTGTGGCCAGGGGGGACAAAGGAAAGCCTCCCCAAAAAGGGCGGCGCGCCTGGAATGAGGAAGGTAGCGAGTGAAATGCTTCCCTTTCCTTTTATCTGGGAACAAATGTGATGTGAACATCCATTCCCATACCATTTGCCAATTCCTGCAATCGGGAAATAGTTATCCTCTTTTTCCCCTTTTCAATTTTACTGATGTCAGTTTGGGAAAGCCCAACTTTTTCCGCAAGCTCAGCCTGCGTTAAATTTTGAGCCTTTCTGATTTCCGAAAGGGGAATTTCAGATATGATATAGGTTTCATTTTTTAATTCTTCTTTGAGATTCTTCACTTCCAGATTATCCATATCAAACATTTTTTTTGTTTCTTCAAGGCTATAAAACTCTTTTTTCATTTTATTTCTCCTTCAAGTTTCCCTTTAATCTCGATTGCTTTTCTTATCTCTGACGTTGATGCTTTTTGAGTTTTCTTCAAATAAGCACACGCAAGAACAATGATGTTATTCTTATGATAAAAAAACAGAACACGTATTCGTCCATTCTTAATTTCAAATATCTGATTCCGTAAAGATTTGATATAAAGTCCACCTGTTCCTATGGTTTCCAAAATATCCACAACCTTGTCAATTTCCGCTATTGCAGGCTTTCCATATTTTTTCATGAAGTCATGAATATTAGAATGGATAATGACTGTTTTTTTCATACTTATAATATATTCCATTTTTGTCATATAATCAACATGAACCCATGTTATTGAAGTCCGCAGAAAATACATGCTTCGTATAAGCCTGAACAGCAAAAATGGCTTATAACCCTTGATACCTTCATGCGGTTGGTACGAAGCAGACAGCCGTAGAAAACCCACCAATAATATACGCAGGAGGACACGAATGGGTCGGAATATTTCCCAGTAGACGGAGTTACCTGAGACTGGAGGTGCCGTACCTGCTGGAATATGAGGAAGACTGCCAGAGTGACAGAAGCTATATCAGTGTGGCGGTATTACAAGAACAGAAGCGGCTGCTGGAGAATGCCGCATGACACACAAGGAATTTCCGGGATTCTTCTTCCCAAATTGCGAACTGGACTGGACACGGCCTGATGGCTTCCGGCAATAAAAGGTTCTTGTTTATCTTTCTCAGATTTCACCGAATATTCATTAACCATTAATTCACTCCCATCATCATATATTAATTATTATTTTTCATATGTTATTTATCGTTCTCGTGAACAACTTTTTTCCAGAACTCCAGAAAGGCTCTTCTCTTTTTGAAGCTCTTTCAGCAGAATTAGTTTTTTCATATATCCGATAGCAATATGTGAATTGAAGTTCGCAGCTCTTAATCCTTGATCCTTCCCATAGAATGTTTCAACATCTTGACGTTCTGGCATTTTATTGAGATCCACACAATCAAAATCATTGACACGTGCCAGTAATTTCCGTTCATTGGAATAAAAACTGTTCACGTTTAGGAAAAACAAAGATGTCTTGGAGAGCGCGGACAAAGGATCATTATAGAACATCGAGTTTCCAGTATCATAAATGGGGGCCATGGAAACATAGTTGAGGGTATGGGTATCGCGCAATACACCCAAGTTGTTCAGATGACGATCCGTATTAGATAAGAGATAGTCCGTGACAATCTGATAATCCAAATAACCTCGGACACTTTCTTCTTTCAGCCCGCCAGCAACACACCCTTTGATGAAACTATCAAATAATGGTTCACCGTCCTTCCTCTGCTGCTTTCCCACCAAGTCCCATGCGGGAATATACTCAAGCAAATTAGAAGTAAAGCACTCACAGATACATGCCAACTTCGAGGATCCGCTTTGTCGTGCCAATGAATAAGATACAAATGGAAAGCGAGCTTGCTTCTCATGAATGTGAGATGCAAATACTTCGTTGAGACTCTGCTGGGATAATGGGACGGAACTCTCCTTGATCAGATACCGCTTACCATCCTTTACAACCCATCGCTTCGGCAATTCTCCTCCTGTGGACGCAGCCGGAGAAAAAGTCGTTACCGCATTAGAATCTGCCGTATTTCGATGATGAAAAGTGGCCGGGGAAGTAAACTCATTATCAAAAAGATTGACGGCCTCCCAGGTCAACGAACTTTTCTCTGGCCGCACCCAGTAATGGTCATTCAGACCTAAACCTAAATTTCTCAGCAGATAGGCTTGGGTCGTTGGTATCTCAAGCTCTCGGAGAAAGCTCAGAATCGAACCTTGTGTTCTAGGAACAGCCCTGTCATTCCACCATGATCTAAAGTCAAGAGTGCTCCTATTTGCGCGTATAGGAATAAGATCTTCGTTCTTTTTCTCGATAACCTGAAAAAGATATCCATCCTCCTGGTTGAACTCCAGTACTGCGGCTTCGTCATCCCGGTGCATCAACATATATTTTGCAGATTCCATATGCGCTCCCTCTCACTCGCAATCATATCACAGATCACCATTTTTCAAATCCAGATAGCGGCGGGATACCATTATTATAAAACTCCCTCCTGGACACTCTATAAACAGTGTTTACATTTGATGAATATTAATTCTCATATGATATTTATATCCCGAATTTTCGCAGGATTGTCTGATATTGCTCATATGTTATCTTTCCACCTGCACAATATCGTTTTGCAGTTGTGTCAACCTCTTCTAAAAGATTCTCATAAGCCAGGTAGTCATCTCCATCCGCCAAACTTTCCAATCTGTCTACCTTTTCCCGCAGCCCTTCAGGCATTGGGAAATCAACAATCAGACCCTTATCTACATAAGAACTCATCTTCCCCGCCCTCCTCGGTTCGGCACGTCATGACTCATCTCGACTCCACGCAGCTTGTTGTAGGCAGGAATTAAAAAATACTCCAATCGAGCTTGCATGGATTCTTTATAATATCTCTTCTGTATTTCAGATATAATAGGGATATCGTTTATCATTTTTTCTATGTGCGGTTGTGCTGAAATGATTTGAGAAACCAGCCTTTCTGCCGCCTTGTTACCGTCTATATTGGCAAGAGATAAAATATACTTATTAGGATTGATCTTTTTCCCATCGTTTTCAAAAATACAGGTCTTTTCAGTTAACCATCCTATCTTCTCTTTCGGTGGCAGCTCCAACACCCTTTCCATTTTTGGGACATCCCATTTGTCTGATAAACAATTCCCATTATCATATACAGGAGCTAAACGTATTTCTTCATTCTTATTAAGGGGGATTCCCCAGTTACCATTATTCATCTTGCCAGTTCTTCAAAGGCTTTCCGATGCTTCTCAAGAATACGTTTGGCGACAATCTCAATCTTCTCATCATCAGTGAGTTCCAAAAGTGCTTCCTGCGACAAGTCAACCAACAAATACTTGGGACGATTATTCTTGAAAATGACTGCACTACCGGCTTCTCTCACGTTCAATCCCCCCGCCCTGCTCCTGAAAAGGGACATGTAACCTCTCCATGAGCTTGTCATAATTTTCAATCTGCTTGCGACCTATGAACTCCACGAACGGCACGGCATTCCCCCATGAGGCCGCAATGTCCAAAGCCTGGTCATACTCCCGTTTGGTATCAGGCGTTATAGAAAGAGGCATATAGCCTTCCTGGAGAAATAGAGCGTTCATGACAAGACGGCATGTCCGGCCGTTTCCGTCACGGAACGGATGTATCGCCACCAACTTCTGATGGGCAAGAGCCGCATATTCAATCGGATGATACCGATCCCTGTATGCTTCAAGCCAGTTATAATAAGACGATAATTCCTTGGGAAGATCCTGCCATCGGGGAGGGATGCTCTGCGCTCCCACAATCATGACATTACTATCCCGATACCGTCCAGGAGTAATCTCTTTATTCTCAAATGCCACAAGTTCGTGCAGCCTTTTGATATCCCCCTCCGTGATCCTCTTTTGACCTATCAAGGAATACATGAAATCAAACGCTTTGGCATGTCCGTACACTTCCATTGTTTCCCGGAAGGGATGCCCCCCTACGGTGATTCCTTCATGAAGGATCATTACGGTATCTTTCAAGGTCAGCGTATTGCCTTCCAGAGCAGTGGAACTCCACGTAGTTTCAACGCGATAATGTTCCTTGAGCTGCTTCATATGTGCGCCTTCAAAAGGTCTTATTGTATCGAAGGCGGCCTTTCGTGCATCGACGGCCTCGAATATTTTTTCTTTTGTATCATCCATAGCAATTTCCCGCCGGTGTTCAATTCTCAGTCTTAATTATGTTATTAACATGAATAATGTTAATACCATCTTATTTTTCCTGCAACATCCGCTGTGCCAATAGACTCTTGGTCGTTTTTCTTTCTTTGATCTCATAGTTTCGGAACTCAGAACAACTCTTTCTGCCAAAGGCTTTTCCCCTCTCCGGTCAAAGATCAACGGTCGTATACGTCCCTGCGATGAGCTACATTGATAAGGTAAATAATTACCTGCCCATCATCTATTTCAGCAATCAACCTGTACGAACCGACACGATACCGCCGATAGCCTTTTTTATCGCCGCCAAGGGCTTCCCCATGTAAGCGTGGGTCAGTACCCCTGACAAGGTTT
The DNA here is from genome assembly GCF_000208385.1 of Parasphaerochaeta coccoides DSM 17374. Lineage (GTDB taxonomy): Bacteria > Spirochaetota > Spirochaetia > Sphaerochaetales > Sphaerochaetaceae > Parasphaerochaeta > Parasphaerochaeta coccoides. Next base: position 218,600 of record NC_015436.1, on the reverse strand, counting down.
TTTTCAATCCAACTGTATATGAGCATCGCCGTATGGCGGTCGAGCTTCTGCATTCCCTTGACTGCTCCCTCGGTATATTTTACGGAGTACATTCACTTCAATTCCAGCATTTTTCCCACTTCGTTATGAGAATAAACCTTCAAGGAGCCGCTTTTTTTCTCCGCTTCAAACTCCTGTATGATTTTCAAATCATATTCGTGTTCCAGCTTCTCAAAGAAAACCGTCTTTACTGCATCGGAAATACTTACTCCGTTCACTTGTGCATAGCTGTCTATCCAGCTCTTTTCTTGGTCGGAAACCCTGAATGTGATATGTGGCATATATCCATCCGTATTACAACGTAATACGTTTAGGCTTTTTAATCAATCTTTTCCCTTGTGTAGATAGTTCTGAATTGCCAAGGCTTCAAGCGCCGGGAGTGTTCCTCCCTCGGTTTCTATCAGCTCGCCAAGGATTTCCCAGGAGCGATTCTTTATGATCTGCCAGTGTAATACCGGTGAAATCAGCCCATCGGCGATTTTCCATCCCTGGGGAAGGCCGATGTGCCATCCATAGGTGCGCAGCACATGGGCCGCGTACGCATGGAACGTCTGGGCTGTCAGACCACGCCTCTCCTTCTCGTCAAGGCCCGTGCGCAGGCGCTCCTGCATTTCCGTGGCCGCCTTGCGTGTGAAGGTTATGGCAAGGATCTCGCTGCCCGCATACCCCTTCTCTCGGATGGCATGAATGACCTTCTCGGTGATGACCCGTGTTTTCCCGGATCCGGAGGCGGCGAGGATGAGCAGGTTGTGCGTAAAATCCTCGACCGCGGCCTTCTGTTCGTGGTTCAGATCCATGGATGGTTCCTTGCGTCTACGTGAGTCCTATGAGATAGCTCACCTGGATGCTCCACGAGTCACTGAAAATCCTCCCGCTTTTCTCAAAGGGCATCCCGCGTAGCGTGGCGTCGAGCACATTCCCGTCAGCGGACTCATAGGCGAGCGACACCTTGCCGATGAGCGGCACGGAGCGCAGGACATCCCCGAATGAGCCGGTCCGTCCGTTGCTGACGAACGTTCTCCCGTTGTCCTGGGGAGAGAAAATAAGGGCAGGTCCTACCCCTGCGGAAACATAATACGCATCGCGCCCATTATTCAGGGCTATGCGCACGCCGCCGGTGATTTCGGCGCAGAAGATGTTATTGTCGCCGCTGCGCGACCAGCTCGCCAGAGCGTCAAGCTGGAGGAGCCTGCCCGAAACGCGTGTGGCGAATCCCACGTCAATGCTGTTGTTGATTTCCTGCGGTCCTCCGCCCAGGTCATCCTCTGCATAAAACACAGCTCGTGCATTAGAGGAAAAGGTTACGACTGGACCGATGTAGAAATCGGCCGCCAGGTGTGCTCCGGCTCCCGCGATGAAACAGATCAGTACGGCTGTGAATATTTTTTTCATGGGCATGTCCTCCTTCGCAGGATCTCTCGGCCTGCGGACAGTGCATAGTGTACAGTATTTTTTATGAGACACGTACTCTCGGAATCAAGGATTACAAAAATCCTTATCTCACAGTGAAGGGAATGCTGACGAAAAACCACAGGCGTTATCTGTTCCTTGATGAAATACAACGGGTAGAACACCGGGAAAAAGCTGTCGATGCGTTTCGGGTTGACTTTGATATTGAAGTGAAAGTCTACCCTCTTTCCTTCAACGAAGGCCAGCAAGCAGAGAAAGAAGCCTTGTCCATGGGTACAGGGTAAAAATAAAAATGCCCGGCTCTTTCCTATCACTAAGTAAATGTATTCCGTATGTCCAGTAGATAATTATTGGGTACTATCTATTGGTACTACTGGTATACCTTATATATAGAAAATTACGGTAGATGTACGCACTTTTTACGGTAGATTTACGCGCTTCTTAACCTAGATTCACGGGGATAACCTGTGGACAAATCAAGATGTACACATTTTGACGAATCATCGGCTCTCCCTGCGCCGTCATAGGCACGAGAGTTTTTTTGTCGCTATGGTGTCCGAAGATACTTTACGCACTTCCGGAATTATGTTAGTTTAGTGGGGTTATTTTGCGTAGTAAATACGTTAAATTGGTTTTCTCAACATGAAATATTCGGGGCTTTAGCTCAGTTGGTAGAGCGATTGGTTCGCAATCAATAGGTCAGGGGTTCGAATCCCCTAAGCTCCAGTGCTATTTGCTTATTTTGTATAGATTTATTTTTTACATTTTTTGCTTATGCGTCGGAAAAAGTGTTGAATCCAGAAGTAGATGATTGTTGAATCCAGAAGTAGATGATTGTTGAATCCAGAAGTAGATGATTGTTGAATCCAGAAGTAGATGATTGTTGAATCCAGAAGTAGATGATTGTTGAATCCAGAAGTAGATGATTGTTGAATCCAGAAGTAGATGATTGTTGAATCCAGAAGTAGATGATTGTTGAATCCAGAAGTAGATGATTGTTGAATCCAGAAGTAGATGATTGTTGAATCCAGAAGTAGATGATTGTTGAATCCAGAAGTAGATGATTGTTGAATCCAGAAGTAGATGATTGTTGAATCCAGAATAGATTGATAGTGATTAATCCAAGAAACACTGATAATTTTGCGAAAAGAAGCGTTTAAAACAGCTCTCATACCTATCCAACCTGTTTAACATCCAGAACGTTTAAAAAAGTTAAACACCCAGTAAACGCCAGATTAAACACCTTTTTGTCTGTTTTATCCATATTGTTTACTGAGTGTTTATTTCTACAGCATAGTATTTCGCGAAATCAGATGTGAGAAATTGCGAAATCAATCATCCTTAGCTTCAATGATACTGAATGACCATAAGCTCTCTAATATCATAATTACCAACCAGCACCTCTGTCTTCATTTTCCATGGCTGCACTTTTGCAGTGACGGACATCCGCATTGGAAGTTCCTGCTTCGACCTTTTCTCTATTCAAAACTTGGGCGTTTTTTTTTCTATTCGTCCATATCGCATCACCACCATTTACAACGCTACAACTTTGGTTACAGTCTATAGGTTACTCAAATATATTACTGATTATACTAAATAATATATTGACAAAATGGGAGAGGGTATCATGGTACTATTAATCATCAAGAAAAAAGGGATGTAAAAACAATGTGAAACGGAAAAAGAAAAGATGGAGAAGAACCGATAAGATTGCTCTAGTAGCACTACTACCAGAAATCCTGAAAACGGTACTCTCCATCTTCTAAGCGGACACGGAGGGAGGAAACTCCCTCCGCTATTGATAAATCTATAACGAACAAGGAGAAACGTCAATGAATAAACTTACAAGAACTGAATGGCTGCTCATTGCCCTGATTGTGCTGAATATCGTCAATATCATCATCCCTCTGGTGAAGTGACATGTCAAAATACATTACGGTCAAAGAAGCTGCCGCAGAATTCGGCGGGATATATCTGATTGACGATACTGTCATGGAGCAACTGAAAAGCCGCAAAGGAAAATCCGGTCGGCCAAAAGGAGCAAAAAATAAAGTGAAGACCGAAGCACGACTATCTTGAAAATGAGATAGGAAAAGTAACGGAGGCTCATTTAGCCGTCCCTCCATTACTGACTTTTCTTGCTATCTTGCCGAATTGAGACTTTAATGGTCTTATCTACTGGTACTACTGGGTACATTATAAGAGGGGTGTGGGGAGATGTCGCCAAAAGTACGAAGATTTTCGCCAAAAGTACGAAGGTTTTTCTGCCGTTTCCAAGCCCGTTCACCGTGCTTGGAAAACTTGAAAAGCGCCAAAGGTTGACACAAAAAGCCATCTGTGCTACATGTGTATCACAGGGAGGAAACCACCATGCCACATGTATCTTTCAGAGTGTCCGAACAAGAAAAAATCTGGCTGGACAGCTATGCCAAGGTGAAGGGACAAAGCCTGTCCAACGCCGTAAGGAATGCTATCTTTGATAGGCTGGAAGACGAGTACGACCTGAAAACCCTACAGGAATTTGAGACCGCAAGAAAAAACGGAACCGCAAAGTTGTATTCTCTTGATGAAGTCGGAAAAATCCTAGGATTCAAATAAAGTGTATTCCATAGAATTAGAAGACAAAGCGGTCAAGGCAATGAAAAGCCTCGACCGCCAAATCTCATACATCATATACCGGTGGATTGAAAAAAATCTTTCCGGATGCGAAAACCCACGCTTGCATGGAAAAGCACTCACAGGAAACAAAAAAAGCTTCTGGCGGTATCGGGTCGGCGCATACCGTCTAATTGCCACGATAGATAGCAAGAGCATGATTATTTTTATTTCCGATGTTGCCCATCGCCGGGAAGTATATGACCGTTGAAAAAATTCTTCCATGGGAAGTTTTTCAATCACAAGTTTATACGCGGCAGCTCAAAGAGTACAAGTAGTCAATTTACAAATAATATGTTCATCTTTCTCGCTTTCTGTCTTTTTGTAGCGAAGGATGTAAATTGGTCTTTGATATTTCTTTTTCAAAAAGATGGTCAAAAGGAATGCCACGCTGGAGCTGATTTAGCATGTCAATTTTCAATGAATACCCTTCGGCTATTTTTTTGTTTGCTTGCGTGGTCTTGAGGGGATCCTTTGAATACAATGTTTCAACGACCTCTGCTCCAGGCAGTTCGGAAACATCAACGCAGTTCAGATTCTTCACATATCCAATAAGGCTTTTCTCATCCGCAAAAACACTGTTCGTCTGGATATCAATAATCGCCAGCTTAGAGGCCGCCCCAAGCGGATGCAGATAGAACATGGAGTTTCCAGAATCAAAAATCGGCGCAGGTGACACATAATTTAGAGTATGGGTATCGCGCAATACTCCAAAATTATTGAGATGCCGGTCGGTATTGGAGATGAGAAAATCCGTGACAATCTGATATTCTAAGAAGTCTCTAATTTTATCCTTATCCAATCCCCCCTCTACGCATCTATCGATGAAAAGGTCAAATCCATTCTTTCCGGTATTTTCCCCTCCTCCCACCAGGTCAACAGCAGGGATGAACTCCAAGTCAAGTGAGGCGAAACTTTTACATGCACAAAAAATTCGCTCAGGATCGTTTCTTTGACTGGCAAAGAAATAAGATACAAAAGGCTGTTTCTTTTGCATTTCATGAAGTTGAGTTGCAAATACTTCATTGATTGCCTGCTGGAACAGAGGTCTTTCAGGTTCCTTAATGAGATATCTTTCCCCGTCTTGTATTACCCAATGTTTGGGCATTTCACCGCCTGTAGAAGCCGCAGGGGAAAACCTTCCCTTTTCATAGCCTTCACTTCCGATATTGTGCCGAAGCATAGAAAAAGGTTCAGCAAAATCGTGGGAAAACAAATTGACATCTTCCCATGCTAACTGGCTGTCTTTCGGCTTGACCCAATAATGATCACTAAGACTCAATCCAAAGTTTTTCAAAAGATATCCTTGCGTTGTGTGAATATCATATTTCCTAAGAAAATTTAAGACCGATCCTTGTGTCCGAGGGACTGCTCTATCTTGCCACCATCGTCGGAAATCACCGATACTCTTATTTGCACGAAGGGGAATAAGGTTTTCATTCTTTACCTCAAGAACATTGAACAAATACCCGTCTTCCAAGTTAAATTCCACTACAGCGGCTTCATCATCTCTATGCATAAAAATATATTTTCCAGTAGTATCCATGATTTACCTCATTTCTTCGTTTTCATACGATATTTATCATTTTCTATTTTTTTCTCAGCCATTGTCCTAGCAGCTTTAACGGTATCAGGATAATGCATCATGTCTTGCTCTATCAACCTATCTATATATCCTGAATGCCATGCGCGAAACAGGACTATTGGAATAACTTAACCCTGTACGAAACTGGTCTTTCTTGTCTCTGATATTCTTAGGAAATTTAATAATATAATTTTCTCCATCAATAGTAATGCCCATTTTAGGCCCAGCCAACCCCCCATAAAACTGTTTATTTTGTTTGAACATATTAAAATCATATATTTTCATTTTATCCTCCAAGAATTGCGAAGAATTCTGTTTAAATCCCCTGATTTGGATGAAGAGAAGCGTTTAACTCCCCCATCGTTTAAAATCAATAAACACCCAGTAAACGCCAGATTAAACACTTCTAAGACTTTCCCTTATCGGTCAACCGATATTTCTGCATCCTGCTGTTAGGTTTGTCGGGGATGGTTCTTTCGATGAGCCCGGAGTCAAGAAGTGGTGCAAGATGCCGTTGATATGCCCTGGTGTCTCCGCTCATGGCGAGAAATGAAAAGATTTCTTTGCGTGACAGAGGTTTTTTCTCCAGTGCTCTCAACACTGAGACATGAATCTCTGTTAATTCAACTTGGTGCTTTACTTGGTGCTTTACTTGGTGCTCTGCTTCATCCCTGTTCGTGTGCGTCACCTGAGTCGTTATGATTTCCAGAAGAGCCGAAAGAGTGAACTCGATGAAGGCTCCGGAATCATTTACATCACGTGAAGCTTCAATGGCCTCATAATAGAGGGGCCTCTTCTTATACATGACCGATTCCATGGGAATCCACGCGAAAAGAGAATTCCATTTTGCAAGGATGAGAGTTTGCCACAAACGTCCCATGCGTCCGTTCCCATCAGCAAAGGGATGGATCGTTTCGATTTCATAGTGGATGATCGCACTTTTGAGCACAGGGTGAAGGTCAGACCCGCGTCCCCAGACGAACAAATCTTCTACGAGCCGCGGGACAAACTGCGGACGCGCCCCACTATGGATGGGAACATCTCCATCAAATACTCCTACATCCTCACTGCGGAATACTCCCGATTCACGTATCAATCCATCGGTCATCAGCTTATGTGCTTTCAGGAAATCCGTGATGTCGTAAGGGTCACAGCTCATAATCTCGTCATAAGCCTGATAAGCGTTTTTCACTTCCTTGATATCGGTTTGCTTCCCTGCGACGATTTTCCCATCAAGAACGGCAGTTACATCTTTCAGGGAAAGAGAATTTCCTTCAATTGCCAAGGACGAATGGATAGTCCGTATGCGGTTTTCCCGGTGCAACCGTATATCACGTACAAACTCCCTCTCCCCTGTAAGACGTCCCACCGTCTCGACAATTTTTGCCACAGAGTCAGCGGCTTTCTCTGTTATGGTGTATGTCGGCTTGTCACGCATAGTCCCTCCGCTGTCACTCCATTGCCGCCACTTTTTCTTCGATGAAGGCGATTTCCTTTTCGTCTAATCCATATTTTGCATAGAGCTGCTTGTCTATTTCAGGGATAGATTTTGTCCAGTCGATATCGCTCTGCGGTGTAAAGTCCTGAAGTGGAACTTTTGACCATTTATCTCGCGGATTATCCTGTGTAACTTTTAACACACCAAGCATTGTACGAGCAAACTTTGACTTTACATATTTCAGACAGTTTTCAGCTTCAGTTGAATTATTGAACGCACCGATAGATATGAAGGTTTCAGTAAACCCGATTAGGGGTTCCCCGATTAGGGGTGTACTTAATATCTCACCAATAGCTCCTGTGCCATTAGACTTAGGTAAAATCACTTTATAACTTGTAAACCCATGGGGACAGTTAATAAAGTCTTTCCTAATATATCGATAAACACGTTGTCCGCCAAACAATCCCAATATCTGAACGTAGTCGTTCCCATCGTCAGGCTTATCTTCAAAGTAAATTATATTATCCAAAATTTTGAACGCTCCAGTACCAACATCATACTTATGCCCTTTGGACTGAATATCAACAATCTGAGGATACTCAGACACAGCAATATTGGTAAGGCGATAAACACCACGTCCAGTAATCAGGGTCTCAATTGTTTTTGAGGTTATTTTGGAGACTTTAAACAGTATGGAGTTTAATTCCTCAAAGTTTGTAAAAGTCCCTATCTTTCCAAAAGATTTATCTTTATCCCGAAGCAAGACAACTACACCACCTTTAATATCTGTATTTGGAAAAATAAGAGCAGATTTTTGCTCATAATACACGACTTTCAGATTCTCATCATTTAACATTTGCTCATTCCATGTTTTAGGAGTATACCCAGCTTTAGATAGGAACCTTGCGGGAGATATCAAACAATACTTTGGTGCTATAAGTTCAGCTAAATTATAAAAGTGGTTATATATTGGGTCGTTACTCGTACTACCTCCGACCGCTTCATCCTGATACGGCGGATTCCCCACCACGACATCGAATTTCATATCCAAGCTCCTTCCGGTCTTGGCCATTTCGGTCAAGTCACGACATTGCAAGTGCGAATCGTTGATATTCGCAAAGCTACCAAAAATAAAGTTCCTGGCGATATTGTAGATGATCTCGCTTGGTGCGAAGCCGTAAATCTGGTTTTCAAGAATGTGCTTGATCCTCTGCTTCTCGTCGGGTATCTGCCCGGCCAGAGCCGTATACAGTCGCTTTACGATTTCTGTCAAATACAAACCGGATTTCACATACAGGTCGGCAAAGGTCTTGTCTTTGTCGGTGAAGATGTCCGGGTTTTCTTCTTCCAGTTTGTCGATCATCAGCTTGACAACCTTTCTGGGTGTGTAAATCTGATTGGTCTTCTGCGGCGGGATGTAGTCGAAGATGTCTTCATCATGGCTGTCATCAAAGTAGTCGGCAAGCTGTTCTTTCTTGTGCAGAAACTCCTGTATGGATTCATTGAAGACAACGCCGTCAAAGAACTCATAGGTGTCTCGCAAGGTGCGGAACTGGTCAAGCGTTATACCGGTAACTTCTTTGAATACCACGTCCTTGATGTTCTCGTCGAAGTTTGCAAGCGTCGTGTCGGGCGTGCCGTATGCCATCAGGAACGACGGAATGGTACGGGCAAAGCCGCGCAGACGGGCGCGGATGTCATCTTCAACAGTTGTCTTTTTCTTTTCCTCGGCTTTTTTGAGGATGGTTTCGGTGGACTTCTTTGTCAGTTCTTTCGTTTTCTCTGCAACTGTGGAGACAACTTCTTTCTTGAAGTCATCCTGTATCTTCTGTGTCGTCGCCTCAAACTTCGCCTTGGCCTCGGCGACCGCTGCCTTGTCATCTTGGGCGACGGCGACTTGGCGGTCAAATTCGACCTTTGCCTCGGCCTGTTTGATTTCGGCTTGTTTCTGGACGACCTCGACCTCGCGGGCTATGATATTGGCGTTTTGCTTTACCACCTGCTCCGCTTGCGCCATCGTGACGGCACTGTCTTTCGCAAGCTCCTTTACCGTATCCAGTACATTCTGTGTGAAGGCTGTGGCGACAGTGTTTATCAGATTCGAAGCCGATTGCTCTGTCGCCTGTTGAGCGGCACCGATTATATCGGCGTAGACCTTCTCGCCAAAGCGAGCTTCGGTTTCTTTGAGAACCATTGGGGGCGGCACCATAGCGTCACCGTAGCCGTCCACTTGAACGCCCTGCGTGTCAATGGGATCGTCAGTTTGACGCGGCGTGACCTTTCCCACATCAACAGGGTTGAGCTGCCCCAAGATTTCTCGTGCTTCCGACGAGGCGAAAATGCCGGAGATATTCTGGAACAAGAGGTTTGACATAAAGCCACGCCTGACGACTTCTCTTGCCTTTAATGCCTTCGGGATGGTCAGAACCTGCCGAACGTCAAGCTCCACCATCTTGCCCTCGTCATCCTCGGCGATGACCGGGAAGAAGTTGAGCAGCGTCTTGATATGTGTCTCGCGGTCAACCGTCGTGCCGCCGCCAGAGACGGTCTTGCTGTTCAGATTATTGGCGAACTCGTCATAGATGATAAGGGTGCGCTCCGGGGCGAAGTCAAAGATGTAGGCGTTCTGCTTCTGTTGCATTTCGCCATCCGCTTCATAGTCCCACGGATTCTGCGCGCGGAAACCGGCTTGCATATAGAGGCTGGGCGACTTCACGTTGGAGAGCATGAGGACGGCTGACCATTCGGGGACGGTAACGCCAGTTGTAAGCTGCCCTACGGAGAGGGTTATCGTCTTCCCATGCGCCTTGATTGCAGCGCGTACTCTGTCCAGCGATTTCTCGTTGACGGTCGGGTCATCCTCTGTCCGGCCATCACCTGCCGCCAAGATGATCCCGTAGTTCTCAAAGACAGGGTGCTGCTTCAAGAGCTTCGCAAGAGCCTTCGCGCTCGCTATGCGGTTGAGCAGCCAGAAAGTGTGTCTCAGCTCGTCGCGTAGCTCCTTCGTGGAGAAGGGGTACTTCTCATTCCGCGTAAGAGTATCCAGCCATTTGCTCACTTCGGCTTCGTGAACGAAATTGCCGCTGTCGTTCGTCTCGAAGAACTCGTTCAAGTCGAAAGCAAAGTCTACGTCTTTGCCGTCGATATTGGCTCCCTGATTCACCTCGTCGGTGATCATCTGGCTCATCTGATAAGAGAACAGATTCAAGCGGGGAAGCCTCTCATAAGGGTTGTTCTGTGCTGCGTCCGACCACTCGGCTTTTGCGTCTTGTTCGTCCGCATATGTCCAGTTGAATATCTGGTCTTCAGAGAACCGACCACTAGCTACAGCTTTGAAAGGAGTACCGGATAGATGTAACGTGAATTTTCGTTTTATGTTGTTGAAAGCAATATCCGTCTTGAATGTATCGACCCCCTCGTGCGCTTCATCGATAACAAGCACGTCCCATTCCAGATCTTTCACCCATGTGAGCTTGTTATACATCCCGCCGAAGCTGATCGCCCCTTTCAGATCCTGTAGTGAAATGAAAGCGATACAACGAGCATCCTTGCCTTCTGGAGTGAACAGAACATCAAGAAATTTCTCACGTGTAAGAACAGGACGCTCTTTCAGAGAATCGGTCGTTGAGACAAAACGGTAGTCAGTCTGCCAAGCGATGAAGGTCTCGAAATCGTCGTACCACGAATTGGCGATGGCCGGACGGTTCGTGACGACCAAAATCTTCTGTGCCTCCATCTTGCGGACTAAATCATAGGTGGTCAGCGTCTTGCCGAAGCGTGGCTTTGCGTTCCAGAGGAACTCGCCTTCCGGGTGGTCTTTGGCATAGGCAAGCGTTTGCTCAACGGCCAATTCCTGCTCATGGCGAAGCTGGTATTCAAGGTGACTGCCCTCCCGTACGGAATTATCCAGGTTGTTGTTCCTGAAATCATCAAAGTCTTCGTGGGCTTGCTGCGGCGTTCCGTCGTAATAGAACCATTCCGTGTTCGGCTCCTGCGCAATCTTCTTGAACCTACGCAGATAAGCATGGAGTTGTTTGTCTTTGAACCAAACGTCGGAACCGGAAAACCTGGCTGGCTCCGACCACAGCTTGGAGTATTTCAGATTGACCGCAGCCGTGTGGGTCTGCTCCTTAATTCGACTGTCCACATCCTTGCGCTCAGTGTACCCTATTTTTATCCAACCATCTTTCGGGTCATACCCAAGCAGGACATAGGCGTAGATTTGGGGATACACGGTCTTTGTGGTTTTTATCACGGTCTTGTCACTCATGCCCGTTTTACCTCCCTGTCGAAATACTCCATTTTGTTGGTATCCCAATTCATGATTCTGACCCGCTTGCCGGGGACGATTTTCCATTCCTCTTGCTGCTCACCCATGTCGAACAATGACAGTTGCATCATCTCGACTCTTTCGATTTTCTCTGTCAGGGGAATGGTGTATTTCAGCCCGTCCATCTGGAAGACGTTGTAGCTGATGATGGTGGCAATTACTTCAAAGAGACCGTGTAGCGGTTCGTCGCCCCACTTGGTAAAGTGGTAGTCGCGGTAGGTGTAGAGCAGGTTCTCACGGGCGAGAAGCAGAGAATCACCGTTCCACTCGAACCCATAACTCGACTTGTAAGCAAGCTCGACCAACCGCTGCCACTCGGCCTTGTCGGACACCTCGGCGTTTATCCGGGCGAGTTTTCTGTCCACGAAGCCTTCCCGCTCGGAAAGTGGGACTATCTCGCCAGTCTCCATGTCGTAGCGCGTCGCCATATAGGGGGCTTCGCCACAGGTTATTTCAAGCCACTTACGGCGGGTATATGTCTCCAAGTCATCACCTTTGTAGCTTTCGTCTGCTGTGTCGTTTTGCTTCTTCACAACCCAGGTGGGGGTGAAGACTTCGGCCTTTGTCTTCGTTCGCTCCTTCTGCAATTTCCTTGTCTTCAAAGCCCTCGGTCTTATCAAGGAGCCTCGCTTGCCAGTGATGAGTTCGGGCTTGATTTGAGCGGTCGCCGCGTAGACAGTCGCGTCGTATTCTTCGTAATTGTCGTTCGCCCAAATGATGTTCCTGGGTGTGTTGGGCGTGGAGGTTGTTCTGTCCAAAAGCAGGATTTCAAGTATGCGCGGCATATGTGCCCTGATGTCGTTTTCCAATACATCGGACGAGCAAGGTTTGCTGTTTTCATCTGCCACAGCAGGTGCGATGGCGCTCTCACTCATGCCTTAATCCCTCGCTGTACTTTCGTCTTCATCCGGCACTAATTCCATGATGTCGGACAAGTCGCAATCCAAGCCTTTGCATATCCGTTGCAGCACGTCGGTCGTAACATTATCGCCTCTATTGAGTTTGCTGATGGTGTAGCTGCTAACACCCGCAAGCATAATCAAGTCCTTCTTCTTCAAGTCCTTATCCAGTAGCACATGCCATAGTTTTTTATAGCTAATCATTGCTCTGCGCCTCGCTTTTTTACTCCTGCCTGGTGGAACGTACACGTACGAGACATTATAGCAGATAGAGCGCGAAATTTCAACAAAAAACAGAGCGAACGCAAATAGAATATTTTGGACTTTACACATCGCAACTAATTTCGCTTAACTCTGTTCGTTTATAAAGATTTGTCCCACCTTTTAGCCATGCTCTTGCCGTCCGCGCTGCCGAGGATTGCGCCCATGGTACGCTTGATGATTCCTCCCTTATACCCTTCCTTTTCTCTCCACGAAAAACGCGAACTTCTTATTCCCTTTTTCCACCCGTTCCCTTAAGGTATGAGCCACGACACATATTCCCTGTTGCGAGACTGCGTGACTCCATATACCATTGATTAAGAGGATATACATGACCCCACAACGCAAAGGAATACGCACGAAATTTTCCGTGCTGCGCCCAAAGGCACATTCCTTTTCTTCTCACAGGCAACGGTCCCTTCTTGTCCAGCTCATCACGTCCTTCATCATTGTCATGTTCGTCCCTATCGTCATGCTCACCTTCTATTACATTGTCATTGGAAACAAGACAATCCTTGAGAATCTCAAGAAGCAAGGTGAAAGTGACATTCTGCATGATTCCATCCTGGTAACCCGCATGCTGGAGTCCTACAGGCACAAGACATACCTGCTGACGACCAATGAGCTCATCATACAGGCAGTTACGCCGAACCCAGGAGATGATGCCACCGGAGAAATATCATCCAAGGACATCTATGAAGAACTATTCAGCATCATGAAAGGAGACACCTACATTGCCTCAGCCAACATCGTAAGCGATACAGGGAACATCAGATATTCAACACATCTTTTTCCTGCCGCATATGATGTTCGTTATCAATCACGGGACATGAAACCTTTCTTCACACTTTCCCTGGCGGATTCAACGACAGCCTCCCTCATGTCCTTGGACAATCGTTATGCATCGGATGCAAACCGCCTTGCCGGAATAAACATATTCCGCAGGATACGCCAGCCGGACGGGACAGGAGTAGGATATGGCATCGTCGATATTTTTCTGGACAGCTTCTACAAGGATATTAACATCAACGGCATCTTTTCTGATGTCATCCTGATAGACAGGGAGAATTTTCTGGCATCTTCCCTGCTTCATACTGAAAGATATGGCTCTTTCTCAACGTTCCCGAACCTGTCGAGGATACGTGCCGACAGGCTTGTCCGCATGGGTTCCCGGCAGGACGGCAACGCCATGATTTCCTGGGCTCCCATCACAGGTACGGCCTTCTCAATCGTAGGCATAACGGAAACAGCGTCATATACACGGAACATACAGGAGTTCTTTTCCATCGTGGCTATGGTTTCCGTAATCGGGCTTGCCCTGTCCGGCGTGCTTGCGTATATTTTCTCCCGCACTATCTCACGCCCTGTCGAACATCTTGTACAGTCTATGCGCACTGTAGAAAACGGAGAGTTCACAGTCAGCCCGACAGAATCCCACATCAAGGAGATTGCCCAGCTTGATGATGCGTTTTCTCGGATGATTGAACAAATCGTGGAGCTTCTCAGGCTGACAAGGGAAGAAGAAGAAAAATTGAAGGAAGCAGAACGCAAAGCCTTGGAATCACAAATGAACCCTCATTTCCTGTACAATACACTCAACGCCATCACCGCTTTAGCTAAATTACATGGAGAACAGGAAATACTCACCATAACGACAAAACTTGGCATGCTTCTGAGAAACAGTATTGATACGCAGCAAAGCACTGTGACGCTGCGTGACAGCCTGACCATGATAGAAAACTATCTCGCCATACAGAAAATCAGGTTTGGGGACAAGCTTAAGGTTACGTGGCATGTCGATGAATCCTTGTTGGATATCCACACCCCGAAACTCATCATCCAACCTTTTGTGGAAAACTCCATCATTCATGGACTGGAACCGAAACGAGGCGAATGGAAACTTGCCATCCTTGTAGAAAAAAGAGAGGGCTTCATATTCATTTCAATCCGTGACAATGGCGTAGGGTTCCCTCCAGAGGGGGTTCCGGAAACATTGGAAGAATTTGCAGAGAGCGATCATTGCGGGATGTATAATGTATACAGACGTTTGAAACTTCATTATGGTGATGCCGCGGATATACAGATTTCTTCAATCCCAAACAAAGAGACGTGTGTCATATTGAGCTTTCCCCTGGAAGACGCATGAGGTCGTAAAATGAAATATACAGTGGTCATTGTGGAAGATGAAAAATATACCCTTGAGGCTCTTGTCCGTACTACTCCGTGGGAACAGTTGGATTTAGAACTCATCGGAACTGCGGAAGACGGCATGAGTGGCGAAGAACTCATAAAAGACATGGAGCCGGACATTGTAATCACTGACATACGGCTTCCCGGACAGGATGGTCTGGACATGTTGTCCCATAGTCCTGTGAACCATGCCATAATCCTAAGCGGATATATTGACTACGCGTACATGAAAAAAGCAATACGGCTTGGCGTGTTTGATTACCTGCAAAAGCCAATGGAAGAAGGACAACTGGAATCAACCTTGACGGAGTTGGTGAAAAAGCTTACCGAAGAAGAATCAGAATTTGCCCGTTTCAGGAAAGTCCAAGACGCTTCCAATCTGTTCATTGCCCTTCCTTCCGCAGCGGGAAAGCATGTCCCGGATGCCGCCATCCGTTTCATTGAGGAAAACTATCAATCTCCCATAGGGCTGCCAGAAGCGGCCCGGTTTGCGGGAGTGACGGAAAGTCATCTCAGCCGGACATTCAAGGAAGCCACTGATATAAACTTCCTGCAATATCTGAACGCATTCAGATTGAACAATGCCATACGGCTCATGAGGAATCCTGGCAAGAACATTGGTGAGATAGCATCAGAAAGCGGCTTCCCCACTCCAGGTTATTTCGCCAAACTTTTCAAGAAATACACGGGCAAGACTCCATCACAGTTCCGCGATGAACAAAGCCAGATATCCTGATGCAGGGCAAGAGACAGTACAAAAGTGTCGCAGAGGCTTTTTCAACCCTGCGCATCCAACCCGGTGGCTTCGCTCCCGAAAGCCTTCATGAGGGCATCGTCCGCGGAAATGTCTGTTTGCGCATAATGCAGGCAATGAATCCCCATGGAACGGGCGGCATCGATATTTTCCAGAAGGTCATCGACAAAATATGTATCATCAGGCTCCTGTCCTTCCGCCTCAAGGATATGGGAAAAATAAAACCGTGATGGCTTGCTCAGACCTATGAGATGAGAAGGATACAAGGCATCGAACAGACGGAGAAATCCCTTCTCTTCAAGTATCTGCCAGTGCGGGGCAAAAGTGTTTGAACCACATACCACCCTTTTTCCTTGGGAGCGCAGATACTTTAACAAAAAGACCATAGGGTCGTTCGGTACCGGCTTGAACCAATCGGCAAAAGGCTCACCGGATACCGTGACGCCGAATTTATGGCGGATATGCTTCCAATAGTCTTCAGGACTCATCGTCCCGTCCATCAAAGGAAATTCATAATGACAATAATCATCCTGGATTTCCTGCCAAGGAAGATTCCATCGGGAAGAAATATCCCTGAGTACCGTTATGTTCCTCACCACCACGTTGCCCATGTCAAAGATAAACAACGAATGCCCCAGGGCAGAGTTCAGCATCATGGTTTTCTATCAGCCTTTTCTGGACTCGAATACAGATGAACCACCGATGAAATAACGCGACAGCGATATGAACATGATGAACATGGGTATGCTGGCCAGAAGCGCCGCAGCCATCAACGCGCCTTCATCAGTACTTCTTTCTTGGACAAAGGTGGATATGTACTGCGGGATTGTCTTCATTTTTTCATTCTGGCTCACCAACAGCGGCCAAAGAAGATTGTCCCATTGTCCTCGGAAGGAGAGTATGCCCAAGGTCGCTATGACCGGCTTGCAATTGGGGAATACAATCTTCCAGAAAATCGAGAACTCACCCATGCCATCGACACGCGCGGCATCAAGGAACTCCTTGGGAAACGTCGTAAGATACTGGCGCATCTGGAAAATACCGAAGGCACTGACCATGAACGGCAAGATAAGACCTATGTAGGAATTCTGTATGCGCAGCTGCATGACAACCATGTAGAGAGGAATCATGATGGCTTCAAACGGAATCATCATGGTGGCCATGATCAGCATGAAAACAAAGTTCCTTCCTTTAAAATGGAACTTTGCAAGTCCATACCCTGTGATGGATGCCAACAGGACTGTAGTGATTGATACCGAGACGGCGACTATCAGGGAGTTGGAGATGTTACGCAGGAAAATATAGTTCCCGTCATTTCCTTTGATGGCTTTTACAAAATTTACATAGTTGAGCCTATCAGGAATCCATTTATACGGCATCTGGAGTATTTCTCTGGATGTCATCATGGAGGCTGTTATCATGAACAACAAGGGGATGAGCGTAAAAACCAACATGATAAGCAGGACAGCATATATGAAAATGTGCGGAAGCGATACTTTCGCCCTGATGTGGGATCCATATGCGAGCAAGGATGTCTTCTGTGTCATGTCCCACCTCCTAATAGTCTACCTGGTCTGATTTGGAAACCCTGAATTGAGCCCATGTGAAGAAAAGCATGAGCAAGAAAAGAACCACGCTCATAGCGCTTGCCCGTCCCAAGTACTGCTCTTGGATGCCTGTCACATAGATGTTGAATGTAATGACGTTGATGGGTGCCCTGGGAGCTCCATTGGAATAGAGCATGTATTGCGTACTGAACGTCTTCAAGCATTGCAACATTGCCATGATGGATACCAGGACGACCGTTGGCTTCAGCAAGGGCAAGGTAATCTTCCAGAAACTCTGCCATTTCGTGGCTCCGTCTATCGTGGAGGCTTCATACAGCGTGGGCGGAATGGAAGCAAGCCCGGTTATGAACAGGATGACGAAATATCCTATGTATTTCCAAAAGTAGATGACCATGGTGGAAACCTGTTCCATCGTGCCGTCTACCAGCCATCGTCTGTCAATGCCCGGAGTGCCGAGAAGTGCATTCAGCCATTGGTTCCCCAGGCCTCTGGGATCAAATATGATCATCCAGATAGCCGCGGCGACAACAGAAGACAGCACCGCCGGACAATAATAGGCTATCTGCAAGAATTTCTTTGTCCGGTTCCCCGACAAGTTTGAAATGAATACTGCCAGAAGAAGGCTGATGATCAACAGGGGGACGAATGTCCCTATGGTGAAAACAAACGTCGAACGTAAGGAATTGTAGAAAGACAGCGCATTGTCCATTGTCGCTGGATTGAACAACCGTTTGTAGTTTCCCAAGCCAAGAAAAGCAGGCGCAGCTTTGCTCAATGCTCTCTTGTCGAAAAAACTCGTATAAAACGCATTGAGTATGGGATAAAAGCTAAAGACAGAAAAAAACAGCAGGGAAGGCACGACAAAGAAAAACCCCCAGCGAGCCTGTTTCTTTTCTATGGTGATATATTTTTTTTTCATATGGACCGCCAGAATGGTAAAGATGTATCCATGCCGGAATGAACCGGCATGGAATAGGAACTTTTATCTTTGCTCGTCAATGACTTCCTGAACGGATGCTTTGAGTGTAGCCAGAGCCTTTTCAGGGGAAACTCCTGAAAGCATGACAGACTCCACCGCATTGCGAATCAGTGTCTGTATTTCCGCGCTGTTTTCTTCAAAATAGACCATATGAGCCCGCGCCATGTCGTTGATGAATACATCACTGTACGGCATATTGCGCAACGTATCAGATTCAAGAAGTGCTTTCGTCGGTTGAATGAGATTTCCGCCACGTGTCAGATAGTCTTCTCCATGGGAGAGCAGGAAGCCCGCCAACTTCCATGCGGCTTTCTGCACCGCAGGGCTGGAATCAACGTTCACCATGAAGTAATGTCCATAATAGCAGGATGCCACATCCCGAACCGCATCCTTGAAGACGGGGAACGGTACGACCATCCAGTCTCCGCTCTTGAAGAATTCCGGGTTGTCACTCTCAATGCGTCCCTGCTGATAGAGCCCCGTGTTAGCCATGGCTATGTCGTTGTTGTCCATATTGAACAGGTTACGGGCGGCTTTATATGTAGGAGAGCCCAGATTGCGTCCGCTTGGTCCCCATTCCTTCATGAAGGAAAGCACTTTGAGCCATGCTTCATCCCCGACAATCGCCGTCTTGCCATCATCACTGATAAGCTGTCCACCCAACTGCTCAACCATGGGAACCATTTCTGTCAGATAGTACGGGTAGCGGAAATCAAAACCACGGCGGACGATGATGTCTCCGTCACGGATGACGATTTTTTCAGAAATCTCCATCATGTCTTCCCATGTCTTCGGATAATCCTTTTCAGGATCCAGTCCAACGCTCTGGAAGACTTTCTTATTGAGATAAATCGCCCAGTTCGTCAGTTCCAGGGGCAGGCCATACAGTTTGCCATTGACCGTTACGGCATCAAGGACGTGTGGCGCATACTTTGCGTACACTTCACTTATGTCCGCGTATCCGGCGGCCTGGGCATCGACAGGAGCAACACGCCCATTGGTTATATAGGCAAACTGGTTTTCAATGGGCAGGTTGAACATGTCCGGCCCTTGGTTGGCGGCAAAAGCAGTCTGCACCAGCTCAATCTGCTTGACTGCGGCCTGTGTGGATCTCACGACTTTGATATTCGGATTGTCCGCTTCAAACTGAGCAATCAGTTCTGTTTCCAGCTGCGTTCTTGCTGGATCCTCATGAGTCCAGTAATTAATTGTTATGATACCGTCTTCTTTTTTGTCTTTTCCTCCTTGGGCAAAAATAACTGCCGGAAGAAGCAACAAGACGATCAAGAGAAAAGTAAAAGTTTTCTTCATACAAGCCCCCTTTTTTAGTCTGACTTTACTATCCCATCAGGACAAAAGTGCTACAAGTGAAGGTTTTTGTTGTTTTTGAACCATTTTATTCATCCTGATGCGTCCGTCATGAACAGTGGCTATGTCCGTCTCTTGCCTTGAAGAAAATATCAACCGGATATGCAGTCAAGGCAGTGTTCAAGCTCCCTTCTCCCCTGTTGCCATCATTCTGAATCATGCTTTGCGGACAGGAATACCAAACATTTCCAATATATTTTATTTTTCTGTATAGTCATCTCTCATAGGAACAGGTATAGGGATAGGTAAGGATGAGAATATGTTCAAACTGATGAAGCATCTCAGGAACTACAGGAAAGAAGTCATCATAGGACCTTTGCTCAAGTTCCTTGAGGTAATCTGCGAACTTGCATTGCCGACCATCATGGCCTTGGCCATCAACAATGGTGTCATCATGCAGGACAAATCCTATGTTCTGAAAATGGGCGGACTTATGGTGATACTGGCCTTCGCAGGCTTTGCGTGTGCCTGGGTATGCCAGCGCGTTGCCTCCTACACATCCCAGGGCTTCGGTACCATGCTGAGGGACAAGCTGTTCAGCCATATCATGAGCCTTTCGCCGGGACAAGTCCGGGATATGGGAGCCTCCACCCTCACTAATCGGCTGACAAATGATGTCAACCAGATGCAGCTCTGGGTAGCCATGATGATACGGCTTGTCTCACGTTCCCCCTTCATCATCATCGGTTCCTTAATCATGGCGTTCTCCCTTGATGTCCGTCTTGCGCTGATTCTTCTGGCAGCCACCCCGTTCCTTGGTCTGATCATCTACCTGTTGACCCGCTTCACCTCACCACTCTACCGTTCCTACCAGAGCCGTCTGGACATCCTCGGCAGACGTGTAAAGGAAAACCTGTCCGGGGTCAGGGTCATCCGCGCTTTCTCAAAGGAAGACTATGAGGAAAAGAGATTCGCCTCTGACAACAATGGTGTACGCGACACTGGGCTTGGCATAGGAAGACTTTCCGCGCTTTATTCTCCGCTGACATCCTTGGTGGTGAATCTAGTAATCCTGACAATACTCTGGCAGGGAGGCATACACATAGAAGGCGGTACGCTTTCCCAAGGTGATTTGATTGCCTTCATTTCCTATGTGAACCAAATTCTGGTCGCTTTGCTGGTATTGGCAAACCTGATTATTCTCTTTACTCGTTCCTTGGCCGCGGCAGGAAGAATCAACCACGTGTTTGACATAACTCCGGATATCATAGAAAATCCACGCTTTCCTGAGACTCCGGCCATTGCTGGCGAGGCGGTGGGGTTCTCCCATGTGCGCTTCGGTTACAACATGACGGGGGAACCTGTCCTGGACAATGCCGACTTCACCATTCCCCGTGGAAAGGTCGTCGGCATCATCGGAGCGACCGGAAGCGGCAAGTCCACCATCGCCGCGCTGATTCTCCGGTTCTTCGATGTCATGGAAGGTTCAGTCAGGGTCGATGGGCGGGATGTGAAGGATTATCCTTTGACTGTGCTGCGGGAGAAGATAGGCTTTGTTCCGCAGAAAACCAAACTATTCTCAGGAACCATCGCGGACAATATCCGTTGGGGAAATCCTGGAGCGCCTGACGAACAGGTCAGACATGCCGCCACCCTTGCCCAAGCCCATGATTTCATCATGGAGATGCCAGCGGGATATGACTCCCCGGTGAGCCGGGACGGGCGGAATCTTTCAGGAGGCCAGAAACAGAGGATTGCCGTTGCCCGCGCTTTGATCAGACAGCCGGACATCCTCATCCTCGACGACGCGACCAGCGCCCTTGACTTCCGGACGGAAGCCTTGGTACGTACCGCCATCCGACGGGACGCTCCCGACCGTACAATGTTCATCATCTCCCAGCGTGCCGGAATCGTAAAGGACGCCGACATCATTATTGTCTGTGACAATGGGCGCATAGCCGGAATCGGTTCCCATGCCAGCCTCCATGAATCCTGCGGTGTATACAGAAATATCTGCATGTCACAGCTCACCGGACAGGAGGCTGCTTCATGACATCAATTTTCCGGCGTATTTTCCAGATATTAAAAGACAAGCGTCTGATGTTCGCCGCCGTCATTGTCTTTTCCTTGGTGTCCGTCTTGGGGATTTTGGTTTCTCCCCAAATGATTGGAAAGGCAATCGATGGCCTGAAAAGCCGTGGCAATGTAGATTTCCCCCTGCTTTTCCGCATGGCGGGCATTCTTGCCATATTCTACGCCGCTGGTATGGTCGGCCAGTGGATAAGCGTCTATCTTGACAACAGGCTTTCCTGTGAGGCCAGCCACAGGTTGAGGAAGATGCTTTTCTCCAAGCTCCAGCGGGTTCCCATCCGCTTCCATGACACCGCCTCCCACGGGGATGTCGCCACACGTTTCATCAATGATGCCGAGGCGGTCAGCGATGGTATGTTGCAGGGCATGAACGCCCTTATCCAAGGGATAATCACCATTGCGGGAACCATAGTGTTCATGCTCTCCATCAACCTTCTGATGGCCGGAGTAATCATTCTTTCTTCTCCGCTTGCCTATCTGGTAGCCCGCTTCATCACCGTCCGTTCCCAAAAGCTGTTCCGTGAGACCGCGCGATACGTGGGAGTCATCAACGGATATGCGGAGGAGATGATTACCGGACAGCTTGAAGTGCTGGCATTCAATCATGGGCAGCAGGCACGGGAGACATTCGCAAAGATGAACCAGGAGCTGAAGAAGGTCGGAACCCGTTCTCAGTTCATTTCCGCCATGGCTAATCCTTCGACACGCATAGTGAACAATACGACCTATGCAGTAGTCGGCATCATAGGCGGCCTCGCCGCCTTGACAGGAAACCTGAGCGTGGGCGAACTGTCCAGTTTTCTTCTTTACGCCGTCATCTTCTCCAAGCCCTTTAATGAAATCACAAGCGTGATGGCACAGATACAAGCGGCGGCAGCATCAGCGGAAAGGATTTTTTCCATCCTCGATGCCCCTGAGGAAGTCCCTGATGATCCGCATCCTGTCCGACTGGACGACTGCACCGGAGAAATTTCATTCGAGCATGTCAGCTTTGCTTACGAACACGAGCGGAAGTTAATCCAAGATTTCGACATGCAGGTGAAACCAGGAAGTCGCATTGCGCTGGTCGGCCGCACGGGAGCCGGAAAGACGACGATGGTCAACCTGCTGATGCGGTTTTATGATGTGGATCATGGAGCGATCCTCCTGGACGGAACGGATATCCGCAGGCTGACGAGAAGCGGACTGCGCAGGCACTTCGGCATGGTACTCCAGGATACATGGGTGTTCGACGGGACAATTCATGAGAACATTGCCTATGCGCGACCGGAGGCAAGCCGGGACGATGTGATTAGGGCGGCCATGGAAGCGGATGCTGATTCTTTCATCCGTCGTCTTCCCCACGGATATGATACCCCTCTGGCGACGGATGATTCAGGACTTTCGCAGGGGCAGGTTCAATTGCTTACCATTGCCAGGGTGATGCTGGCCGATCCTCCCATGCTCATCCTTGATGAAGCGACAAGCAACATTGATACGTTCACCGAGAAAAAGATCCAGGAGGCTTTCCAGCGCATGATGAAGGGGCGCACGACTTTCGTCATAGCCCACCGCCTTTCCACCATCAGGAATGCCGATGAAATCCTTGTAATGGAAAAGGGTTCCATTGTGGAAAAAGGAACGCATGCCGCCTTGATGGAAAAAAAGGGTGCCTATTACGCCCTCTATACCAGCCAGTTCTCCAGCGGAGCATGAGGTTCATGCCCCACCCTACGTATCTCATGCACTTTATGCATCAAGAAGCGTGAGGGGGAGTCCAGGGGAAAATTCAGCGTCAATGTCCAAGGAAAGATTGAAGACATGCTGGCGGATGCGGCATGCCCATTCGGAATCAGACAGGTCTTTCGAGAAGACAGAATAATCAATGGGTTTGCCTACCTTGAAGACTATATGTGAGCCATTCTGCCGGAACATCTCATCGACCAAGAGGATGGATTCCAGGGAAGCTTTGATGCCAAAGAAACGGCGCAACCAGCTTACGTAGTAGAATCTCCGTGAATTCTGCCCTTCTATGTACACGGGGACAATGGGGCGACTGGATGTCCTGGAGAACTTGACGAATGTTGATTTCCATTCATAATCAAAGAGGATGCCGTTTGAGAGGGGACGGGAACAATAGCCCGCCGGAAATATCATGATGGGTCCCGGCTCCTTGACGGCATCAAGAAAGTCAGCGATTTCTTCCCGTTCCTTTGTCTGTGGCACGGGCAGGAAGAAAGGCCGAAGGGGAATGACGCGCATGAACAGCTTGCGGGTAATCATCCTTACCGAAGTGTCATATGAAGCGATTTTTTCCATCAACAGCAGGGATTCTGTTCCTCCCAGCGGATGATTCGCCACGAATATGGGGTTCCTTCCCACTATTTCGGAGATGCGTTCTTCCTTCTCAAAAGTGGTAGTAAGGTTGAAATCTTTATTGATGCCCTGGAGAAAGGCTAAAGGTTCCTTATGTTCGTGCTGTTTCCACATCTTGTTGAGGTCATTCTCATGGATGAGGCGGGCAATTATGTTCTCCACCCATCGGGGTATCTTTTTCGCAAGCCGGGGGCTCACGGAAGTTGCTATCTCATGGACATCCAAGAATTTTCCTTCCGGAACGGAATTCTGCATCAGGCGGTCCCCTCTTTGAACAAAGTTGATACCACGAGAATTTGCAAAGCAAGGCGGAGTTGAAGGAAATCAAACCTCTGGTCACAAAGAAGTGTATCGTACAGAGACAGGGAGAGTAAAGGTGATTGGGAACAAAGCGTACAACATGGATATGATCAAGGAATTTCGCAAGGAAAAGACGGGAACAGGAATGAAAGTTGTCATTGATACAAACATTCTGATATCCACCCTGTATCTTAGCATTGTGTACGTTCAAAATGTAATTTATTAACACTAATAACATCTAAAATCATTAACTAACCCGAAAGTATTATATGGTTTTCTCTGCTTTTCATGCAAAATAATACTTTTGGGTAATAGCTTTCTGCTCATAACGGATTTACACTACCATATATTATTATCTCCGCATTGGTTGTGCTGATATGCTGTCATCTTCTTTACGGAGAAAGGAAAAGACACCATGAGAGAGAGAGAGAGAGAGAGAGAGAGAGAGAGAGAGAGAGAGAGAGAATCTGAGAGTGCTGCATATGAACAAATTTAGCAAACCAGTCTTTATAGTTCTTACGACCATTCTGATGCTTCTTATCACCTTTATTTCATGCGACAGCAAACTGAATGTCTCACATACCAATGCAGTGCGCTTCTCCACGGAAATAGGACGCAAAGTCTCAGCCAATTCCGAATGGGAGGTTGGTGATGTAGTCAGCATCTACATGCTGGATCATGAAGATCCGGTAGCTAGTGCCGTCACCGAGCGCGCCAACAAACACTACAAGGCTGACGTTGCCTCCCAGACCTCCAGCTTCATTCCTGTCGATGATGCCAATACCCTGAAGTGGAATGACATTGACAACAATGCCAGTGATACGTTTGATTTCATCGCCTTCTTTCCTTATGTGCCAGCCATGTACCCTGGCGCTGATCAGGTGTTGTTGGATGTCATTACAGGAGGCAACGGGGAACAGGAGACTGGAATGGCAGACGCCCTGTGGGGACGCACCGACAATGTACAGAACAATACCTCGACGGTACAGCTGAAACTTGACCACATGCTTTCCCGCCTGATTGTCAACATCATTCCGAGCACGACCGTTGATAAGGATGCCATTGATGACGGTACGCTTGACGCTACAATCAAAGGGTTGCACACGACAGTCAGTATTAATCTGAATGACGGAAGTCTGTCTACTCCCAATAATTCCGACAAGACTATTTACATGCGGAACGTTTCCGACACTCTTGGTCAAGAAGACTATGATGCGGGCAAGCGCAGGTTCGAGGCTGTGCTGATACCTACGGGCAACACTTTTGCTCTGGATAACTTAATTCTGGAGTTTACCCTGAGCGGTGGTGCTGGAGCTGGTACATACACATGGAAGCCAAGTACCACCGGTGCTGTAGCTGACGGAGACAAGCATCTGATTCACTTTGACAAAGGCAAGCAGCATGTCTACAACATGACGCTCAATACCTCTGATGAAGAAGTCGCCGTTGCCGCTATTGAGATTGAGATTGGAGAATGGGATGAAGGTGACGGCATAAACGGGGCCGCTACGTTCAAACCATACCGAGCCGTCTCCGCCGGAAACACTCACACGATGATCCTGAAGAATAACGGTACGCTCTGGGCGACTGGATACAACGGAGCGGGTCAACTGGGTGTCGGAGATCAGAACAACAGAACCATGCCCGTTCAGGTCAAGGCTAGTACCGATCCCAACGACTTCATGACTGATGTCAAGGAAGTCTCCACTGGAGCCACCCATACGATGATCCTGAAGAAGGACGGCACTCTCTGGGCGACGGGAGCCAACCAGTATGGTCAACTGGGTGATGACACTACGGCCAATAAAAGCACGCCCGTGCAGGTTATGCCTGATGTCGCGGCTGTCTCCGCCGGATTGAATTATACGATGATCCTGAAGACGGACGGCACGCTCTGGGCGATTGGATTCAACAGTTTTGGTCAACTGGGTGTCGGAGATCAGAACAACAGAACCACGCCCGTGCAGGTTATGCCTGATGTCGCGGCTGTCTCCGCCACAGTCATTTACACGATGATCCTGAAGACGGACGGCACTCTCTGGGCGACGGGAAACAACTATTCTGGTCAACTGGGTATCGGTAATAATGAAAACAAAAGCACGCCCATGCAGGTTTCGTCCATGGGTTCTGATGTTGCGGCTGTCTCCGGCGGAGACATTTTCACGATGATTCTGAAGAAGGATGGCACGCTCTGGGCGACTGGAGACAACACTTATGGTCAACTGGGTGTCGACGAGGCGACCACCTATACAACAAACATACCCGTACAGGTCAAGGGTTCTGGTGGGGTCGGGGTCATGACTGATGTCGCGGCTGTCTCCACCGGAGGATCCCATGCGATGATTCTGAAGAAGGACGGCACGCTCTGGGCGACTGGAAACAACACGACGGGGCAACTGGGTCTAGGTAATAATGAAAACAAAAACACGCCCGTGCTGGTTATGCCTGATGTCGCGGCTGTCTCCACCGGAGCCTCCACCACGATGATTTTAAAGAAGGACGGCACGCTCTGGGCGACTGGACTCAACGATGAAGGTCAACTGGGTGATAACACTATAGTCAACACAAACACGCCCGTGCAGGTAATTTTTTAGATACTCTGAAGTGACCTCCACCACGCACAGTGCAACGTGCGGGAGTTATCTCTCTCCCCGTATACGTTCTGCCACATGCAAACGGAGGTCACTTTTCACGACAACGGTAATCCACAATTGCGTCAATACCACACGGTGTTATACCGTGAGGCGGTGATAGCATAAGCCGTCTGCGTTTTTCCTCATGGTCAGGGGTTATCGGTTAAATTTTTCACACTTTTGTGACGACCTCGCATTGAGGGAAACGCCGTTCCTTGAAACGCTTCATGGACAGCCAGAGGTTTTTTCATTATATTCAAGATACCCCTCAGGGGGTGTAGTTTCTACGACAGCAGGAGGATGCGATGCGGGCGGACAGGGACAAGGTGACACGCCTTCTCAAGACAGCGCGGGGACAGATTGACGGTCTGATGAAGATGGTCGATGAAGACCGCTATTGCATGGATATCTCCAACCAGCTGATGGCGACACAAGCCATCTTGCGCACCATCAACCGTGACATCCTTCACGCCCATCTTGAAGGGTGCGTCGCACAGGTCATGGAAACCGATGACAGCCGCAGGAAGATTGAGGAAATCCTCCATGTGATGGACAAGCTGGCGAAATAAGGCGGGGCTTCCCTTTCCTTGCTCTCTCCTTATCATAGCCCGGAACGCCCTATACTCTTTTCTTCACCGCTATTTCAGGGTATCGTGAGTACAGGGAGACACACATGAAATCCTTTTTGACATCAGTTTTTGCCTGTGGTCGTGTTCTTTTCCTGCTTAGCCTGGCTTTCCTTGCCCTGACGCCACTTTATGCATCCGGACAAGAGCCTTACCGGGGATGGGAACAGAGCGAGACGGAGCATTTTCTCATAATCTTCGAACCAAAAGACAGCCACCATGCGTATGAGCTTGCCTCATTCGCGGATGAGACGTACACAAAGATTTCCAGGGCGTTGAACCATGCCCCGTCAGGAAAGATTCCGGTGATTCTCGCCGGCAGGACGGCTTTTGCCAATGGCTCATTCGCTCCAATGCCTAACCGCATCACCTTGTACCTTACCTCACCTGACGACCGCTTTCTTGGGACGCGGACGGAAAATTGGTTGAAGACGGTGTTCACCCACGAACTTACCCACTACCTGCACCTGACATCCCCGATAGGAATCGGGAAATACCTTGCGATATTCGGACCGGGAATGATCGCTTTCAATCAGGTTCTCATGCCCCTGTGGTGGATAGAAGGACTCACCGTCTATGCGGAATCCGTCTACTCCGAGGGTGGTCGTGGAGATTCTCCTCTTTTCGCCCTCCAATGGGAAGCTCCCCTGCTGGAAGAAAAGATGTGGTCGCTCGCACAGGGCTCATATTCTTCTCATATGCCACCGTCAGGCCGCTATTATCTTACAGGTTATCTGATGGTTGACTATCTGGTGCATCATTACGGGGAAGAAACAATCATAGCCATCAACAACCAATTCACCGGTTTTCCCTTCCTGGGGATGGATTCCGCATTCCGCTCCCATACGGGGATGACAGCTTTAGAGATTTTCTCGGCGGCATTGAAGGAACAGGCAGATAAACTGGCCTCCCGCTCACGGTTCAGGACAGGAACCCTTTTTTCCCCGGATGAACCAGGTACGTACTCCTTGCCCTACAGGACAGAAGCGGGATTGATAGGACTGACAGCGCATCCTGACCGGACGGCACGCATGGTTCGCTACGGTGCAAATGAGACGGAAACTAGCATGCTGGCGGTAATTCCCGGAGCTGACGGACTCTCTTTCTCTGCGAGCGATGATGGTCTGAAAGTTGCGTATAGCCGCATCCATAGTACATCTTGGGAATATGGAGCCATTGGAACAGCGGCAGTCAGCTATGCGGACATTGTGCTGTACAATGTGGATGACGACTCATCCGTCTGGCTCACGTCAGGCGGCAGGTTCCTCCATCCTGCTCTTTCACCTGATGGGAAGAAGCTCATAGCCATTGAAGCAACGGGAACCCGGTACAGGCTTGTCAGGATACCCATGGACGGTGGGGACGGTGAAGTCCTTTATGATAATCCTGAGACAAGCGTTTATGAACCTCGGTTCTCTCCCGACGGTCGGAGCATTGCATTCATCGAGACCTCCCATGGCCTGTCATCGCTGCGAATCATGGATGAAGATGGCATCAGGAGCGTAGTCCCGCCAGGACGTGCGGAAATTAGATATCCTCGTTTCAGTGGTTCCGACACGCTGCTTTTCTCAAGTGATGTGGACGGAACCTTCGCCCTGTATGGCGCAGACATTTCTTCATCAAAGAATACGGATGGCGAAAGCTCCATTCTTCTTCTGGCACGCGACCCCTCTGGTGTCCTGGGGGCAATCCGGGATGGAGAGCGGTACATATACGCCACGGCTACCGCCGAAGGGCAGGCACTCCGTTCCATCCCTGCCACGGAGGTTCTTAACGAACCAGTCATCTGGAAAACAGAAGAACATCGTCCGTCAGGACAGGAACAGTCGGAAGAAGCCTCCAAGGAATTTCCGACATCACGATATCATGATATCCCACGTTTCTCATACTGGTTCCCTGTCTTAGGATTGGAGTTCGGCGACTCCACCGGAGGGGTGTATGGCGTCAGCGCATCATTCGACAGTCTTTTGCAGAAAAATTCCGTGAATCTTTCCGCGACATGGCAGACGGCAGAACAGATTATCAGCATTTATGCACTCTACCGACATTCGCCTGGCCCCTTTGTTCTGGAACAACAGACGGCCATTGGGTTTTCTCTCAATGGAGGCTCCGGCGCGGGGTCAGTGCTTGAATCGCAGACTGCTGTGACCGTCCCCTTGGCTCGTAAAATCGGATTCAGGGGAACCGGTCTGCTCCATCTTGCAGGGATGGCATATCTGGGGTTTGACCTGTCAGAAGGTTTTGCTTTGTCTCAGGAAAAAATCACACTTCAGTATGACTGGAATGAATCCGCTCCGGTCACTGCCCTGTTCGGACGAGATGGATTCCTGATGGGCATGTCAGTGTCAGCTTCTCAGGACAAGAGCGCAGGCAACGCATGGAGTCCTGCCTTTGCATTCCTGTCTGTCCAGAAAGCCGTAGCAGGTCGGGCTAACCATGTAGTGCGTCTGGATGCCGACCTGGGAGTCAGTCTCACCGATCACCGGATTTCTTCAATCCTGCTTCCATCCAACAGTCCTGTATCCTCTGCTTCCCCATGGGAAACCCATACCGACTTCCGGGCAAAGCTCCGCGCCGGTCTTTCCTACAGCATCCCCTGGGCAATCGACCAGCCTTTGCCATGCTACGGGGGAATCACGGGAATCGGACTGACGCTGAAAGCGGAGAGCATGGCATATCTGCTTGACAGCGGCATGGCATGGGAAGAAGACGTATACCTCAGCGCTGAGCTGGGAATCACCCTGAAAATAGGGTCTCTATCCGCAATAACGCCTAAGATAGGCGTCATCTACAGCCCCGCGCGCAACAGCGTCCGCGGCTATGTCTCCATGTTGGGAACCACAATGGGCATAGGGGCATCATCTCATCGGCTGATAGGAGTCTTATGATATGTGGCTGTTCCTCGCGTGCGTTTCAGCCTTAAGCGCCGGATTGACTGCAATCCTTGCAAAGGCAGGGTTGCAGAACGTGGACTCCCATGTGGCGACGGCAGTGAGGACTGCCCTTGTCCTTGTTTTCTCCTTGCTCATGGTTCTGCTTACCGGAAGCGGCATTGGCCTCGGTACTATTCCCCTGCAATCCTTCATCTTCCTGATTCTCTCCGGCATGGCGACCGGAGCGTCGTGGCTTTTCTATTTTACGGCTCTCCAGAGGGGGAATGTCCACCAGATTGCTCCGATTGATAAAAGCAGTACGATCATCACCATGCTGCTTGCCTTTGCCATCTTACACGAAGTCCCTACCCGTGTTTCCTGGGCAGGCATGGCTGTCATGGCCTGTGGTACATGGCTGATGTTGGACAGAAAGGGAGATTACCAAGGTTCCCGATTCACGTCATGGTTCGTGCCTGCAATCCTGTCCGCGTTTTGTGCGGCTGCTACGTCAATTTTGGTGAAAATCGGTCTGAAGGACATAGATTCCACTTTGGCAACGGCAATCAGGACGGGCGTAATCCTGATTATGTCACTGGTCATTGTCATAAGCCAGAAAAAGACTCACTTAATCATGAGCATTCCTCGCCGAAGCTGGCTCTTTTTGATGACAAGCGCGTTGACAACTGGTATTTCATGGCTGGCTTTCTACCGTGCCCTGCAACTGGGACCGGCCAGTATCGTCGTTCCGGTGGATAAGCTTAGCATTGTGGTGACGGTGCTGGCGGCCTGGCTGTTCCTGAAGGAAAAAGCGCGTCCGCGCACAATTCTTGGGTTGTTGCTTATCACGGCGGGTACGGGTATGCTTTTGATATAGTTCATTCATGAAAATGAAATAACATATTCAAGAGGCATTTTCAAAATTCAAGAAAGGGCTTCCATCGCCTTGCCATGCGCTTGTGGACAGGTTAAGACTGTTTATGCTTTTGAAAATTTTGAATATTTATTTGTTTCCGTTCTCGTGTGATGTCTATTTTAAAAATATCTCGATTGTTACAAAAATGTTAATTTTTCATGAAATAAGCATGTGTACTTGGTTGACACATACAAAGGCCGCGCCATAAACTTTATACTAGCCGGGTATTTCCCCCTGCTTTTTCCAATAAACATGGAGGCTTCCGGGTGAGTTTTGCGTTTATCGCTAGTATCGTGCTTGTTCTTTCCGTAATCTTTGTCAATGGCTGGACTGACGCGCCAAATGCAATAGGAAGCGCGGTCGGAACCCGTGCCATGAGTCCCAATTCAGCCATCTTCATGGCCTTTGTCTTCAATTTCCTCGGCGTCCTGCTTATGACAAGCATCAGTACGGAAGTCGCCGATACCATCAGTAAAATGGTTGATTTCAGTCCGCGCGGCGAGCTTGCCAACGTCGGAGACAGCACACAGAATGCCATCATAGTCCTTGCCGCGGCCATGTTCGCCATTGTCGTCTGGGCGACCGGCGCATGGTGGTTCGGCATCCCCACCAGTGAAAGCCATTCCCTCATTGCCGGCCTGACCGGAGCAGCCCTGGCTCTGGGAGGCGTTTCAGCGATCAACATGGCAGAATGGTCAAAGGTTCTCATCGGCCTTGTCGCATCCACGGTGCTAGGCTTCGGCTTGGGTTGGTTTCTCGTCAGGTTCATAGAAAAAATGGCCTGCCGCTACTCCCGCGCCCGATCGGATGGATTCTTCAGGCGCGCCCAGATTGCCGCCGCCGCCTTCATGGCATTCCTCCATGGAGCGCAGGACGGACAGAAATTCATGAGCGTCTTCATGCTTGCCTTGTTCTTGAACGGAAACGCCATGAAAGCGGCTGACGGTACGTTCAACATTCCTCTCTGGGTCATGCTGGTCTGTTCATCCATCATGGGCATCGGAACGCTGGTCGGAGGCAAAAAAATCATCAAGACGGTCGGCCTGGACATGGTGAAAATGCGCCCCTACCAAGGCTTTGCATCAGATGCGTCGGCAGGTGTCTCCCTTTTGCTCTCAACCCTTACCGGACTACCTGTATCCACCACGCACACGAAAACCACAGCGGTCATGGGCGTCGCGGCCAGCCGCAGGGTCTCCAGCGTTGACTGGAACATAGCCAAGGACATGGTGGCAGCGTGGCTGCTTACCTTTCCCGGCTGCGGACTGCTCGGCTTCCTTATGGCCAAGCTGTTCCTATACATCTTCTAGGAGGAATCCGCCCATGCTAGGGAAAAAGAAAGAAACAAACTATTATCATCTGTTGACGGACATGATCGGCTGCTCTGTCCGTTGCGCAGTCAAACTTGATGACCTGCTGAGAAATTATACTGACGTAGAGAATGCCGCTGATGCCATCCACGCGATTGAACATGAGGCTGATGAAAAACTCCACGACTTCTGTTACCACTTGAACCGCGCCTTCATCACCCCAATCGACCGTGAGGATCTGCTCCAGCTCGGAAGCCAGACAGATTCCATCACTGATGCTATTGAGGACATATCGCTGACGCTCGACATGCTGTCCGTCAAGACAGTGCGGGAAGACATCCTGCCCATATCTACGCTGATGGTCAAAGCCTGCGTCACCTTGCAGGAGGCTTTCAAGGAATTTGAGCATTTCAAGACATCAAAGAACTTGGCACGCCACATCATAGATGTCAACCATTGTGAAGAATCCGCCGACCGCCTGTATCGCAGCTGTGTGAAAACCCTCTATGCCGATGACAACGCCGATCCCCTCATGGTAATCAGATGGAAAGAAATCTATGAAGGCATGGAAAGCGTGATGGATGCCTGCGAGGATGTCGCCGATCTGATTGAAGCGATAGCCATAAAGAACAGATGATGCGCGATACTGTGAGATGATGTGAAATACCCGCATCCATTCCTGTCCCATCACTAGACGCTCCGCCATGCCCCATTGTAATCTAGAAGCATGAAGTCCTTGCCACCGCAAGGACTTAGCGTCTCCTACAGGGGACATCCCGTACATACGGAAGGACAAAATGTTAACTGCACTTCTGATGCAAGTGGTTCTGATTCTGCTCAACGCAGTGTTCGCAGGTTCGGAAATCGCCCTTCTCTCCGCCAATGAGAACAGAATGAAAGTTCTCGCCAACCGGGGAAACAAACGCGCCCTGGCTCTCCAGAAGCTGAAGGAAACCTCCACCGGCTACTTGGCGACAATCCAAATCGGAGTCTCATTGGCAGGTCTTCTCTCCGGAGCCTTTGCCGCGGACTCTCTTTCCGGATACCTTGTTGATGCCTTGGTCACTGCCGGCATCACCATTTCAGCCGGTACGTTGAAAACAATTTCCACCTTGCTCATCACGCTGATCCTTTCTTTCTGCATGCTCGTGTTCGGAGAGCTTGTGCCCAAGAAGGTCGCGCTTAGATATGCGGACTCCCTTGCCTTGGCTGTCGCCATCCCCTTGCGCTGGCTATCCTTGGCTACCTATCCTTTCGTCGCCCTGCTGACATTCACCACGAATTTGGTACTGAGGCTTTTCGGCATCAGGAAGGGAGATGCCGACCAGACGATGACCGAAGAAGACATACGTCTCATGGTCGATGCAGGCAGTGATTCCGGAATCATTGAAGATGATGAGCAGGAAATGATTCACAACATCTTCGACTTCAACGACAGCCCCATCTCAGAACTGATGACCCACCGTTCCGACATAGTGGCCATACCGGAAACGGCGTCCATGTCCGAAGTGTTCCACCTGGCAAATGACGGTCACTACTCACGCTTCCCTGTCTACAGGGATTCAATTGACAACATCATAGGAATCGTCCACATCAAGGACTTGTTCACCTTCTACGGACATGATGAAGAAAGCTTTGACCTGACATCAATCATCCGCCCTCCCTATTTTGTCCCCTTCAGCAAACTTGCCGATGATCTTTTCCGTGAGATGAAGAAGACCAAGACGCATATGGCCATCATCCTGGACGAATATGGCGGTACGCTGGGGCTGGTCACGATGGAAGACTTGATAGAACACGTCATGGGTCGTATTTATGATGAGCATGATGAAGAAGAATTGGTCATCCAGGCACAGGAGGACGGTTCCTATCTAATCAGCGGCATCGTTCCGATTTATGAAGTCAACGAAGAATTGGGTCTTGCCCTTCCGGAAGATGAATACGAAACCATCGGAGGTTTCTTGGTCGGACTGTTGGGCCGCATCCCGTCAGGCAGCGAGGACGTTGAGGATGTCATCTACCGGAATCTCACTTTCCATGTGGAAAAGGTTGAGGACAAGCGCATTGAAATCCTCAGACTGTACATTTCCCGGAGCGCAACCAAACGGAAAGAAGGCACGGCACAGGAAGAAACGACCGACGGAGAATGACGACAGGGCTGTCAGTCTCCGTGATTGCCTCATGACTTCCATGATATGCGCCTTGGCGGGTTCCAGTGTTCACGCCGCATGGCAGCCTGCAAGAAAGATGGTGCCAAGGGCTTGGGCGAAAGCCGTGTAGCGCGAGTACCAAGAGCAGCGCGTGTAAAAACGAAGGCTGATGGTACCGGCTATTGCCCCAGCACCGCCTTGCGGGGTGAGACGGAGAACCCGATGAACGCCGGTATCAGCGCTCCGACCAGTCCGATGAACCAGAAGACCAAGAGCGGCAGAAAATCCTCCCTTTGGATGGTGATGGCTATGTTCATACCTGTCCCGGAATCTATGAACGACGACAGCGTACCGGCGGCAAGCTGCCCGACAAAGAAACCTATCACTCCGGAGAGCAGAAAAATCACCGCTGACTGCATCCAGAGCGTCTGGAACACATATGCCCTGCTTGCTCCGAGAGTCCGGAGAAGCCCTATCCATCTGTACTTGGATGGAAGGGTTGCCAGCAGACTGAGAATCACAGAGAGGAAAACCAAAGCTTGCAGCATGTTACCCAATGTGGATATGACTGCTTTAAAATTACCGAAAAGTCCGAACAAGTACGTCAGAACCTCGGCAGGGAAAACGCTCGTCGTGCGTCCTGCATTGTTCTGGTATTCCGCCCTAAGCGCATACGCCGACGGAAAGTCGAGCGGCTTGACCAGTACAGCGCCGATTTTTGGCTCCTCATGGAGTTCTTCTTTTCCAACCTCCTCATGCTCCGCTTCTTCCCTATCTTCATCTTTATGGTCATGGTCGTGGTAGCCGTGGATTTCCCAGAGGCTCTGATACCACGTGATGATTGCCTTGTCCCATGGAGTACCTGTCTTTGCGGCTTTTCCCACGACAGTGTAGGAAATATCTTCATGACCATGCTCATTCCCCGCCTGTTCCTCCACATAGTCATGGACGCTCTTGAAGGCATCGCCGACCTTTAGACTGACGTCAGCTCCTACGACAGCCTCAAAGGTTTTTTCAAAGACACGGCCTTCCGTGGGGATGAGAGACTGCTTGATTATGAAGAAATCCTCACTGATGCCGATAACCGGAAAGCCCTGGTATGAATCGGCTATCGTGAACGGAGACACAGCGGCGACCCGCGAATCTTCCTTCAGTTCTTCGTATACTTCAAAATCCATCAAAGGCAGAGCATCTTCAGTCCGGAGAAAGACCGTGGCAAGGACAAGGTCGGTACTGCTCCCCGGCGCACCGACGACAAGATCATATTCCTGCGCGGTTTCAGCGGCGGAATCCACCACTGCCCGTTCCAGTGCCAGAGCTGCGACGTTGACGGAAAAAGCTATCGCCAGAAGAAGGAGCGTGCCTATGCTTGCCAGGACGTTCTTCTTCATGTCCGCCCCGACCATCCATAATGGGTTCATGTCGTTCCCCCTTTTCGTTCATTGAACGAAACCATCTGTCCATGAGAGATGTCGAGAATATAGTCAGCGTCATCCTTCACTTTCTTCTGATGTGATGAGATGACAAGCGTGGCTCCATTTTCACGCGCGGCGGTAAGCAGCAGAGTGGAAACAGTATCCTCATTGCCAGCGTCAAGGCTTGCCGTCGGTTCATCCGCCAGGATGATTGAAGGATTCTTCATCAAGGCGCGGGCTATGGAAACCCTCTGCATCTCTCCCCTGGAAAGGCTTCCCGCAAGGGCATGGATGCGCGGGACTCCCAGATGAGAAAGCAGGGCTTCTGCACGAATCCGGGTTTCAGGCGGTATGATAAAGTGGGAGAAAGTTAACGGCAGAAGCACGTTCTTCAGCGCGGAAAGAGAAGGGATGAGCTGGAAATCCTGAAAGACGATGCCCACATTATCCCGCCGCCAAGCATCCCGCGCATCGTTCGTCATTGTTGCAAGGTCATTTTTTCCCCATGTCACAGACCCAGAGTGAAGATGCTCCATGCCCGCCAACAGGAACAGCAAAGTCGATTTACCGGCTCCTGACGGCCCCGTAAGGACGACGACGCTTTTTTCCGGCACTTCAACGCGGGGAATCCTTATGAACGGAATGTTTCCCGGAGCAAAACTCCATGCCAGGTCATGAACAACCAGAGATGCACCCATAGCATCCTCCTTCGGCCTGTCGGCCATAGACTCATATGTCATTTATATGTCGCATCGACCAGACGCAATTGACTGACGAAACCCGTCATCGAATCCGTATACGAACCCATCTCCAACCTGCCTGTCACTGTGATATTCCTGTTGAGCTGTCTGAACGTTTCAGGGTGTTCAAGATAGATGACCACAATGTCGGATGGCCAGTCCGCGTCACTGTTGCAGTAGGGACATAGGGAAACAGGATTTTTCGTCAGGACGAAAAGATTACCCTTTGCCTTGAGCGGCGGAGCCATGAAACCGGTTATCTGGACAGTCTCGCCTTCCAGTGATTGAAGTTTGTCAGTGAACGACATGCCCAGTATTCCGTAGTTATAAAACTCATCGAACGTAATGCCGGAAACACTGTAGAGGGAAAGGACAGGCAAGACACACAGAATACACGCGGCACATGCTATCTTCCTCATAAAAAACACTCCCCTGTTTGCATGAAGTGACGGGATGGGCGGTTCATCCGTCCATCCCGGTACCAGTAAGAATGAATCTTACGGCTGGAGGCCAAGAGCCTGGGCAATATAGTGGAACACTGCCGTGTTCTCCTGATATGCCTTGACCTGCTCGCTGCCCGGACCGCTCATTGAAAGAAGCTGGTCATCGACAGAGTGGACTTCCTGGGACTCGGTATAGTCAAGGTTGCCTTCCATGAAGATTCCCTTGTCCTTGTACTGTGCATTGGCCACATAGTCACCCTTCTCGTTCGCAATAGCAGGGGCAAACACTCCGTCAAGATGCGGTTTGAAGGTCTCATAGTAGTCAGGATGGTTGCCAAAACCGACCGCAAGGCGAATTGAGACATCCGGCGTGTCGGGATATCCGTCGCCGTCAGCATCGACATAGTTCGGGAAACCGGCGTTAGCATATGTGCCGACCTTATCTCGGAGCCTGTCGCCAGGTCTGTCGTCGTTGACCGTGCCGTAGACACTGATTGAGTGAGTATGGTCGCCGGTGACGACGATGAGCGTATCAGGATTCTCCTTTTGGAAATCTTGGGCAATGCCGATAACCTTGTCGAACATGATGGTGTCGTACACGGCGCGTTCCCAATCCATCGGGTGCGTGTACTTGTCAACCAAGGCGGCCTCGACGACGAGCATGAAACCTTCCTTGTTCTTGGACAGGACATCCAAGGCGACCTGGGTCATCGTGGTGAGGTCAGGCTGGTCGGTGAACTGTGCTGACCATCCCTTGCCTTTGGTAAGGGTACGGTCGAGGTGTCCGTCCATGTTGCCGGTAGCAAAAAGTCCAAGGAGCCTGTCAGGAGCCGCGATGCCACGAAGCTTGGACAGCTCTGTGTTGCTCGTGATGAACTGGTAGCCAGCTTTTTGGAATTCGGAGACGTAGTTGATTTCATCAGTACGCTTGGAACCCTGGACTGATTTCGGGATGAAGTAGGCGCTGCCTCCACCAAGAATGACTTCAGGCATGACATCGAGGAAGGAACTCATCAGAGCGGACTTCTCGGCGCGGCGGCGGGTGTGGCCGACCACAGCGGCGGGTGTGGCATCCTGGAGTTCGGCGTCAGACACGATGCCGATGGATTTCTTCGTCGTGCGACGGATGATTTCAGCAAGGTTCTCTTGTTTCGGATCATCGAAAGGATCGGAGGTGCGGTCGGCATAGACGCCCAAAGCGTTGATGCTGGACTTGTGTCCGGTCATGTAGGCGCTCATCGAGTTGGCGCTGTCCACGGTGATGGCATCAACGGAGCTGGTTCCCATTGTGCCAAGACGATCCATCTTGTCCATGTTGAGCAAGCCTTGGGATGTTCCCTCCACATTGCCCCTGGACAACAGACGGGCGGCGGTGCGGTGGCCAATGGACAGTCCGTCGGCGACCAGGACGATGACGTTGCGGGCGACAGCTTGTTCAGCCTGCTCATTGACAGTCCACGTGACGCTCTTGGCAATCTTCCCGTTGACAGCGGCGCTGACCACATATTTCCCCGCAGGAAGCGTAACATCACGGACAATCAGCGCGGAAGCGGACATGCCTGCTTCATCTTTTTCTGTGACGAGGGCAGAACGCCTGCCGATTGTAGATGAGTAATTTTTGCCATTGATGGTCACATCGACATCCACGTTCTTCTGGATTTCATCAAATTCAACTTTGAAGTCAAAACGCGCACCGGCAAGAATCTCTGCCTTGTCCAGCGGGTATATGGTCACGGCCTGCAAACTGGCTGCGGCAAAGACCATCGCTGCAAGAAACAACAATACTTTCTTTTTCATGGGTTTCCTCCATTCAGGAGGCAGATTACCGGCCATATGCGAATTTTCCATGAGAGAACCATTCATAATGTGTTCATTTGCTCATATGTCCATATGGTCATTCCTGATGCGGGAACCTTGACGCTGCCTGCCTCTTCTCCGTATCCTCATGGCAAGCATGCATGACTTCCCTATCCTGAAAGATATCCACGATGCACACGATGCATCAGTCGCTCCAGCGGGATTACCGGTTCCGGAGGATTCCACACGACCATGCTTCACCAGCATCACAGCCGCCCTGGAGACAGGTTTTTCCAAGGTACTGATCCACCCCGGCATATATCGGGAGAAGCTGTCCGTTAACAGGGACAATGTCAGTTTCATCGGGACGGACGCTTCTTCCACCATCATTGTCTGGGACGATGCCCACCGGACGCTTGACGGTTCAGGACGCAAGCTCAGCACATCAGGAAGCGCAACAGTCACCCTGACTGGATCCCACTTTTCAGCGCATGGGCTGACATTCATGAATGACTTTGATTATCCCGGAGAATCCCGAAAGGCTCCGGACAGCAGTTCGGCAAGCGGACTACAGGCGGTGTCCGTCCGTGTCGCGGGAAACGCGGATGTCACGGTCTTCACCAGCTGCGCGTTCATCGGCTATCAGGATACGCTCTTTCTTGATGCGGGACGGGTATGGTTGAAAGATTGCACGATCAGCGGTCATGTGGACTTCATCTTCGGCAGCTCCCGTGCCGTCATGGAGGATTGCCTCATCATCTGCCGCCAGAGGGATGCCACCGAACAAGGTTTCATCTGCGCACCATCCACCAAGGCGGACATGCCCCATGGTTTCCTGTTCCTCCGCTGTACCCTTGAGAAGGAAACGTCCGCAGTCACTCCCGGCTCATACTGGCTGGGCAGGCCATGGCATCCCTCCGGAGATACGGAAGTCAACCCCAGCGCATGCTTCATCTCCTGCTTGATGGATGACCACATCCATCCGGAAGGCTGGACAAGCATGCACAGCAGAACTCCCCAAGGACGTGAAAGACGCTGGTATCCCGAAGAATCACGTTTTTGTGAATACGACACCACAGGTCCCGGAGCCCCGTCCACGGCGCCTCCTGCCCGCCGCTGTATCCTCGATGCGATGGAAGCACTGGCATGGGGACGGGAAACAGTCCTGTCCCCATGGGAGGATTTCACCCGCCCCTGGCCAGAAAGAGATCCTCTCTTTAGCCGAACAGATATTGGTTGACCAAGGACTGGATGTACTCCTGCTTGCCGCTTGTCTTTGTCTGCGGCGCGGTTTTTCCTATTCCCGCAAGTTGTTCGAGAGTCAATTTTCCTTTCTCAAAGTCAGCGCCTGAACCGGAATCAAAGCTGGAATACCGCTTGGCAAGCAAATCA
The DNA here is from genome assembly GCF_000208385.1 of Parasphaerochaeta coccoides DSM 17374. Classification (GTDB taxonomy): domain Bacteria; phylum Spirochaetota; class Spirochaetia; order Sphaerochaetales; family Sphaerochaetaceae; genus Parasphaerochaeta; species Parasphaerochaeta coccoides. The sequence goes on along the minus strand of NC_015436.1, from coordinate 178,146 downwards.
TCAACCACGCCATCAGAGATAATCCTGTCCGCCAGCGTCAGGCCGAGCGCAAAGGTATCAAATCCTAAAATGTGGGCAATAAACAAGTCTTCCATGTCCGTTGAGTTGCGGCGACGCTTGGCATCAAAGTTCAGCCCGCCTGTAGTGAAACCGCCGGAGCGCAGAATGACCATCATCGCCTCGACCGTCTGGTACACATCACAGGGGAACTCGTCGGTATCCCATCCGTTCTGGGCATCACCCTGGTTGGCGTCCACGCTTCCCAGAAGCCCGGCATCAGAGGCTACCTGAAGCTCATGGGCGAAGGTATGACCTGCCAAAGTGGCATGGTTGTTCTCAATATTCAGCCTGAAATCCTTCTCCAGCCCCTGTTCCTTGATGAACCCGATTGATGTCGCGGCATCATAGTCATACTGGTGTTTCGATGGCTCCATCGGCTTGGGTTCAATGTAATACGCACCGGAGAACCCAATCCTGCGTCCGTAATCCCTGGCCATGCGGAGGAAAGTCCCCATGTGCGCGGCTTCCCTTTTCATGTCGGTATTCCACAAGCTCATGTATCCCTCGCGCCCGCCCCAAAACGTATACCCTTCGCCTCCAAGAAAGACATTCACGTCAAGGCAGGTCTGTATCTGGAGAGCGGCACGGGCAACGACATTGAAGTCAGGATTGGTCGCGGCTCCGTTCATGTAGCGGGGATGGGAGAACAGGTTTGCCGTGTTCCACAGCAGCTTCACCCCGGTCTTGTCCTGGAGGGTACGGAAAATACGGGCAATCTCCCAGTAATTCTTCTGGTACTCATCCACGTTATCTCCTTCCGGAGCGACATCGGCATCATGGAAACAGTAATAGGGAGCGCCAATCTTGGTAAAGAACTCGAAAGCCGCCTGAGCCTTCAAATGCGCGGCGGTCATGGGATTCGCATGGTTCCACGGGAAATCATGGGATGCCCGTCCAAAGGGATCCGCGCCGTCGGCGCAGAAGCTGTGCCAGTAAGCGATGGCAAAACGCAGGTGTTCCTTCATAGTCTTCCCGGCAATCTTCTTGGCGGGATCATAGAACTTGAAGGCAAGGGGATTGTCCGACCGCGGACCCTCGAACCGGATGGCTCCGATGCCTGTGAAGAACTCTTGGTCACCGGTGAAATACTGTGCTGACATATTTTCTCTCCTCTTGTTCCCCATGCATCCTTGCTTCGGGGAAACCGTTTCATGCATGAACACTCTTGAACCTTTATGAGAACAATGGCGCTACGTTCCCTACATAGGAAAGGTAGCGTACATACGCTTCCTGATACAAAGGCACGACGGAAGCATTGGGCATACAGGCGGAATTCCCATCCAGCACCACGTGTTCCGTGATGATATCGGTCAGTTCTTCTGGCTCGCCCTTCTCCGTCCCCCACGCCCAGTATGCCTGGAGGACTGCGCCGAAAGCCGCGGCTTCGGTTACCTGGGGCACGACGACAGGCACGTCGCACACATCAGCAACCATGTGTCGCCATGGCCCCGACTTAGCCCCTCCGCCAATCAGCCGTATCTCGGTGATAGGGAACCCCAGCTCCTTGAACGCATCCAAGCCATATTTCAAACCGAATACCGCAGACTCCATCGCCGCCCTGCTGATATGGGCTTCCGTCATGTTTTCCGAAGTGAACCCCATCAGGCATCCTTTGCCATGAGGATAGTTTGGCGTGCGTTCTCCGTTGAAATAAGGAAGCATCACAAGGCCGCCGCTTCCCACAGGGGCTTCCATGGCAAGGGCATCGAAGGACTTCACATCCTTGCCAAAGAGCTCGCGAACCCGTTCCGTGGCGACAGTGCAGTTCATGGTACACAGCAGGGGCAGCCATGCTCCGCTCGAAGAACAGAACGCCGCAAGCCGTCCTTTGGAGTCGATGACCGGATGGGAATAACATCCGAACACAGTACCCGATGTTCCCAGACTCATGGTCAGGGGGCCGTCCGCGACAGTACCCGTGCCAATGGCACCCATCATGTTGTCCCCGCCTCCGGAAGACACCAGGACGCCACGGGGTATTCCCAAGAGTCCGGCGGCGCGGGAACAGACATGTCCTGCTGGCTCGGATGCCTCCCTCAAAGGCGGCAACATTTTTCTAAGGTCACGTTCCGAATCCACGGCTGCAAGTATTCGCTCCGACCATGTACGGCTGCGAATGTCCATTAAAGCTGTGCCTGATGCGTCTCCGTATTCCATGGAGTATTCGCCTGTCAGGAAAAAGTTCACGTAATCATGGGGAAGCAAAATCATGTCCAGCCTGTCATAGGACTGCTGCTCGTGTTTTTTCAGCCAGAGTATCTTGGACGCGGTATATCCAGGCAGAATCGGATTGCCCTCACGGGAAAGCAGATCATCCATCCCGCCAAGGGCATGATTCAATTCACCACACTCCGCCGCCGTGGATGTGTCGTTCCACAGCTTCACCGGACGGATTACCTCCCCCGCGGCATCGACCGGGACAAATCCGTGCTGCTGGCCGGAGACTCCTATGGCTTCTACCTGTTCCCGTATGGCAGGATCCACTTGGGAAAAACAGGCTATGATAGCCTCAATCCACCATGAGGCATCCTGTTCCCGTGTCCCGTCCGGCCTCTCGGTCAGGCCATACGCTTTCTGGGTCAGCGCGAGTGTCTTGCGGGACGTGGTGTCGTACCACAAGGTCTTCGTACTCTGGGTTCCTACGTCAATACCAACGATAATTGCCATGGAATGTCCTCCCGCAGATTACTTTCAGTATCATTTCCCTCGTCTTATGAAGAAATAGACAGAATTGCCAAGACATATATATAATTGACCTATGGATATCATGGACGCTGTATTCGTATATCAGATGAAGGAAAAAAAGGAGTTGCGCTGGCATGGACGTGTCCATGGCCATGGCACAGGGCAATACGAAATACATTATTTCCTTGACGGCAGCGGCAGCTTCACCAATGGCAATACCCGTTTCACCCTGAAATCCGGCTCTTTCTTCGTCTCTCCGCCCCAGGTCGTCCACAGCATCCAAGCTGAGGAAAAGGATCCTGTAACATATTACGCCGTACTCCTGACCATAGGCAAGGAAGAAGAAAAACTATGTGATGTGCTTGACAGCCTCTTTGCGTCTTCTCCCCACATGCTGGGGACGAACCATCGTTTTTTCTTTGAAGAAATCCGGGAGAAAGGCTTGTCTTCTTCCGCCCTGCGCCGTCAGGAAGCATGCCACCAGCTCTTTTCACTTCTCTACCAGATTGCCGGGACGCCGGAGGCCATCACGGGTTCCCGGGACGACCATCTCATTGAAAGGGCCCTGCGGTTCATGCAAAGACATGTCAGGGATTCCATCTCCCTTGGCGATATCTGTGGAGATCTCAGGCTCAGCGATTCCTATTTCATACGTCTGTTCAAAAAAAGGATGCACCAAGCGCCTATGAAACATTTCATGCGTCTCAAGGTTGAAGCGGCCAGTGCGCTGCTGACATCGACCGATAAATCAATCAAGGAAATCGCCGCTCACTTGAGTTATTCAAGCGAGTTTCATTTCAGCAAGCAGTTCAAAAGTCATACCGGGCTGTCCCCTTCGGTCTACCGGAGCCATTACCAGCAGCCTATTGGGTACATCAGCGAAGGGAATGTACAACCTGCGCCTGTTCCCCGTCATGAACGGCTGCGGCATCACGGAGGACTTTCTTCTCCAGAAACTCAAGAACCGGTTGACGCGTTCTTTTTGGCGGGAGGATATGGCACAGGCGACAGCCTGGGTAGTCTGCATGTCCTGAAGGTTTCCATAAAGGATGGCATGCCTGCCCTCTCATGGCATGGAGCTTCCCAGGAATCCGTGAATCCTTCATATATCGCCGTGGACAGGAAGAAAAACATTGTCTATGCGGTCAATGAAATTTTCACGCCTCCGCTCATGGGTTCCGTGTCCGCGTTCCATGTTTCCACATCCCTGCATCTGGAACAGGATGTCGTGTTCACACATCAGGGGGGATGCGCCTGTCATGTCTCGCTTTCTCCCGATCATGATGAGCTGTGGTGTTGCCAGTATCTGGCAGGTACGGTCACGGGCATCGGGCTGGATGAAAAAGGCATGCCTGTCAGTGTCCTTCATACCATTGTCCATGAGGGCAGCGGTCAGGATTCGGAGAGACAGGCTTCTCCCCATCCTCATTGCGCCTTGCCGGATCCCCGTGGCGGCGGCCTCTATGTGGCTGACCTGGGTACTGATTGTCTGTATCGGTACAATGTAAAGACATGGGCTTCCCCGGAAGTCTTCCGGCTTCCTCCGGGAACGGGTCCCCGTCACCTTGCGGTGAGTCAAGACGGGCGTTTTCTCTATCTTGTCAGCGAACTGTCCAACCAATTGTTCACGTTCATCAGGGAAAAGGACTCGCTTCATCTCATCGATACCCGTGAATTATGCCCTGAATGTCCTGATGCTTCGGGTGAAACGTATGCCGCCGGTATTTTCCTGGCTTTCGGCGGAAGAAGACTCTATGTTTCTCTCCGTGGCGCGGATGAAATTCTTATCTATGATGTCGACGCATCCTCCGGGTGTGCGCGACTTCTCCAGCGTCATGAGTCGGGAGGGGCATGGCCGCGTTCTTTTTCTGTCGATGACAGGAATCTCTTGTTGCTTGCCGCGCATCAGAAATCACATGACATCACGGCATGGAGGCTCACGCAGGACGGCCTGTTCATGGAGGGCGAACCGGTACGGATAAGCTCTCCCGGAGCTGTATGCATTGTACCGTTGTGCTGATGTTGCTGCTGGGTTGATATTCGCTGGCGGTATATCCAGGGAACATCAGCTTGCCCGGCTTCTGCCTTTGCGATATGGTCAGAATATGGAAGAAAACGAAAAAATTTCCCCTAAGGAAGAATCAGCCGACCTCATGAAACCCATTGACCCGATGGAGCAGAAAGCCTTGATCATCAATGGTTTCAGCCGTGAAGAAACTTTCATGATTGTCGATATCGTGAAGAAGGCTTTCGGACGAGAGCATGACATCATCTTTGCCATAACCACGAAACATTCCATTGTCCGTCCGTTGAAGGACATTCTAACGGAACTGGCGGGAGACCATGCGTTCATGAAGAAGAATCCTCCTGGACGGAATTGACCCCGTAAGTCACACTATGAACCAACGTGTCAACGACTGATGCTCCCCTCTCCGGTCAATGGTGATGAAATTACCTGCCCTGCGCCCACACCCAATCAATGTGAATACGCATGATCTCCACATCCTCCCATGTTTCCTTAAAAGGTCAAACCACGTCACCTACTTTTGGATAAAATTGTACGCATATAAACAGTGCCATATCCTCATGTTGCTCTCCACACAATGATAAAGTATTATGAAGATTATGGCTGACTACATTCTCTCGCGACACATGCAAAGAATTTTATCCTTGGCCCGCAGACTTTCCGCTCATGATGTCACCACACTCACCGAAGAACAGATTGCCGAACTGAATAACCGTTCCATCCCCAAGAACTGGATGACCCGCCGCCTGCTCAGCCGACCAATGAAATACGTGGACACCAAGACTTTCATCATTCCCGTGAAGGACGGAGCCGTGACCGCTTATTATTTCGAGCCTCGCCACGACAAGAATGATGTGATAGGCGTGATTCCCCTCATTGTCTTCTACCATGGAGGCGGATGGATGATTGGGAACATGGAACTGTACAACATCCTGTGTTCCAGGCTTGCCAGTGAGACACACTCCATCATCCTATCGGTCGATTATCGTCTGGCTCCACGCCACAAGTTCCCCACCGCCGTTGAAGACTGCTATGCGGCATTGGAATGGGCAGCCCAAGGAGCGCGTTATTGGAAAGCAGACCCTGACAGGATTTTCTTGGCGGGAGATAGCGCGGGAGGCAACCTTGCCACGGTGGTCAGCCGCCTTGCACGGGATCGCAAGGGGCCTCATATAGCCGGACAGATGCTGCTCTATCCGGTGACCGATGGCAGGATGAGAACGGACAGCTATATAGAACATGAAGATTCCCCTACCTTGACCAAAAAGGAAATAGCCTTCTATATCCAGAACTATCAAAAGGAACCGAAAGACATCCTGAATCCAGATTTCTCACCCCTTCTCTCCACCGATCTTTCCCGTCTTCCTCCCGCATTGATCATTGGCGCCGAGTATGATCCTTTGAAGGACGACGGACGGCTCTATGCCCAGGCACTGGAAGCCGCCGATTCTCCTGCCCGGTACCTGGAGGTGAAACAGACCGTCCACGGGTTCATCATCTATCCCTCGGCAACCGGTTCTTTGGAAACAGAATCCGCGATGAAACAGTTCATTGATGGACGGACTCTGGAATCAATTTCCCTGACCACCCAGAAAGAACTCAAGAGACAGGCACGGGAAGAACTGAAACAGGCACGCAGGACGAATAAAAACCTGATTGAAGCATCCATAGGGGAACGATGAGCCGGATTGCTGGAGCTTTGATTTCACCTGCACCACCAGCAAGAGATGAAGTTTTGAAGAATGTATTGAGGCGCACATAACAAATAAAAACAAAAGCGCAGGAAAAGAAAATGGAAAATGATGAAACGAGTAGACGTATTATAGAACCATTACAGAATCAAATGCTTGCCGCACTGTCTGTTCTTAATCAATGCATTAATAATTGCCCACATGATGAATGGAATAAATCGCATAATGATAGTCCTTTTTCTCAAGTATTGTGGCATGTACTTTTCTATGCAGACCTTTATTTATCCACAAGCATATCAGAATTTAAATCACAGGTATTTCATAGGGAACATGAAAATATTTTTAGAGGTTATGAGGAATTGGAATGGAGAAAACCAGAAAAAACATACACCAGGGATGAAATAATATTATATTACGACTTTTGTAGAAATAAGATAAAAGAATACTTCACACGTATACATGAAAATGATTTGTATAAAAAAAGCAATCACAAAAATATGACGATGATAGAAGCACTAATAGAAATTACAAGGCATATACAGCATCATGCCGCTCAATTAGGATTAAGAGTGCAACAAATAACAGGCAAGGAACTGGAATGGATCAATAAATGAACAAGAAAATATTATTTTTTTGGAGTCATTGCCCAAACTTTTAACGCTTTTGCAGCAGCCCTATCACTGCCCCACGTCTGGGGGCTTGCAGTCACCCCTGCCCGCATTGCCCGCTGCACTACCACTCACCGGGGGATTCTCTCCTGCGAGAGGCCGCCGTATGACCCAGCAGAAGTCCCAATGACTCATAATAAGCGAACCGTCGGTTTGGCTTCCGTCCATTGGCACTGAAATAACAGTACCAGCATTTCTCGTCATTCTTATAATGTACATCACAACTCATGATGTAGCGGGACGCCCAGCCTGTGTCGGCAGGAGGAAGGATGGGTTTTTGGGAACAGGGATTCCAGACAATGCCGTCCACGGAAGACATCACCGTCAGGGTTGCTCCTGAACGTCCCTCGACAGGATTCCACCAGACTCCGCACTGGAACGCGGCGAACCCATCAGACAAAGGGATGATCCTGACGCCTCCCGTGGCAAGATTGCACGCAGGATTGTCAGGCTGCGGAACCATCAGGGGACTACCCCCATTACCAAGCGTATAAGGACCACCTATCTCATCAGCCTCCGCATAGGAAAAATAGCGGCTGACCCTCTGCATGGTATCATCAAGATCCAGGTGCGAAGCCCCGAAATAGAGACGGTACGTTCCATCCACATGAAAAAGCTGAGGACGGGAAATACGCGGCTTAGGAATATAATCTCCGGCAAAAAGAATGGAACGGGAATCCAGGAGCAGACGCGGATCTCCCCAGGTGAGCAAGTCGGTGGAGGAACGGATTTCAATGCGGCTGGCGGCTATCCTCTCATCACGCCTGAACCGTTTGCGCCGTGACAACGGCCAGAAACCTTCATGCTTCTCATAGAGCAAATACCAGACACCCGCCTCCCGGTAAATGGATGGCGAATGCCCGCGGAACTCTATCATCTTCAACGGCTCCCACGCAATGCCGCTGTCGCTGACATAATGGTGAATGCCTATCCACGAATGGGCGAACATATGCCATTTCCCGTCCGGAGATTCTGAAGGAAACAAAAAAACGGGATCACATATCTGTGGCTGGCACCATGAACCGGAAACGACTGGTTCATCCGAGAATGGGAACCAGGAAATCTCCGACATCTGTGCGATGGACGGCAGGTTACGGGACATGGAAGAACCTATCAATCTGTAAGATTTCTCTTGCCGTCCCGACGGGACTTCCACAAAGGAGCAAGTTTGTCGTCCAGATTGAACTTCTTGTTAATCGCCTTCACCAGCAGGTTGTAAATGAAGAAGCTCCCGCCTATGGCCACGACGAACACGACCATAGTCCAGATGGAGGCCGCATTCGCATCATTGACGAACCGACCTATCAAGAGGGCTCCTGCGATGAACAGGATGATCATGATAACGATGTTGACCAGCGTAGCCACCAGCATGAACAGCACTGTATTGGTTTTCTTACTCATGAGTCCTTGTCTCCTTTCTTGTCTTGGATCACAGGCTCCTGGCTTTCAGAGCCTTTAGAGAAAATTTCCGGACATTGTTCTTGCGGCTCCATGTCATCTCCGCGCTTTTCCGTGCCCGTATGCTCTACTTTGCTTCCAAGCAGTGAAATGAACAACAGAATCCCACACACTACGACGGAACTGTCAGCCATGTTGAAAGTAGGCCATCGCTCGAATCCAAAGAACGGAAAATAAACGCTGATGAAATCCACCACTCCCTCAGGACGGAAAATCCGGTCGATCAGATTCCCCAAGCCTCCACCTATGATACCGGCTATCACCCATTTCTGGAAAGTGGAGAATTGACCTCCACCCCGCACAATCCATACGGCAAGGAAAGCCAGTACTCCCAGTGGGAGGATGATGAACAAGAGGGGCTTCACTGCATCAGGCAGATTCTCTCCCATGCTGAATGCAACGACGGTATTCCGTACATGGACGATATAAACCAAATCACCAAACCACTTCAAGGCTATTGTTCTCAAGGGGATATGAGATACCACAAACCATTTTGTCAGTTGATCCACACAGATGATGAGCACGCTCAGGATAAAGTATCTCGCTACATGGAAGGGGTTCTCCCCGTGGTACGTCTTATTCATTGTCCCTCATGATACTACAGCCCGGTGGGGATGGCAATGAAGCTCGCATCCACACCATAGCCTTCGGCAAGAAAATGACCGACAGCCTGTACGCCCAAGGTCTCCGTAGCATAATGCCCCCCGCAAATCATGGTAATGCCATTTTCCATGCAATCGTGGTATACCTGATGAAGCGCTTCTCCGGTGAGAAAGGCATCCAATCCATCAGCCAAGGCATCATGCACATCATCCGCCGCGCCACCGCTGACAATTCCAATCGACCGTATTTTCCGTGGCCCGAAAGTAAGTATCTTCAATCCGGTGCTTTCATCATATCCCAGTCGGGCGGCTATTTCATCCGCTTCCACAGGAGTTGCCAGAATCCCCTTGAAGCCAATGCGCACGCCTTTGTAGAGGCCGAACGGCACAGGCCGGTCTATTCCCAACTTCCGGGCAATGCAGGCATTGTTTCCCAGCGTCGGATGAGCGTCCAAAGGAAGATGCGCGGCATACAGGGCAATGTCGTTGTCCATAAGGAACTTCACCCTGTCATGATGAGCCCCGGTCAGGGCCAGCGGCTGTCCCCAAAACAAGCCATGATGCACCATGATGGCATCCGCGCCCCAAGATGCAGCGGCTTTGAAAGTAGCCAGCGAAGCATCCACGGCCAAGGCGACCTTTTTCACTTCCTTCTCATGGGAGCCGACCTGCAATCCGTTCAGGGCTATGTCCACAGCCGCAAAGGAAGCGATATCAAGCTCTGCATCGAGTACTTTCACCATCTCTGTCAGTTTCATAGGAGAAAGTATAGAGAATTGACAGGCTTTGTTCCACCACCTATAGTCTGTGCCATGGGTGTAATTCCTGTGAACATCAAAGAGCTGTCCTTCCAAGAGGCGGCATTCTCCTATCCCCCTTCCATAGCCCGGACTCCTCTCCCCGCTGTGGACAGCCTTCTTGTCGGACAGCCAAGAGCGTCGCGTGCCCTTGCCATGGGCATGGCGGTTGAAGCGGATGGCTACAATATCTTTGTCAGCGGGGAGCCGGGTTCAGGCCGCCATACCGCGGTGAGGATGATTGCACAACAGCTTTCCCATGACACCCGCCATCTCAAGGACATTGTGTATGTACATTGCTTCGATGTCCCGGACTCTCCTTCCGTAGTACTATTCTCTCCCGGTACAGGGGAAAAATTCCTGGCGGAAATGAAAAACCTTGCCGCTTTCCTTCGTGCGGCGGAAAGGAACGGTGAGGCGGAGACAGAAGATTCCACCGCGTCATTCCTGAAAGAAACGGACAAGCTCATAGACAGTGCGGTCGGAAAATACCCCGAAACCCGGCTCTTTCTGGAACGGGTTCGCCAGACCATCCATATGAATCCGAAAATATTCGTCTTACCTACCGATGATGACAAGGAAGAAAGGGAAACCATCTGCTCCCAATGCCTGCCGAACCTGGTGGTAAACCGTGCTGGTCAGGATAAACGCCCCTTCGTTGAGGAACCGCATCCATCCTATGCCAATGTATTCGGAGCTGTTTCACCTGCTGATGGCAAAACGCAGCTCCCCCACCAGTCGGTCAAAGCCGGAAGTCTGCTCCAGGCGTCCGGAGGCTTCTGGGTGGCAACCGCCGATGATATCCTGAGTGAACCGAATCTTTGGGAAGCACTCAAGCGTTTTCTTGCCATGACGACTTTCTCCATGAAGGACGGCAATGCCTACGGACTTCCCGTCGGCTCGCTCATCAGGCCGGAACCCGTCCCCCTTCCGGTAAAAATCATCCTGATAGGCAGTGAAGAAACCTATGACAAGCTCTGCGAATCAGATGCCTCTTTCCTCAAGTTGTTCAAGATATCCGCTCAGTTCGACTATTCCATGCCGGCCACCGAGGAAAACATCACAGGAACCATCGCTTTCCTGCGTCGGCACGTGGAAGAAAAGAAACTTCTGCCGCCGGATGACGCCGCGATAGCGGAAACTCTCCGGTTCAGCGCATGGCATGTAGAACATCGTGGCGAACTGACGACTCAGCTCTCCTTCCTGGGAGACCTCCTTCAGGAGGCGGATTACTGGGCGCGTTTCTCCGGAGAGAAGGAAATCACGGCTCCCGCCGTCATCACCGCCTCAAATGAGAGAGATTATATCTCAAGCGTGATGGAGAACCGCATCACCCAGGAAATCATCTCCGGCGAAATGGTCATAGCCCTCACGGGCTCCAAGATTGGCGTAGTGAACGGACTGGCCGTGATGGATCGTGGCCTGGCGTCCTTTGGAACCCCTGCCGTGATTACCGCCACCGTGGCTCCCGGAAACGAGGGCATCGTGAACATTGAACACGAAGCGGGGCTGAGCGGGGAAATCCACGACAAGGGGCTGCTTATATTGGAGGGGTATCTCCGCAAACGCTATGCCCGCACCTTTCCCCTTTCCCTCTACGCCGGTATCTGCTTTGAGCAGTCTTACGCGGAAGTCGATGGAGACAGTGCCTCATCATCAGAGTTGTTCGCCCTGCTCTCCGCCATCGGGGAGATTCCCCTGAGACAGGACATTGCCGTGACCGGCTCGGTCAACCAGATGGGTGAAATACAGCCGGTGGGCGGCATCAACGAAAAAATCGGCGGCTTTTTCTCCGTATGTCAGAAGATGGGACTAACAGGACACCAAGGGGTCATCATCCCCCGTCAAAACATCTCTGCCCTGGTTCTTCCGTATGCGGTGCTTGACGCCATAGCGCAGCACACGTTCCATCTCTACCCCATCGAAACCATTGATGAGGGCATGGAAATCCTGACAAACAGAATAGCCGGAGAGCAAAACGCCAAGGGAACATTCCCGGTCAATTCCGCCAACAAAGCCATAGAAGACAGGCTGCGCAAGCTTTACGAGCTTTCCAAGACTGGAACTTGAGCGACATCACGCCACACCAGGAATCAAGACACTCCAGGAATCAAGACACATCAGGACACCGTTACCGCTTCTTTGTCGTGTTCTGTCAGGCGGTATCAAGCTGTGAACCATGCATGCATCACAATACCGAAGGCCACGGATACATTCAGTGACGCCTTGGTTCCTGCCTGGAGCAGTGACAATCTTCCCGCAGACTCCTGGCAAGCACGCAATAGGGCGGGACTGACACCAAATTCTTCATTGCCGACCACCATGATGCCTTCCGGAGGAAAAGGGAACCCTGCTATATTGACCCCTCCCGTCTCAAGGGCAAACACCGGAACCTTGCGTCTGTGTATCAGATCGATGACGGATTCCTCATCCATCATGCTCCAATCTACAGTCTCGGTACACCCCCGTGCGGTACGTTTGGCGCGGGTATGCAGGGGACTTGCGCAGCCCTCAATCAGAATGATTTCCTTCACGCCGAAAGAGTCGGCGGTACGGAACAGAGCTCCTATGTTATAAGGAGAGCGAATCCTGTCCAGAATGACCGTGAAGGGACGTATCTCCCTGCGACCGGTATCCAATCCTCCGTCCACAGAGATGAAATCCCATTCCGAAGGCTCCGCGCCAAGAGTCGTCAGCAGGAGATGGGAGGCATCGAGCAGCGTGGTCGCCAAATCCTTCCCCTTCTGATGGCGCGAACGCACGGAGAGAAGACCAAGCCGTTCCCTGGATGTGTCGGAAACAAGATGAGAGGACAAAACCAGGTTGAAAATCGACTGGATATAGGACATGTCATCAATGTCCGAACCTCCGTGGACGGAACGGGCGATGTCATGGAAAATCAAAGCACATTTGTTCAGCCGTGTCCGCGCCCCCAAAGTCTCAAGTTTGCGAATCGTCATCATGCGCGTCTTCCTCCTGCACAGGTCGGACAATCACGGCAAACTCTCCTTTGATGGATGGCCTTGCGCGAAGGATTCCAGCCAGGCCGGAAGCTGTGCCATGAAGAAATTCCTCATGGATTTTGGTCATTTCACGGCCAAGGACAATTTCCGCCTGCGGTGCGAGGGCTGCCAGTTCATCGAGCAGCTTGACAATGCGGAAAGGCGACTCATACAGGATGAAAGGCTCCCCCCGTGAGACAAGCTCCTCAAGACGTGCCGCGCGACGTCCGCTCCGGGTACTGGGAAACCCATCAAAGGAGAATGAACGGCCTACCAGTCCTGACGCCGAAACCAAGGTAGCAAGAGCGGAAACGCCGGGTATCGGCACAACAGGGAAACCAGCATCCCTCACTGCCCGCACCAACCGGGAACCGGGGTCACTGATACCCGGAGTCCCGGCATCACTCACATAGGCAATGTCCTTGCCTTCCCCAAGCAAAGATATGATGCCCTTGGCGGATTCTTCCTCATTGCGGGCATGCGTGGATATCAGACGCTTGGAAATGGAGAACTTGTTCAGCAGGTTCCCGGTATGGCGGGTATCCTCGCACGCGATGACATCGACAGTGCGCAGGACATCAAGCGCCCTGAGAGTGATGTCGTCCAAGTTCCCGATGGGTGTCGCTACAATAAACAGCGTGTTCATGGAGGCAGTCTACACTCTCCTGTACCGGCATACAAGAAGCATCCTGTGCCATTAACGTCTTTCCTGATGGTAAATTTTACCATTTTGTCATCAAGCCCTCATCAAAACGAAAGAGAAAAAGAAGAAAACAGAAGAAAATCCATGAAATTCCGTCCCTATCGCCATGTTTCCCGTCTTTTGAAAAAAGTTGGCACGCTTCATGCATTGTAAATGGCATCACAAGAATGCTCGCGCCTGCTGCATAATTAAAAAGTGAACGGAGGAACATACATGAAGACTTTTTCACGGTTGAAGAACATCATCACATCACACGTCAATTCCGCCCTGGACAAGATTGAGGATCCGGAAAAGATGATTGCTCTCATGATTAACGAGCTTGAGGACAAGAAAGTCGAGTTGCAGACCGCCATCGTCGCAACGACCGCCCAGGCCACCGACATCCGTCGGGAAGCTAAAGTCATTGACGAGACCATCGAGCGTTGGGAAACCCGCGCGCGTCTGGCCGTAGACAAAGGACGTGACGACCTGGCTCGTGAAGCCCTCACTGAAAAAAAGCGTCAGATGGAACGCAGTTCAGTAGTGCGGCAGGAGATTGCGCAACTTGAGTCAATCATTGCTTCCCAGAAGGAACAGCTTGAGAAAATGACGTCCAAGCTCCAGGAAATCAGGGACAAGAAACGTTCATTCGTGACACGCACCGACCGCGCCAAGCAGAAAAAAGAGGTCGCCCGCGTCCTTGCGGAGACAGACGGAACCAGCATCATAGAGCGTTTCAATGCAATGGAACAGAAAATCGAACGGATGGAAGCCGATGCCGAAGTGACCAGCTGGGAGTCCTCGGCACGGACACCAGATGCTTCCTTTGCCCAGATGGAAGCAGATGATGAAGTGGAGAAGGAATTGGCACGCCTGAAAGCTGCCATTACCCCTGCCCCCGCACCAAAGAAAGGCGCGGACAAGAGCCCGCAGCCTGAAGATGTCAAGGAGTGACCCATGAGATATTACAGGAACAGCCGGTATGGTCATGAAGGACGGAAGCTGTATCGGTCCCGCTACGGGCTTATTCTGGGAGTCTGCCAAGGAATAGCTACATGGGCGGAGCTTCCCGTCTGGGTTGTCAGGGTCGGCGTCATCATTCTGGCGGCAAGCACTGCTTTCTTTCCTGTGGCCTTCTGCTACCTGCTGGCAGCATTGCTGATGGAACCGGAGCCTGTTCGCGGAAATTATTGATGATGCTTCAATGATAGCCTGAAAAAGGATTAAGTAGATAAATTATCCCCGTCTTACCAAGATGGGGATATTTTTATCCTCTTACGCAGAACCTTTCTTCCTGTATTTCCGGTACAACCCACGGAACTGATCATATGTCAATCCCAGCAGGCTTGCCGCGGTCTTCTGATTGTCTCCCGCAACTTCCAGCGCCCGCTCAAGGAAAAGAACATCCATATCACGCTTCACGTCTTCAAAGGAAGACAAATCAAGGTTTTCAGAATTTTTCAGGGACGATGCCAAGAGCGGCATGAAGGTCGGCGCGTCGGATGGCACCGGAACATGAGAGACTTCATCCTCCCCGGCGACAGAAGCAGGCAGGGATTCATCCCCTGTATGCCCATCATGGAATCCGATGCCCTTTCGTGTAAATGGATTCTCAAAGGGGTTGAACTGAATGGATGTGATGAGCTTGCCATCGATGCGATAGACTGCCCGTTCCACTACGTTCTTCAACTCACGGACATTGCCCGGCCAAGAATATGTCATCAAGGCTTCCTCAACTTCCGCAGAAAAGACGGGTATGTCCTCCCGGCCGCATTCCAGAGCCATCTTCGCGGCAAAAAAATGCGCAAGAAGCAGGATATCGCCCTCTCTTTCCCGCAACGGAGGCAGGAACAGGACTTCAAAAGACAAGCGGTCCAGCAAGTCTTCCTTGAACTTTCCTTCACGACAGAGCTGGGGAAGATCGGCATTGGTCGCTCCTATGATACGCACATCCACCTCATGGGTACGAGATGAGCCGACACGCTCGAACGTGCCGTATTCCACTACCCTGAGAATCTTTTCCTGGACTTCCAGCGGAATCAATCCTATCTCGTCAAGGAAAAGAGTACCGCCGTCAGCTTCCTCAAAGCGGCCTTTCCGCATCTTCTGTGCCCCGGTGAAAGCCCCCTGCTCATAGCCGAACAGCTCACTTTCAATCAGGGATGGAGGCAAAGCGGCACAGTTCACCGTCACCACGGGTTTTTCCCAGCGCGGAGACTGGTAGTGCAAGCGCAGGGCGGCTATTTCCTTGCCTGACCCACGCTCCCCGACAATGAGCACGCTTCTCTCGACCATTGCAGCCCGGCTCGCTTTTTCCTGAAATTCCAGGAAAACTTCGCTTTCCCCCAAGGGTTGCGTGGGCATGCGTGCCTGCACTGTATCCATGATTCCTCCTGAACGACCCTGCATGACCGCGGTCGAGTGGTAATAATTACCATATCATAGGTATGATACACCATTTTTTATGATAAAGCATAGTAATTCATCATGAGGAGTGACCGGAAAATGACTGGAAAATCCCTTATGAAAACCCCTTTTCTCCATTTTCATGACTTTTCACGGAATTGGCATGAAACCTGCATTAAAGAGAGCATCAAACTCCATTGAACCGCCAAGGCCAATGGGAAGGAGAACATGATGGGAGTTTTTTCACGTTTCATGGATATTGTAAGTTCCAATATAAACGGATTGCTCGATATGGCCGAAGATCCTGAGAAGATGATCAAGCTGATGCTTCAGGAAATGGAAGATACCTTGATCGAGCTGAAAAGCACCTGTGCCACTCGCATAGCTGACAAGACACGGGCAGAAAGACTGAGGAATGAACAGGACGCTCTTGCCTCCCGGTGGGAGAACCGAGCACGTCTGGCTGTAGAGAAAGACAGGGATGACTTGGCACGCGAAGCCCTTGCTGAGAAATTGAGAGCCGAAAAGTCCCGCGAGGCATTTGCCGCGGAAATCCTTCGGCATGAATCATTGATTGGGGAAAGCAAGACGGACATTGGAAAACTTGAGGAGAAACTGGCATCGACCAGAGCTACCTACAAGAAGCTCCGGGAAGAAAAAGCCAAGAAAACACGGGAAGAACAGAACGCCCACTATTCCTATAAGAATGAGGCAAAAGACCACTTCTCCCGCTTTTCACGGATGGAAGAACAGTTGGACAGGATGAAGGCAGATCAGGATGTCTACGGTGACGAAGACCTTGACGCGCGTTTCGCTGACTTGGAAGAATTGGATGAAATCGAGGCGGAGCTGCGGAAAATACGGGCACACGCCAAGAAGAAATGATATAGTGAGCGCGGGAGGAACAAACTCATGTGGAACGCAGTTTTCGCCATACCTATCGTAGCAATTGTCTTTGGGATTACCTCTGATATCATAAAAAAAATCTCCAACAACCGCCTCAAGGCAAAACAACTGGAGTTTCTCCTCAGGGAGAAAGAGCTTGAAGCAGGCGTTGCTCCTGGGACATATTCCCGCATGAAAGGAAGCCGCCGGACTAAGGGATATTCTTTCCAGGAATCCACAGGTTTCCAGGAATTTAAAGGCTCCGGTACACACCAGAGCCGCCAGGATCTTGAGAAAGGCATAGAAGATTTATTGAAACGAGTGGAGAACCTGGATACTGTTCTCGCGGAAAAGAATGCCGCGGAAAAGAAAAACGGCCATAAAACCGACCTTCATTAACATATAACATATAAGGAAATCATCATGGCAACACATCGTTTATATCGTTCCCGCTATGGCGAGGTATTCGGAGTCTGCAAAGGTCTTGCGGACTGGAGGGAACTGCCTGTCAGAACTGTCCGCCTCATCTGCATCCTCATCATGGTCTTCTCCGGTTTCTTTCCCTTTGCCCTCATTTACTTCATTGCCGCGTTGATACTGCCGCTCAACCCCTATGAGGAAAGGGACCGTTCATCACGGACCGCATTCAGGGACAAGCGGGCAAAAGAGAGAGATTACACAAAAGAGTACACATCATCCTGGCGTGAAGTCGAGGAGGAGGAAGATCCTGCTCCCTCAGACAAGGAAGAAAAGCTCCGCAAGCGTTATGAGGACTTGAAGACGCGGGTAGAGGAAATGGAAGACAGGATGTTCGACAAGGAAAAAGCCTGGGACGACAAGTTCCAGGAAAGGATGTAAGAGCTCATGAATCGTTTCAAAGAATCCCGCAGTCTGAAAATAGGACTGATCGTTATTATCATCGTGTTTGGCTCCTTCGGGATTATCCGTTCATGCTTCGGGGCAACAAGAAGGATACAGTATCCCGCCAACCAGAGCGAAACAATGTCTTTTTCTTCCGGTGATTCCTTGAAGATAGAGACTGTGAGTGACAATATAGTCTTACGCACATCTCCCGGTGTCTCCAAGGTGAGCGCCGAGGTATCAGGCACAGGGAAGATTGACTGTATCCTGAAGGTCATTCGTTCAGGCTCCACGGTCGAAATTTCCTTACGTTACCCACGGAAATCCTTTTTCTTCACTTTTCCCCTCTACACCATCAGCAGCAATGATGTCACGCTAATCATCACGGTTCCGGAAGGAACGCAGGTCTCAGATCTGAGCATGAAGACTGTCAGCGGAGACATCGATATCAAGAGTGACATATCAGTACAGGATGAGTTGGGAATCAAGACAACAAGCGGGGATGTAACGTTCGGCAGGCTGGATGCGTCTTCAGTAAAGCTGAACTCGTTGTCTGGAAACATGAAGGGAGATGGCATTTCCGCCAGAAAGCTGACAGTCGAAACGATAAGCAGCACAATCCACGTCAAGGAGAACAAAGCGGAGGATTATGAGCTGTCCACGGTCAGTGGGGACATCACACTACGCTCCGTCTCCCCTCGCTTCTCCGCACTGGAAGCGCAATCTACCAGCGGTAACATCACGGTTGCTTTCACGGAAGAACCATCGATGAAGGCGAAACTGTCTTCAATCAGCGGAACGCTCATCTTGCAGGAATCTCACGGGTCACGGAATCTGAACATAAGCTATGGAAAAGCTGAGTCCAACCTGGAAATCCACACCACAAGCGGAGATATTTCCGTCACATGGTAAATAAGGCTCCAATACTCCCGCTATTTTTACTTTTACTCTGAATGCGCTGCTGGTACCAGAAGAGCCGCTGCACACTGCGTGATGCATGAGTAGCGGCTCTTGTTTTTCTTCCGGCAGCGGCAGCCGGTGGGTATGGTGTCAGCCCCCCCCCCCGCAAAAACCCTCCGCTTTGATTTTGCCGGAGAGACTATACAAGGGGCTGATATGCCTGACTGGGAGCAGACGACATAAGTGCGTCCATATCCACATACCAATCTTCATATTCCAGGCAGCTTGAACCAAGTTTGATATATTTAGTCGTAACGATGAGGTTCCTTCTTTTCCCTGTCCTTCAGCACTTTCTTGTATGCCTTTTCGTATGCCGCCTTATCCTCATCCGTCCAGCAAACCATGGTGATGTTCATTTCAGGATGCGTCGGCAGGAAGTCAAGAATTGTGGAAACCGCGACTAGCGCTGCCTTGTCCACAGGATACCCATAAGCACCTGTACTGATGGAGGGGAATGCTACGGTCAAGCAGCTCCATGTGGCAGCAAGCTCCAAACTGTTGCGATAGCTCCCGGCAAGAAGGAGGCTCTCACCTTTCCTGCCTCCATGCCATATGGGGCCGGGAGTATGGATGACATGGCGTGCCGGAAGCAGGTAGCCGTCGGTAATCTTAGCCTTGCCTGTCTCACAGCCTCCCAAGGTACGGCATTCTTCAAGCAACTGGGGACCCGCGGCGGCATGTATGGCTCCATCTACCCCGCTGCCCCCAAGCAACCGGGTATTCGCTGCATTGACGATGGCATCGACGCTCTGGTGGGTGATGTCCCCTTTGATGATTGAGAAACCCATTTACTCCCCCTTCGCCGATGTGGTGGATTTTTTGTCCACTGCGTCGAACATGACAGTCAAGGCTAAAGCGACTACGCATCCTATGAGGACGGAAAGCATCCTGTCCAAGGCAACGAGCCAGCCTCCGGCATCCCCTTCCATCAAGGAGACGATGATTAGCGCGGCCATGGCGCTACGGGTCGAACTCTCCGCCAGCAACAACTTGCACGCCAAGATAGTAAGGAAGACTCCTGAAAGCAATGCGATTATCTGGGGAAAGGGAACCACGAACACGAAAAGTCCCATCAGTCCGCCGACAATGTTCGCTTTCATGCGCATCACGGAGAGTGTCAGTGAATCCTGCCGGTCGGGAGCCAAGACAAGAAGAACGGAAATGATTGACCAGTGTAAGTGTCTTTCTGGCCATAAGGCATAGAACAGGTAGCAAATACCCGTTCCCATGACACATTTTACCATATAAAGGATAAATTTATGGTCGAGAAGCTCCCGACTCATGCGACTCAAGTATTCTTTGGCTTTCATAGCCGTTCTCCTTGATGCAGTGCATCCTTTGCCTGTATGAGGGCTACCACAAACAAGGGAATCATGCAAGTCCCTTCCATCGTCCTGTACGGTCACGCGCGCGTTCTCGTTGAAGAACACGTTCCTCTCTCGACAGGAACCGTTTCGTCTTGTACGATTTCCCTACGGGACTTCCCTGTGTCGATGACGCGCTTTCACGGCACACAGCAGTCGGGAGCGTTCCCTTATATTCACCTATGATTTTGTATAGTATTCTTAGCGGGAGTGCTCACGGCATTCCCGCCACCTTCGCCTCCATGCCGTAATACGTTGTTCAAGGTAATGGATTCTTCCATTTTGCTCAGTCACGTTCTGAAATTCGCAACCAGCCAACGTCAGATTTATCGCTAAACCACTTGGGATCATTGATGGGACGAGGGCTTGCTCCACGGACAATATCAGCAACATCGCCCATCTTCCGCTGTTCCCAAGCGTTTGCTGCTTCACTTTCACAAAATTTCATTGCTCATCCCCAAGAACGGCATTATCAATGACCTCCCACTTTCCTACTTTTGTCGATCCAACGTGCCTGATGAGGTTTTTCTTTTGCAAACTTTCTAAATACCTCTGCACAGTTCTTGAGGATTTTGAAATAGCTTTTGCGATTTCATCAGCCGTTAACTCCGAATTATTGTTCACAACCATAAGAACAGCCTGCTCAGTCTTGTTTCTTACGACATTTCTTACGACATTTCTTACGACATTTCCATTTTTTTCTGTCGTAAGAAATTCGTCCGGTCGATAAAAAATCACAGCGAAGCCTTTTTTCAAGAGCTTGAACTCGACCTTTACACCGGCATTCTCACACGCCTTGGTAATGCGCTTGAGTCCTGTACCGAAACTCTCAATGTCCTTTGTATAATACATCAACTGAGCCAAAAGCGGGTTGCGCTTTATCGAACGTTCGTAGCCTTCGATGAAATCCTGCGGAGTCAAGCCTTCAGGGAAGGTTCCGGGATTATAAATTTCTATGCGGTTGCTGTATATTGTGATTTCGTTGTTTTGCGATGAGGGGTATAGGCGGTGGCAATAGGAATTGACAAGCGCTTCACGAATCGCGTCAATCGGGATTTCTGGGATTTCCTTGCGCTGTATCGAGCCGTCCAGCACTACTCGCCAGCGGATATTGTTGCGGATATATTTTTCCGCAGTATCCACCAGATGCGCTACGCTGCCGCTTTCCCGCTTGATGTCATTAAACGTCAGGCGTTCCGTGCCGGCGAATATCGCCATTTGCACTTCAAGCATATTTGAGCCGACAAACAGGACATAAGCGGCGTTTTTCAGCGTGCCGTCTTCGGTCAAACCCAGCTTGTTCAGAACATCTTCTTTGGTGGTGTAGGCGAAGTCAATCCGCCCGACGCTGTTGGCGCGTTCAAGATAGTCCTTCAAGACCGTGTCATCCACATCGGAGACGGTCTTACCCGAAAGCTCGCCGTCCCACACGTCTCGACCAGCGTTCTTCTTCAAAATGAAGTCTTCAAGCTCTGCCGAAGACAGCACCCTATCCTCGTCAGCGACACGGATATACGCACGGCCATAGGCGAAATACGGGGCATCATCCCCAGAAAAGACAATATACACACAAGACTTTTCGTCCGCATAGACTTCTTTTATTTGCGGATAGATTTTGGGCTCGATATGATTGCCGATGGCTTGGCTGATATCACGCAGGGTTTTCTCGGAAATGTCCATCCCCACAGGCGCACCATCGTTGCGGACACCAAAATAAAGCTCGCCGCCGCCGTGCTTGTTGAGCATGGCCACCATCGAGATGATGCCTTCTTTTAGTTCTGCGCCGGATTTCTTAAACTCAAGCTTCTCACTTTCCTTGCCTATTTTCATGGATGGGGCCTCCTTGTTTTCCTCATTATGATGACTCCTTTCTGAGATAAACATGTCCGCTCAAAAGGCTCATTGCTCGTCCTCCTGTTTTGCGGCTTCCCCGCCTTCTGAAACAGCCTGTCTTGTATCACGCGGTATTTCTTGTACTCGCCTTCGGCGACGAAAGCCAGATGGTTGTAGTCTTTGTAAGAACACATCGTGTCGTCGGCAGCAGTTGTTCGGAAATCCCGAACAACTGAATCCTCGTCAAGCTCTCTTCTGGCGAAGATGTTCGTCACATGCTCGGAGATGGTGCTTTTTGAGGAGTCGTAAAGCGACACGATGCCTCCCGGTATCAGCCAGACGCTCTCGTCGGCGACCAATACATCCACGCCATCGCCACCGTTTTCTTTAGTGAACACAAGAAAATCGGTGGTACTGTTGCGGATTTGGATTCTGACCTCGTCTTTTTTAGCCATACTATATTCTCCTCCTTACACAAACATCTTTTCAAGCAGGGCTTTCTTCATGTTTTGGAGCTTTTCACGCTTACACTGATGAAGGGTGATATTGATTTTTATTCATGCCTTGTTCGCCTCCTTTAGTTTCTCAATACCCAGTGAGGTTTCCGTTGTGGCGACCTTTTTTTCAAGGCGGCCAGCCTAAGCTGGTTGAAATACACCTCGCCAATCACCCTCTGCTTTTCCATCGGTGGAGGGATGGGAAATACTAAATTACTCAGGTGCCTGATGGAGAATCTCACTGTCACAGAACCTTGTTGGCCGCTTTGTAATTGGCATTTGATGTTCGCGTCCTCATTGAGCATATACACGAGGTATCTTGCATCAATTGCAGGAGCAGGGAAAAGCTTTACATAGTTCTGTGTGTACAGGTACCCATCGTGACCGCATCGCACCATAGCGGCCTTTCCGCAGATAAGGCTGAAGATCAAATCTCCGCTTTGCAGAGTACCGACATGATCAAAAGTGCGAATCTGCTTTCTGCTACCGCTGTGGGTTTCTACTCCGGTCAAATCATTTTCCATTTCTGGCTGACCAAAGAAGAAATACACAGGGGCATCAGAATCCCCTGACTCCGTGATTCGGAACTGAGGGAACCCACTATTCAGTTCTGCCATCTCTACCATGTGCATCATAACAATCCATGCCTTTCTTTACGTACAAAACAGCATAAAACTTTCCAAGAGACCTGTCAGTACAAACATGTGATTTTTCAAAATCACGAAATGCCGATATGACAAATATAAAATTTTCTTACGCTATTTTTTGCGACATCGCCATTTTTTTCTGTCGTAAGAAATTCGTCCACTCGATGGCTTCCTCCCGCCCTTCCTGCTCTTTCCCAAAGTGCGGGAGAAAGACTGAGGGGGAAGGACGATGGAACAGAAGGCAACGCTGATTAAAAAAAGAGCCATGGACAACCCACGCCCTGACAAGAATTTTTCCCCCTCTGAAGAGTTTTGCTTTCTCCCTAACAAATACATCGCAAAAACATTTGAAGAGGAGGCGGATTACATTGACACCCAGTACAAGAATGGCAGAACCGCTCCGACCGTGGACGGCGGCCGTCCCCTGGCGCTGGGAAATACCCCTTTCCTGCTGAGCGAACTCGGCTTCGGATACGGCAGGATCGAGATGCTCCCCCAGGTCGTGGGCAAGGCGACCGGTCAAGAGGACCGTCGCGTGACGAACCAGCACATACATCATGTGTCCCTGAGTGTCCTGCAACGTCTCCCCTACTGGCTCTGGGATCCGGTGGCCATCATCGCCTGGACATCAGAGAAAGCCCCTTTACGCCTGATGATCGTCAGCAACTACCTGGTGAAAAACCAACCGGTGATCGCCATCCTGGAGATGGAGCAAACAAGCGACTTCGGTAAGCACTGCTTCGTCACGATGTTCGAACACAACATGGCAATTGGCAACAACAACTCTATCTTCCACAAGTGGGCGCAGGAGAAAAAATTCCTATACACCAAGAAACGGGACTGGAGCGAGCTATCCTTCACCTCCATCGACGGGAGACAGGGGAGAGAGTGGTATCCATCGACGTGGCTCCTGCTCGACGTTCCCACCCGAGACGACCTTCTCGCGCGATATGAGAGCAGACAGGAGCGCCGCTACTTCCTTCTCGGATTGGACCTGGAGGATCCCGCCTCAGAGGAAATGTACGACAGGGAGGAGATAAAGATGCTCCGCCTCGGCTATCCGGTCATAAACCCCATTGACCTGCGTAAGGGAGAAGATCCGGGGCCGTATACCCATCTCGGCCTTGTCGCCCCTCCCGGCATCATTCTCACACAGGAGAATATCAACACCGCCTCACAGACTACGGGACGCCCCGCCATGCCCACGTATGCCATCCTCCCCTCTTTGCGCGACCTCAAGAAGGAAAGAACGGTCATAGGAAAGGATCCTGAACAGAAAAAAGAAAACGAGCATCCCCACTCTCTCCCTCCACAGAGAGAGAAAGAGATTCCTGCCGGAGGAAACCAGGAGAAAACAAAACCCGTCGACCCGCAGAAAGAACCCCCCAGGACGCTCGATGACGACTTCGGCCTTGAGCGGTGAAAAGGGGAAAAAAACGAAATGAGACGATATCAGGCGACGCGTGCATCACGCTCTCGACAGAAACCGTTTTGTCCTGTACGATTTCCCTACGGGACTTTCCCGCACGCGCTGTTCGATTCGCTCATCATATCTTCTCCGCCACAAAGGATATACCGATGAAAAAGAAACATGCCCTTGCTCTGCTGTCAGCCATTTTTGCCCTTGCGCTCATCTTGACATCCTGCCCCGAACCGACGAGCTGGCACAGACCGGAGCCCGTCTCGACACGTGTCTATACGCGCCTGAAGGCTGGTGATACGTATACAGGGACCGTCGTGGGCGACACGTATGAGATGAAGATTGTTGATGCTGATTATCATTGCAGTACCTACGACCTGTCTACAGCGGACTTGACTGCCGCCCAGATAACCCTTGTGAAAAATGCTGTGCTATATCGTGGTTATTGGGATAGGTATCTCATCGAACTCACCATCGCGAAGACCTACCAGGGGATGTACACGCACCCTGACGAGGGCTCCCTCCCCATAGACAAGCCCTATGTGCTGAAATACAGGATGGAGATGGTTACACCTAACCAAGACACCTCATCCCCCATTTTAGGACGTGTCTACACCAAGATGCATCCGACCTATGACATCTTACAGCCGCGTATTTATTCTTATGATAACAAGGCACTGACAGACCAGGAAAAAGAGGTCATAAGAAGCACACAGGCCATTGTCCTCACGTCTTTCAGCGGATGGTCGTACCTCCAAAGAGGCGCGGACAGCCCATCATACTCCACCCTGTCCTCGTTCTCATTCACCCTCGATCCGGACATGCCGACCACCGACCTCTTTTACGCTCAGACGCCGACCTTCCTCATGGCCGCCACCGCAAACGGCGGCTGGAAAAGGAAATGAGCAGGAACGAGTGCCGGTGAAAAAGAAGGGAGCGTAAGCTCCCTTTTTTTATCTTCATGGTTCCAGAATGAGCCTGATTCTCTTTCTCATCATCACGGATGCTGCGTTTGGCTCGATTTATAATTACTTCCGAAGGCGTTGTCACCGAACGGGAACACCGTGATCCAGTGCTTGGTTCTCCCAACGAGAGTGCCGTCATCCATTACACGGGCAGAGATGACCCTGTTCGCATATGGCCTGAGCGTGTCCTGTGGAGCGTAAAACAGGACGTGTCCATTTCCATCCCCATTGCCATCATTGAAAATGACATCCCCGTGATCGGGATTCTTCCCCCCTTTGTATCCCCCGGAGAAAAAGAAATCCGTAGGATCAACAACACCCAGGTTTAGGTGTGCTTCCCCTTGCGAATTGTCTAGCACCCAAGCGCCCCACCCATAGTATCGCCATCGGATCCTCGATTCCGGGGAAAGCTTGAACCCAAGCACTCCCCAATAAAAGTCCTGGCCATTGTTGTTGTGAAAAATATGCACCTTGTAATATATTCCGTTCTCTGAAAGATCCAAGTCTTCCGGGACGTTCTTGATCCCGGGCAAGCCCCAGTCCTCGTTCCTCTGTCCCAACGTCACAGACAGATCCACGTACGTTTCAAAACTGGGCGCACCGTCGGGGATTTCCCGGTCATCCGTGACCGTCTTGAACGTGGAGACTCCAATCCTCACCCCCGCCCCTGCGCCGAGCTTCTGGTCACTCAGGTCTATCCGTGTCATGTTCGGCGCCTGGATGTTCGCTTGTGTCAGCGTTTTTCCCTTATGTGCTTCCAGTTTTGTCAAATGAGAGAGGCTGTACACATTGATATACTCCACGGGCGCCTCGTTCAGGGTGAGCTCTTGTATGTACCTGACAGAAGACAGGTTGCCCGGCTCGTTGGGGGAGATGTCCACCCTCTTCACCCCTGTGTTATTCAGATTCAGGCTGACCACCCTCACCTTCAGCTGTGTAAAATCCTGTATGCTGGTGCACCCGGTGGCATTGATGATCCCCCGCGTCGGCTGATCCTCTGGTTGCCCCTCGTTGACCGACATGCTCCGCAAGGACACGCAGTTCATAAGACTCGCCGTACCGCTGAGGCTCGTGACCGTGAAGTCAGACAGCATGCTTTGTTGCAGATCGATGTCCCCGTCGATCGTGCCGCCGACGAATGTCTCCAGGCTCCTCGCGTACGGATAGGAGACATCCGCCTTCTCATTGACGCTCAGTGCATAGGCGTTGTTCACCGTCAAGGTCGTCAACGCATAGGTGTGTCCATCTACATTCCCGGATATCAGCTTGTGGATCCCGTTCAGACGCAGCTCCAAAAGATTGTTGCTTCCGGTGACCGTGAGCGTATCCAGCACGTCCCCGCCGCTGGTGAAAAAGAGCAGGGCCGCATTGTTCTTCACGTCCACTTTTTCCAGATTTCCCCATAGCTTCACCGTGTTCAAACGCGCGTAGCTTGTGCCCGATCCCCCGTCCAGCGTCCCCGTGCCTTCTGTCGTGAAACTCAGATCGAGGTCGGTGAAGTACGTGTCCTGTGCGTTCACGGTTTTCAGCTGAGACGGTGTATTAGGCGAGAATGTGACTGACAGCGTCGCCCGTCCGCTCTGGTTGCCCTCCCCTCCCCTCACGCTGATCTCTTCCAGAGCCGTGAAGTCCTTAAGCTCCACGTCCTTGCCCGTGAAGCGGTTGTTGTCCAGCACGAGCCTTTGTAACGTGCTCTTCGCGCTCCCCCAGTCAAAGGCCGTGTTCAGGGAGCCTTGGCTCAGGTTCAGCTCCGTGAGGTGTGGCGGCACGACAAAAAGCTGGATGAGGCCATCCCTGTCGTTCATGTTCGTGTGGGTGTACGAGCGCAGTCCTGTGGCCGTGGAGAGGTCGTAGCGGCCTCCGTTCAGGTTCGCCTTAAAAAGGCTGCTCGGGGGATCGCCCGTGTCCGTCACGCTGAGAGAGCTGATGTGCGGCGCCTGGGCGATGCCGCGCTCTCCCGTGAGGATGACATCTCTCATCGCTGGGAAAGCCCCGGAATTATCGATGCGCGGCAGACCCCCGCTGATGCTCAGGTGCGAATTTTCCGGCATGTGCGCAAGGCCGCTGAGGGAGCCGCTCATGCCAAAGGGCGTGCCCGGCTGGTTGTCCGTGAAGATGGCGTAGGTCCGCCCGCGTTTGAACGTGTTGCCGCTATTCTGGCCGTTCACATAGACGTTCTCCTGGATGCCCCCGTTCGCTCCCAAAAACCAGTACTCCTGCTGGCTCCGTGAGATGCGCTCAGGGATCACCGCGGCGTAGGTCGAGCCCTTGCCCAGCTTATCCTGGATGATGCCCGCCAGGACCTGGTTGATCGGATTGATCACATACACCATCAAGCCGCCGGTGATCGTCCCGCCCCCTCCGGTGGGCTTTCCG
This sequence comes from Parasphaerochaeta coccoides DSM 17374, assembly GCF_000208385.1. GTDB lineage: Bacteria > Spirochaetota > Spirochaetia > Sphaerochaetales > Sphaerochaetaceae > Parasphaerochaeta > Parasphaerochaeta coccoides. The sequence goes on along the minus strand of NC_015436.1, from coordinate 150,261 downwards.
TCCTCATCCACCTGCGCGACCGTATAGGAGAGGTAGGCCACCCCTTGCGCTCCGGCGCCTTCACGCGCGGTGATCGTCACCGATGGGGAGGTGATCGCGTCCGTGTCCCCCGTGAAGGTTCAGGAGATGGCCACAGAAGAAAGGACGGCTCCACCCTTGGTGACGCTCGCCGTGAGCACGGTGGAGGCCAGGGTGTCCAGCGCCACCGTCTCCTTGTCCAAGCTCACCTCCGGGATGCCGTAGGCTATCGCCACCGGCAGCACGCGCACGGAGAACGGGGCCGTCTTTGACGGATCCGATGTGCTGCGGGCGGTCACCGTCGTCGTGCCCACGCTGTCAGCAGGATTTTGGCGCATGATTACATATGTGTTGCAATTCTCGATGGCGGTGCCACGAAACTGATGGATGGACTGGTCATAGTGTTCACCATTCCTCTCGACGTCCCTCTTTCCTTCGGTTTGAACTCGCAAATATTTCTTGCGCGTTGAATTTTCGGTCAATTCTCCGTCTTTGTATATGTTCGCGATGTGCCGATTGATGTTTTGACGTGAGGTGTCATAAATCTCGGCAATCTGTATCTCCGTCAGCCACAAATCTTCATCAGAAAAACGTACCGAGACCTTGGTGCTGCCGTTTTCGTCTTGATAGAGGATGATTCTATTCTGTTTAGTAAACGTACATTTTTCCCCCGGCTGGAGCGGAAATCCCCATGAGGGTGACACAGCTCCTGTGCATCCCTGTTTTCTGTTTGTAACGGGGGGAGCGTTACCCGTATCGTCCACATTGCGCGGACATCCAAGAACATGTACAATGGAGTGACTTTTGTTCCAGTTTTTGATAAGGAGGCCCTCAAGGGGAACCCGTTTATGGCAGAGGAATTTTTCAACAAACGTACCGTGACATGCGGTCAGCTGACTGCCGCCGACAATGGCAGGAAAGTCGTATTGAACGGCTGGGTTCACCGTGACCGTAATCATGGAGCGCTTCATTTCATCAATCTCCGCGACCGCTATGGCATAACGCAGGTCGTCGTGGATGATGACGCATCCCCTGAACTCAGCGCGACGGCAGCTTCCCTGCGGATGGAATTCTGCGTAGCTGTCGAAGGTATCGTCCGCCTGCGTCCTGATTCCATGGTGAACAAGGACATGCATACCGGCGAAGTCGAGGTCAAGGCTATCCGCATCGACATCCTTTCTACATGTCCCGCGCTCCCCTTCATGATTGATGAGGAAACCGATGCCAAGGAAGACACCCGCCTGACCTACCGCTATCTTGACCTGCGCAGCGGAGGCATGCAGAAACGCATCCGCCTCAGACATGAGTTCGTCAAGGCAATCCGCCAATATCTCTATACCACAAATTTCTATGAAATCGAGACGCCTACTTTAATCAAATCCACGCCGGAAGGAGCCCGTGACTTCCTGGTTCCCAGCCGGCTCTATCCCGGCAAGTTCTACGCCTTGCCGCAAAGCCCCCAGCTTCTCAAGCAGATACTCATGGTAAGTGGCTTTGACAGGTATTTCCAGATAGCACGCTGCTACCGGGATGAGGATGCCCGCGGCGACCGTCAGCTTGAGTTCACCCAGCTTGACATGGAAATGAGCTTTGTCACACGAGATGATGTCCTGGAACTTATTGAAAAGCTCTTTGGATATGTCTTTGACAAGGTTATGAACTATCGTTTGCCTGTCAAGTTCAGACGTCTCACCTATCATGATTCCATGAACACGTATGGCAACGACAAGCCGGATTTACGTTTTGACCTTCCAATCGTCGATATCGGACTTCTGGCTACGAAAACAAACTTTGACGCTTTCACAGGAGCCTTGGCTGCCGGAGGTGTCGTAAAAGCTCTCCGTGTCCCTGCGCAGGAAGGGGTATCATTCTCCCGCAAGTTCATTGACGGATTGGCGGAAGCTGCCGCAGTCTACGGCGCCCGCAACCTTGGCTGGATTAAAGTTGGGGATGACGGGACATTCACCGGTGGGGTGAGCAAGTTCTTCGCTGGCCTTGAGGACGAACTTTCCGCATCCCTTGAAGCCAAACCGGGTGACCTGCTCCTGTTCATAGCTCATCCCCAGTGGAAGAAAGCCTGCACGTCGATGGGAGCCATCCGCTCCAAGCTCGGCAAGGATCTTGGTTTGATACGTCCCGGCTTCGAGTTCTGCTGGATTATCGATTTCCCCCTCTTTGAGTTCAATGAGGAAACCGAACACTGGGAAGCTGCCCATCATATGTTCAGCATGCCCCAGACGGAATATATCTCCACCCTGGAGTCTGATCCGGGTAGTGTGAAGGGAGATTTGTACGACCTTGTCCTCAACGGCTATGAGGTTGCCAGCGGTTCAATCCGTATCCATGATGTCGAGCTACAGAAGCGCATCTTCCGCATCTGTAATTTCTCCGACGAGGAAGCGGAAAAACGATTCGGTTTCTTGCTCGATGCTTTCCGTTATGGTGCGCCTCCTCATGGAGGCATCGCTCCAGGCATCGATCGTATGGTCATGATCATGGCGGAACAAACATCCATCAAGGAGGTCATCGCTTTCCCAAAGAATACGGCGGCCATATCACCTATGGACGACAGCCCTTCTGAAGTGGACGGAAAGCAACTGGATGAGTTACATTTAATCATAAAGAAACAAGCCACGGTCTGACCCATCAAGTACTGTCAGGCCAAAGGAGCTTCATATGGGAACCAAGAATCATGTACAGGCGCATTTTACGCCAGAACATAAGGAATTTACGTCCGGCGACGGCAAGAAATATGAGTTCGAGGGGACGGGTCCTTATGATTATCTGCTGGGAGCGTTGAGTGGGTGTCTTTACTATACCTTCAAGTCTCTTGCGGAAAAATTCAGACTTGAGTGGGATGACTTGCGGTTCGAAGTGAACAGCGAGAAACGGGACGAAACGCTCCAAACATTGAAGGAAGTCCATGTGGATGCTGTCATCAGAACGTCTTCCGACCATGCCACCGTGACGAAATGCTTCGAGACATCGACCCGCTATTGTTCCGTCTTCCAGACGATCGGCAAGGTAGCCGAGATGCACTGGAGCCTGAATTTCGCTCAATAGCTGGAATTCGCTCAATAGCGAAAACGACGTGGAATAACTGACAGGGAAAGAACCGCCAGAGCAACACCTGACAGAAAATATCCACCAAGGAGATAAGGGGAGCAAGGATGCAGATGGAAAACGAAAGGTATAGCAGGATACGTCTGTTCACAGTCTTCCTTGATGCTTTGGGAAAAGTGGCGGGAGAAGACGGAGGCATCTTGGCGCTCACGTGGGGACGTGCTGCTTTCGGTCATCGTCTTGCCAGCTATCTGCACCAAGGGCTATCGTCATCCCTATCATCGTCACCACTGGCTGAAAACACGCTTCCGGACTCCCAGTTGCTTAAGTTACCGGGAAATCTCTATTTTGATGTCGCCGTACCTGTTGCCATGTCCCTTTCCAGGAAAACCTTCACTGCGGATGTCCTGCTCCATGATCGGGGAGGCAATGGGTCTCAGGACACTGACAAAAAGGTCATGTCTGTGGTCATCCGCGACCGTTACCTTACGGAGGACGAACAGCTTGCCCTCCATGAATTGCAGGAAAACGATGGCTGTTCCCTTGCCTTGGCCATCTCCTTGTTTTCTCCGCAGAAACCCTATCTGCTCATCTATCGTGTCGATTCTGGACGGATTGATTACTACCATTACCAGATGGAAGATGGAACCTGCTCGCTTTTCAAGCAGCGGGAAATCCGTAAGAATGACGACAGCGGGCAGTTAAGCCTGGGGATGCCGGTACGCAGAAAAAGGAAGAAAAGCTGAAAGAAAACTGAAAGTTTTTCCAACATGCTGGAAGAACTTATGAAAAATATGGTGTTTTATCAGCATCCTTGAAAAAGTATTTGACCTGGGTCACTCGTCACTCCCAGGGGCATTTTATCGTTCATTTTATTGTGAGAATGAGTGATATTTTGGACGATATCCGGTACGATATAAAAACCGAAACAAAGAGGAAATTGATGAAGGGGATATTCCTCTGCATGATGAATCATCTGTCGTACAGATAGGCCTCTGTCCTTGGTGCGGAGGAACCGTTTCCGCGAACAGCCGCCTGGCGCACTGCTCCTCCTGCGGGAAAAAAGACAAGTTGCATCCGGTCGTTCTGGCAGCAGAGGTACATATCAGGTTTGTCGGCATTCATCCATTTTGTGACGGTAATGGCAGGGTGTCCCGTCTTTTGACCAACACGGTTCTCATGCAACATAAGTATCTGCCCATGGCAGTCCCGCAAATCCGGAAACATGAATATGGCAGAGATCTGGATATTGCACATGGTGATGGTAATCATCTTCCGTTCACTGAATTCATTGCGGAAATGACTCTGATGACGCATAGGGACTATATGAGGATGTTGAGAATTCCAGAGCCTGAAAGAGAAAGGGATATCCGCGAAATCAAGGCATAAAGAACGGACGCCCTTGTGGACGTCCGCCTGTCTGAAGCATGTCTGAAACACGCTTATACTGTCTGTGCCAGATACTTATCCAGCAGATACTTTTCCGGCCTCAGCCATGAACCTTACGCCTTAGCCAGCTTCTCCGCCAGTTCCGCTATGCGGGCAGGAGTGAAGCCGAATGTCTCGGCCAGATAATCCAGCTTGCCTACCTCGCCATAACGTTCACCGACATTGAGAAAATCCATCTTGACGGGAACTGTCCGCGCAAGATGAGCCGCGACAGCTTCGCCAACACCACCTGCATAGCGTCCGTTCTCACAGACCAGCACCTTGCCAGTACGGGAAGCGACCTTCTCAATAAGAATAGTATCCAACGGCTTGACGGTATGCAGGTCAACGACAGTCGCCTTTATACCCTTGGAGGACAGAATCTTGGCAGCTTCAAGTGCGCCAGGCACCATGATGTCGCCGGTCGCGATGATGGCGACATCCTTGCCGTCCTTCAGCTCGATGGCCTTGCCCAACTCGAACTTGGTGTTCTCGTCATAAATATGGATGACCCCCTTGCGCCGGATGCGGGTATAGGAACTCCTGCCGGATTCATAAGCCTTGAGGGTCAACGCATACCCGCTGAACGCATCCGCAGGCTCGATGACGCTGATACCAGGAACCTGCCTCATCAGGGCGATGTCCTCGAACGGCATGTGAGTACCGCCGTTCAACTGGGCAGTGATGCCGGGGTCGGTTCCTATGAGATGGACTGTCTGCCGGGCATAGCCGACGGACAGGAACCATTGGTCATAAGCACGGCGGCTGGCAAAACAGCCGAAGGTATGCGCAAAAGGAACAAGACCTGTGGAGGCCAAGCCCGCAGCAACGCCCACCATGTTGGCTTCGGCGATACCACAGTTGAAGAAACGCGTGCTGAACTCTTTCCCGAATGATGAAGAATTCAGGCAGCTCGCAAGGTCAGCGTCAAGCATCACTACATCGGGATGCTTGCGTGCCAAATCGATGATGGCAGCCATGATGACATCCCTCATGTTCGGAATAGCGCGTACATCTGTCATGCCTGTGCCCCCTTGTACCCTGCTTTCAGCAGTTTTATCGCTTTTTCAGCGTCTTCCTTGCTCACCGTCATGCTATGGTTGCTCTGGATTCCCACGCCGGGAGCATACCCCTGACTCTTGATGGTATCCATGATAATCATACTGGGACGGTCGGTGACTTCCTTCGCTTTCGCGATGGCCTGAGCAATCTGCTGGAAGTCATGCCCGTTAATCCTCTGCACATGCCAATTGAAGCCAAGCCAGCGGGTGTCGATGTTATTCATCGATACAATGTCCTCGCAATAGCCGTCAAGCTGTTGGCGGTTGAAATCAGTGAAAGCAATGAGATTGCCCAGCTTCCATTGGGCGGCAGTCTCGGCGGCCTCCCATACCTGGCCTTCCTGGCTTTCGCCATCACCGACAATCAGATAGGTGTAGGAACCGTCAAGCTGCTGTATCTTCTGCCCCAAGGCTATGCCGACCGCAGCACTGGCGCCTTGTCCGAGGGAACCTGTGGTGAAGTCAATTCCTGGAGTCTTGTTCATGTCACAGTGACTGGGCAGGTTCGTACCACCTTTGTTGAGCGTCTCAAGCCATTCCACGGGGAAATATCCCTTGCTGGCCAGCACAGCATACACTGCCGGACCGGCATGACCCTTGGAACAGACCAGGCGATCCCTGTCCCAACGATTGGGATTCTTTGAATCCAGGTTATTCATCTCATGGTAATACAGGTAGGTAAGCAGCTCCATAATGGACATGCTCCCGCCTATATGACCATTGCCCAAGGCCGCTATCTCGCGAATAGTCATTTCGCGCAACTCAAGGGCCTTGTCCGTCAAAGCCTTGACGGCAGCATCATCAAGCCTCGTCATGTGTTCTCCTTTTCGCGGCACCCGGTACCGCAATCTTCGTTACGAGATCGGAATCCGAGGACAAGAAACGGAACGCGCTCCCGTTTCTTATGGCCTCAACTCCTTACGATCTTCTTCTGATATGGAATGCCAAGGCATTCCTGTCGCAGCAAGCGTCCGTGTGATATAGGTCATCCGCGCGGCATTCTCGAAGACTTCAATCCTGTCAAAGGCTTCAATCAACGTCCGTCCGACAGCCACCACCCCGTGGTTCTCCATAAGCATCACGTCATGAGTCCGCGACGCCTCTGCCACCGCTTCCGCCAGAGCTTCTGAACCTTGCTTATGATACGGCACATATCCTGCGTTTCCAAGCAAAAACCACGATTCCGCGATTAATGCGGTATCAACAGGACATGTCTCCCCTTCCCTCGGCCTGATGGCGCTGAAAGCGGATGCATAGAGGGAATGCGCATGGACTATTGCATTCATGTCCGGGCGGGCGCGAAGCACAAGCCGGTGAATGCCGTTCTCAATGCTCATGGTCAGGTGTGGAGTAAGGTTCTTCCCTGAAAAATCAACGACAGCGATATCATCTGATGTCAGGGACGCCTTGTCCTTGCCGGAAGATGTGATGCAGAAATGATCTGCGTCCAGACGCAGGCTGATGTTTCCCCCGCTTGTCGTGGTAAGTCCCTTCTCATACAGCCGGGTCATGCAAGCCGCGACATCGGCTCGCTGCCTCTGGTAGTCCATCCTTTCCTCCTGGGAACGCTCTGTTCCCTTCCCCTCAAAGATACGGCTTTTGCTCATGTAATTCAACAGGTGACGCCTTGAGACATGACAGAGGTTCTGATACAATGAGCGGCACACATCAATCTTTCCAGGAACCCCGAATACACTTCATGGTGAACGGGGAAAGGATACAGTCGTCATGAGAATGTCAGCTCTTTTTTCCAAGACGTTACGCGAAGCTCCCTCCGGAGCCGATGCCAAGGGGTATGAGCTCCTGTTGCGTGCTGGTTTCATCCGGCAACTTGGCGCAGGCATCTTCACCATGCTCCCCCTCGGCTACCGTTCAGTAAAGAAGATTGAATCCATCATCCGCCAGGAAATGGATGCCATCGGCGGCCAAGAAATCCTCATGCCAGTGGTCAACCCCGCGGACATCTGGAAAAGCACAGGGCGCTATTACAGCATCGACAAAGAAATGAGCCGATTCCAGGATCGTGTAGGACGGGACATGGTGCTGGCGATGACCCACGAAGAAGCTGTCACTGATGTTGCGAAAGGCGAGATAGACAGCTATAAGCGGTTGCCCCAGCTTGTCTACCAGCTCCAGACCAAATGGCGTGATGATCCCCGTCCCCGCGCCGGACTCATCAGGGTACGTGAGTTCACCATGAAGGACAGCTACAGCTTTGACCGTGACCAAGCAGGTATGGAAAAGCAATACCGCGCTCATTACAGCGCCTATTTCCGCATCTTCGGGCACGCAGGGCTTCCTGTGACCGTCGTCGGGTCAGACAGCGGCATGATGGGCGGAAAGATAGCCCATGAATACATGTACCTGTCTCCGGTCGGGGAAGATACCATCATCACCTGTCCCGGATGCGGCTATACTGCGAATCGCCAGGTAGCGACATTCAAGAAAACTTTCTTCCCCGAAGCCCCGCGTCCCCGCAAGGAAGTGGAGACTCCTGAAGCCAGGACCATTGAAGAACTCTGTGCATATTTGAAAATAGAACCGGCACGTACTGCCAAGGCGCTGTTCATGATGGGGACTTTCGTAGATACCGCCACCGGTACTGAAAGCCAACGACTCATTGTCGGTATTGTACGCGGAGACCTGGACATTGAGGAAAACAAGCTCCAGAACGCCGCCAAGGCCAATTCCCTCCGTCCTGCCCATGCTGATGAAATCAAGGCCGCCGGCATGGAGCCGGGATTCGGTTCCCCCATTGGGGCGAGGGAGGATGTCATGGTCATCGTCGATGACAGCGTATCCTGCTCCAACAACCTTGTGGCAGGGGCGAACAAACCCGGCTGCCATTACGTGGACACGAACCATGGCGTTGATTATTCCGGAACTGTCGCGGACATCGCTTCCGCCGCAGCAGGTCATGGCTGCCCTGTTTGCGGAGAGCCGCTTTGCGTATCCAAGGGAGTCGAGGTTGGGAACATCTTCCAGCTGGGAACCCGTTATAGCGAAGCCATGGGCTGCCTTTACCAAGATGAAGACGGCGTGCGCAAGCCTGTGATCATGGGCTCCTACGGCATCGGGGTGGGCAGGATGCTGGCTTGTCTGGCGGAAGAATACCATGACGACAGCGGCCTTGCGTTACCTGTCACAGTTGCTCCTTATCAGGTGCATCTGGTGAGTCTGGTGAAGGATGAACAGGTGGGAGACACTATCTATGGCAGGCTCACGCACGCTGGGATCGAGGTTCTGTACGATGACCGCAAGGAATCAGCGGGTGTCAAGTTCGCTGATGCGGACCTGCTGGGGATGCCCATACGCATTACCGTGGGAAACCGTTCCCTTAAGGAAGGAAAGGTCGAGGTCAAGCTCCGTTCACAACCGGACGAAATACACACCTTCGACCTGGCCGACCTTGAGAAAGAAATCATCGCCTTGGCAGACAGCATGGAAAAGAACCTGAAGGAAAAAATCATCCACGCGGAACTGGAATAAAGCTCCCTGCTCCTTGCCTTACGCTTGGCTTGCCTTACGCTTGGCTTGCCTTACGCTTACCTTACGTCGCACCCTTCTTTTTCAGCTGGGATATGATGTAGTTCCGTTTGCCTGCCTTTGCGTACTCCAGGACGGAATGGCCTTGGTAGTCACGGGCGTTCACGTCGGCTCCTTCCTTGAGCAGGGTTGAAACAATCCTCGTTTCAGGGTTGGCGTTGACCGCCATGATCAAGGGTGTCTCTCCCAGGTAATTACGCACGTTCAAGTCCGCTCCGGCATCAAGCAGGGCTTCTATGACCTTGGGATTCTCAGCTTTGTCCGCGGCGAGATGCAGGGCATTGGAACAATACTTGGGCTCTACTTCACGGATGTCCGCGCCTGCCGCCAGCAAAGCCTTGGTTACAGCCACATTCTTGTTGTATTGGGCGGCAAGCATCAAAGGTGTCATCCCCCATTCATTATGACAGTTGGCATCAGCACCCTTCATCAAAAGATCCTTGACGACCTTCGCCTTCGTAGCCTTGACCGCTGCGGCAAGGAGTTTCCTGTTTAGAGTTTCCGTATTCTTCGCCATGAGGCAACCTCCTTGGATTTCCCCCACCATTGTCGGGAATCTTTCCATAAGTATGACCTCAAACTGCACCACAGTAAAGGCTTGAGTAGAAAAAAGCTGAAAAAACACCATGAGCGATATTTTCAGAGGAAGTTATGATTGCCCCATCAGGGCTACACGTGTATTGTACAGATATGGTGACAAGAGAAATCATACACAAGGCTCCGAAAGTGGAGTTGCACGACCATCTTGACGGAGGGCTCCGGCCCGCTACAGTCCTTGAGCTAGCAAAGGAATACAATGTTTCAATTCCGGCGGACAATGCTGATGCTCTCGCCGAATGGTTCGTCCTGGGCAGCAAACGCAAAAGCCTTTCACTTTATCTGGAAACTTTTGAAGTGACTGTCAGCGTCCTGCAAACAATGGAAGCCCTCCGCCGTGCCGCATGTGAGGCCATGGAGGACTTGGCGGCGGATAATGTGGTCTATGCTGAAATACGTTTTGCCCCATCCTTGCATAGGCGAAAAGGGCTGAAAGGTGAAGAAATTGTGTCAGCGGTCCTGGCCGGACTGGAAGACGGACGGCGGGTGACCGGCATGGAATACGGCTTGATAATCTGTGCCATGCGTGGACAGAACCCCGCCCTGTCACGTGAAGCCGCTGAACTTGCCATAGCGTTCCGGGACCGGGGAGTCGTCGGCTTTGACCTGGCCGGTGATGAGGCAGGCAATCCTCCCCGCAAGCATCTGGATGCATTCCAGTACATCCGCAACCAAAACTTCAACCTCACCATCCATGCCGGTGAAGCTTTCGGCGTCGAATCAATCTGGCAGGCCATCCAAGTCTGCGGCGCCCAGCGCATAGGCCATGGAACCCGGCTGGTGGAGGACATGCTCATCCATGACGGCAGGGTGGCGGACATGGGTACGCTTTCCCACTTCATCCTCGACCGCCGCATCCCCATGGAGGTATGCCTGACCAGCAATGTAGGCACGGGAGCGGCCAAGGATTTCGCGTCGCATCCCTTCCGTCTTTTTTTTCAGAATAAGTTCCGCGTGTTCCTCTGCACGGACAACCGTTTGGTCAGCGGGACGACACTGACCGACGAATACGCCATAGCAGCCCACGCATATGGATTATCCTTGGACGACATTGAAAAGCTGAACATCAATGCAATGAAATCTGCGTTCCTCCACCATGAGCAGAAACTCAGCCTCATCTACAAAGTGATCAAAAAAGGATATGCGGAGCTCCGTCAGGGCATAGGCACAGTCTGATTACCGTCGTCCGAACCAGACAGAAAAAGGTTTGATGCGGAAACGCAACACACTGTACAGGTATGCGACTCCCAGTCCCGCCAGATGGGTGAGATGGGCGACATTTCCGCCTCCTCTTATCTGGCTGAAAAGTTCGATGGCAAAGTAGATGATGACTAACATCGGCGCCCGTACCGGAAATATGCCGAATACGAATATCCTGGCATCCGGGAAGAATGTTGCGAACATGAGCATGATTCCATAAATCACTCCCGATGCACCCACCAAGGAAACAGCCGAAGTTCCCGCTGCCATGTAAGCGATGAAACTGAATACACCGGACACTATGCCCGTAAGCATGTAGAACAGCAGGAACTCACGGGAGCCTATCCGTCTTTCCACCATGCTGCCGAAGATGAATAGTCCAAGCATGTTGAAAAGGATGTGGGAGACTCCGGAATGAACGAACATATAGCTGATAAACTGCCAGACGTATCCTTTCATCACCAAGGCCGGTCGCATGGCAAGGTAATAGGTGACTCCTGGAGTGTAGTAGAGCTGTCCTCCTGACAAGACATAGCCGGAAGGATAGATGTATTCGGTCAGGATGAAGACCAAAATGTTGACGATGATGAGTCTGAGGGTGTAATTCGCATAAGAATACCCCAGGCGACGGTTTAGAAAACTGTTCTTCATATCCGCTAAAGTAGCGAGAGGAAAGAACTTCGTCAAATGTGCAATTTCTGCGCACCTGCTGTGAACCGTGTCGCTTCTGCACGGTTTTTTCATGGTTTTTCGGAGAGTTACAGAATTAGTGACAAATCAGCGATAAAAAACTGGTTTCTTTTCATTGTCCACAAAGACGCAAGGAGAGAATAAAAAGGGCAAAAACTGCCAAAAAGATATGTTTTTAAAGAAATTTTTTTTCTTTTTTACTTTTTTGGATATCCGGCATCCAGATTTCTCTGAATTGGCACGCATGTTGCTATATTATACATATAGAGCAACAGTTTTTTTCATACCTCCTTAAGTGTGATTCCAAAGGCGCCGGACGACTCTCTCCCCACCCCATAAGAGTCCGGTGCCACTTTTTTTAAAAAAGAACCATCACGGGATGTGATGTCGTAGTAGTCATTACCGACGCCGGCTTGGATTTAGAACCAGGGGAGCGGGTATTCCCCTTTGAGTTCCATGACAAGAGCAATGACAAGAGTCTACTCTAAGAAGCGCGTGAATCTACCCTAACGTCCCATAATAAGGAAAACCTTTTTTGGTTAACCAGCACACTATCCGCTGATTTGGACGTGAAGCCCCGATTCTTTAAGAACTGAAGCATAGTCCTGCACGTCTTCATCGTGGAGTTGGGCAATGCCATTCATAGAGTATTCCAGTGCCAGTTTTTCATATTTTTTTTCACCAAATTGGTGGAAGGGCAATAACTGCACGGCATTCGCACCGACATCGGCCAGCACGTTTCCAAACTGGCGGGCATCCTCCAGGCTATCGTTGAATCCGGGAATAATGGGAATACGTAAAAACACGGGAATGGATCCTGCGAGAGCTCTACGGATGTTTGAGAGAACCAGATCTATTCCCGCCCCTGTTCCTTGCCGATAGGATGCATCGTTCCAATGCTTGAGATCGATATGGGCTACGTCTAACTTTTCAAAAACTTTCATGAATGTCTGTTCTGGTACGCAGGCGGCAGTCTCAATGGCAACGGCGACACCGTGCGCATGCAAAGCGTCACAGAGGGCGCAAGCGAAATCTGCCTGAAGCAAAGGCTCCCCCCCTGACAAGGTCACACCACCACCGCTTTCATCGTAAAACACTTTGTCTTTCAATACATCGTGAAGAACTTCCTCCAGCTTCCATATTCTTCCTCCCAAACTTTCTTCAAGTTCAGGCCGTACCTTCATGGAGATGGATTCAGGGTTTGCGCACCAATGGCATCTGAGATTACATCCTTTGAAAAAAATGGTGGAACGGATTCCCGGTCCATCATGGAGACAAAAATGCTGAATATTGAGCAATACCGCTTCCATCAGAATTTCCTTTGCCCTTACGTATGATTGATTCTCTGGCGTGAGAATCCATAGCATGAAGTATACTGCCGAGAAAAACATCTGTAAACCATCATATGAAAGTTAATTGCTTTCGAATGAAATTAAATGACTACTATAAGGACGGGCGGGCAGGAAAACTAAATGCAACAATGTAATAATTCTATATTGTGCGCTGTACTTCAGGCTGTACTTCAAAAAGAATAAGGATGTGCGACGACCATACAATCACAGCGTCACACATCCATGGAAATAAAAGCGTTCAGGACTATGCTTGTACGGCTTTCTCAAGAGCTTCCAGCATAAGCGTCTTGTCAGGCTTCAATCCTGTCCACATCTCAATATTCAATGCCGCCTGATTGACCAGCATGCCAGCGCCTGTAGAACACGGGATTCCTCTCCTGCACAATTCTTTGATGAGAGCTGTTTCTATGGGGTTCGGAATTACATCTTGAACAAACATAGAGGAACTGAGGGTGTCCAAGTCAATGTGTGGAATAACGTGTACATCTGGGTACAGCCCTACTGATGTGGCGTGTATTACGATATTCGTATTCGCAGGAATCGGAAATAAGCCATGCCAATCTTCATAGAGTACCTCCACATTGGTCCGGGTAGTCAGAATACTGACAAGCTCATCTCCCAACGTGCGATCTTGCGGACGATTGACAATAGTAATCGTTTTTACACCCGCAAGCGCCATTTCCACACAGATGGCGCGTGCCGCGCCGCCAGCGCCAAAAACTACGGCCTTTTGTCCTTCAACCTGTACTCCACTGGAGGCGAGCGACATCATGAATCCTTTTCCATCAGTATTCTCTCCGAACAGCTGTCCACCATCATTGATGATCGTATTGACCGCGCCAATCATTCTTGCGCTTTCAGAAATCTCATCAAGATACTCCATGACAGCTATTTTATGGGGAATCGTGCAGTTGATTCCCCTCATCTTAAATGCTTTCAACCCTTTGATGGCATTTTCCAATTGATCTTTGTCCACATCGATGGTCAAGAATCTCCAATGATCCAGTTCCAAGGCTTTGAAAGCCGCCTCTTGTATCACAACACCGGGATTCTCCGCGACAGGCTGACCGAATACTCCCACCAGACAATCAAGATAATTCTGTTTTTTCATTTCAATTTTCCTTTTATTCCTTTTCCTTTGTCATGAGATTGAGAATGACACAATCCGTAGCATACATGCCTTTGCTCGCCATACATCCGACGGCATCTATGGTTTTCTCAACAGAATCCATCACAATGCCCTCTCCCGACTGAAAAGCCTGCCCTTCCATTGCCAACTGGTGAGCCATGATCGCACTTTCCAGGCACAGGGCAATCTTCGCGGCACATGAGGGTTTTGCGCCATCACATATCACACCTGAAGCAGTGCCCAGGGAATTGGTAATTGTCTGCTCAATCTGATGCAGAGTCCCTCCATCGAGATACGTAAGGGCACAGCCACTACCCGTGGCGGCACAGACAACTCCACAATACGCGGAAAGCCGACCAATCCCCCTTTTCAGATGGATTACAATCAGGTTGGAAAGTACCAACGCCCGCAGGAGGCGTTCATGGGATAGCCCTTTCTCACGGGCATAGAGGATGACAGGCAGGGAAGCTGTCGCGCCTTGGTTTCCGCTGCCGCAGACAATCACGACCGGCAGGTCGCATCCCCCCATGCGGGCATCAGACGCTGATGCGGCATATGCTTGGAGAAGCTTCCCGTTTCTGTAATAAAGCTTGCCGACATTGACACCCCAGTCATTCTTCAATCCTTCTTCCGCTATTCTCAGATTGCAGGAGATCTGCCGGTCAAGGACTTCTTCGACATCCCCTATGTCACACGTGTCCGCGAAGTCTACGATTTGTGCTATATTCAGGCACTTGTGGTCAGTCAATCCATCACGTACCATTTCCTCGTCATCACAACAGAAAACGACTGCGCCGTTTTTTTCTATGCGAACGATATGCGTGTGGGCATTCTTCAGTTCGACTTCAACCCAGTCTGCTCCTGCCTGTACCCTGACAATCAGATGCAAAGCCTCTGAATGTTCCAGAACGCTGACCGCACAGAAATTCTGTTCCAACAACTTCCGCGCCTCGATGACCTTGCCCGTGGGCATATCCAGCAGAACCTCCAGCTTTCTGTCAGCATTGCCCCCGACAACACCAAGAACCGCTGCCGCGCCAACACCACGCAGGTTCCCTCCATTGGGAATGTAGACACCCATAGCATTCTTAATCAGATTGCCGCTCGCAAAAACATCCATGCGTTCAGGCATGACACCCAAGACCTTACGGGCTGTCGCCGCCACATAAGCAATGGCGACAGGTTCCGTACATCCCCCGGCAGGAATCAGTTCTTCCTTTAATATGCCCACATAGTGCTGATAATTCTGTTCTGTCTTCTTCATGGTATCAGTCCTTACGGAGCCACATTCATGTCTTGTCCGATTTCCTCCATGGCTTCTTCCCACAACCCAAACCGAGGGAGAGAGCCTATGCCCCAGCCACACCCTCCGGAAATAATGACTTTAGATCCGGCGGCGGCAATGGCATTACGAATCTTCACCTTGATACGCGCCTTGATTTCGTCACGACATGTGCCGCTGAGATCGGAAGGAGACTTGATCATCACGGACAAGTCTTTATAACTTCCATGTGTGGAATGATTCAAACCTCCCACCAAAACAACATCAGTGAGCCTGCGCATCTCCGCAAAGGAATGCTGCTCGGAATCCTGGTCCGCCCAGTTCAGTGCCTCTACCGGATAATCCAGGAACCACTCGGAAAGTGCTGCATCGCCATGGCAGACATGCGCCATGTTGAACCACGTCCTGTCCTTGATTTTCTGGATATTCCGGATGTCATATTTCTTGCCATACTCCTCGAACATCTCTTTCCCCATGATACCCGCCATCCCTGCCTGATAACCAAGAAAAAAACCATCCGCGCCAGCCTTGACGAATTCTTCCATCAACAGCTCATTGGTCTCGTTGACTACGGCAAGACCAATCCTGGCATATTTCTCAGAATATTTGAAATGCGCGACAATGGTTTCCTGGCGGAAGTATCCACCAGTCATTTCACCCATCCAGATGAAGGGACTGAACACCGTCGGCAAGACAGGAACATCTCCCTGGAAGTAATCTACGAGCCTTTTCACAACCTCAATCTCGCGGGCAAAGACGCCTTCTTTCATGCTGGGGACTTTCAGTCTCGCCCATTCATGAGGATCATTGATGACATTTATTTGCGTATTCTGCCATGTTTCATCCAATATGTGTTCCGCCGGACGTATCTTTTGACCAAAGGCTTCCGGAAAATACAGGCCGTTGGACATGACCTTGATAAAATCAAAGCCATATGCATTCTGATAATCAATCGTAGCCTTGGCAAAATCCTTGGCATTCCTGTCTACCAGATTCATATGGGGTCCCCAAGCTACGAAAGCCGGACGATCCAGGATTTTCCCTTCCAAAGCGGCCTTGACACGTTGTGTATGTGAAATCATGTTAAAAGTTTCCTCCCAAAAGACTATGTTTCATATGTTACAGCCCACCGAAATAAGCTTTTCTCACCTCATCGGAATTCAACAGGCAATCCGCCCGATCCGTCAGTACGACACTCCCCGCCTCCAGCACGTAGGCACGATCCGAATGCTTCAAAGCAATCCGGGCGTTCTGTTCCACCAGCAGGATGGTCGTACCCATCATGCGGATTTTATCTATCATGTTGAAAATCTCCGTGATGATGAGAGGAGCAAGCCCAAGGGATGGTTCATCCATGAGAAGCATCCTTGGCTTTCCCATCATAGCACGGCCGATAGCCAGCATCTGCTGCTCTCCACCGGAAAGACTGCCTGCCATCTGAGCGTTGCGCTCCTTGAGTTTCGGCAGCAACGTATATACGGTCTCCAAACTTTCAGGAATTTCCTGGCGGGGACGTTGGTAAGCGCCCAGAAGCAAATTGTCCCGCACGGAATAGCGCGGAAACACCTGCCTGCCTTCCGGAGACAGTATGATTCCTGACTGCACCATGTACTGCGTATCTTTATTGGTAATATCAATACCATTGAACTTTATTTTTCCTGACTTGCAGGGAACCAATCCCATGACAGTCTTCATCAACGTACTCTTTCCTGCTCCGTTCGCGCCGATAAGAGTGACCACTTCCCCGGTTTCGACTTCAATATTGACCGTCTTGATCGCATGGATGCTCCCGTAGTCAACTGTCACATTTTCCAGTTCCAATAATGCCATCTTATGCTTCCTTTCCCAGATAGGCTTCAATGACGACGGGATTTGTACGGACTTCCCCAGGGGAACCTTCCGCGATAAGAGCCCCATCGTTAAGAACATACAGACGGTCACAGATATTCATTACAAACTTCATATCGTGTTCAATAAGAAGGATGGTATTTCCTCTTTCCCTCAACGCGTACACGGTGTTCATAAGTTCTTCTGTCTCTATTTCATTCATGCCAGCGGCAGGTTCATCCAGCAGGAGAAGCTTGGGTTCCAGGGCAAGTGCTCTGGCAATCTCGACTTTCCTCTGATCTCCATACGGCAAGCTCGTAGCCATTTCATAACGATTTTCGTAGAGTCCGAAGATTTTCAGGATTTCTTCCGCTTTATGGACAGCATCATCCATTGTCCGGCGCATCTTTCCGACAACGATCATTTGGGAAAAAGACAGCCGCGTACTGATATGCATACCTACGATGACGTTGTCCAGTACGGACATCCTGGAAAAAAGACGGACATTCTGGAATGTGCGGCCAAATCCATAAGCTGTAATCTGGTAGGGTCTCCATCCGGTGATATCGGTGCCGACCATGCGGACGGAACCTTTTGTCGGACGGTACATGCCTGTAATGCAGTTGAACAATGTAGTCTTTCCCGCGCCATTGGGACCAATGACTCCGACAATCTCTCCTTGGTCAACGTGCATGCTGACACCTTTGAGAGCGTTCAATCCTCCAAAACATTGCGTCATATCATGGACAGACAATATCTCACTCATGATGCTTTCCTCCCGCAATGCTCTTTTCAAGGGAGAGTCTCTGTCCGATATATTTGAAATTGACCGAACCAAAAATTCCCTCAGGACGCACGAGCATCAACAGTACCAGGAGAGCGCCGAATACCAACTGACGGTACTCGGAGAAACCTCTCAGGACTTCAGGCAAGACAGTAAGGAGCGTTGCTCCGACAAAACTTCCGAATATATTGCCCAGACCGCCGAAAATAACCATGACCAACATATTGTTGGACACTGCGTTGGTAAAGCTGCCAGGATCTATATAGCTGGTATATACAGAGTAAAACCCTCCGGCGGCACCAGCCAGCATGGAAGATATGACAATAGCCAAGACTTTGTACTTGAATACATGTATTCCCATTGCTCCAGCGGCAAGATCATCGTCCCTGACTGCCAGGATTGCATACCCCATGCGAGCATGAATCACTTTATGCACTATGAAGGTCGTCAGCGACAATAATATCAGTATAAGGTAATAATAAGCCTGCTGTGATTTGATCAGCTGCCCGAAGATTTGCAGCTTGGGAATTGCCATGATGCCCAATGGTCCATTTGTCAGCGACATCCAGTTAATTTCAATGACACGGACAATCTGGCAGAAAACCATTGTGGTTATGGTAAAATAATACCCTTTCAGATGCATGACCGGCAGGCTCAGCAGCAGACCGAACAGTCCCGCGACAAGCGCCGCCACTATCAAAACGCCCACATTGTTCCACCCATGGTTCTTTGCCAGGATAGCCGCCGTATAAGCGCCGATTCCCCAGAAAGCTGCATGACCAAAGGATATCTGCCCAAGTATCCCGGACATCAGGTTCAGGCTGACTGCCAACATGCAGTACATGAGACATAGTATGGCAATACGCAGGACATATCTGGAAGTAAAGACATAGGGGAATATCACCGCGGCAATGACCGTACCAATCAACAACGGGCTTTTATGGCGAACCAACCATGTACTAAACCTTTCAATCATAGTCATTCCCTCTTATACTTTGTTAACTGCCTTTTTCCCGAACAGGCCATTGGGCATTATCAGCAGGACTAATATCAATATGGTAAAGGATATAGCGTCACGATAGCCCGTACTGATGTATGCGGATACCATGGTTTCCACCACGCCAAGGACAAGTCCTCCCACTACTGCTCCGGGGAGGATGCCGACACCACCGAGGATTGCGGCGGCAAAAATCTTGGTACCGATGGACGTACCCATGGATGTCTCAATGCTGCGATAATACATGGCGACCATGGTCCCGGCGACACAGGCCAGAAAACCGCTTACGATAAAAGTAAAAGAAATAACTTTGTTCGTATTGATTCCCATCAGCCTGGCGGCATCTTGGTTCTGTGCGATTGCGCCCATGGCTTTTCCAATCTTGGTACGATAGACAATAATGGAAAGCGTGATCATCAATATGCAGGCGACGCTCAGAATGATGACCTGTGTCCAAGTAACCACGGCATTTCCAACATAGAACTTGCCGAAATCCATGAAATTGGTGAATGACTTGGAGTCCGTACCGAAGAAAACCATGACAGAGTTGTCAATCACCATGGACATACCAAGGGTGGTAATCAGCCCGGATAGCTTGGGCGCCCTCTTTTTTCTCAGCCGCCGCAGTGCAAAGCGATCGACGCCATACCCAAGGACTCCAGTCAAGACAATGCTGATGGTGAAAGCCAGAAAAAAACGTGCCCCCACGATGCTATAGAGCAAATAAGTGATATATGCACCGAACATGTATAAGGAGCTGTTGGAAAAGTTGGTCAGTTCCAATACCCCGAAGATCATGGTAAACCCAATGGCTACCAAGGCATAGGTACTCCCGATCGTAATACCGTTTATAATCTGCTGTAATAACATTCGTCTATCTCCAAGAAAAAACCCCGCGGACATCCGTCACCATGGGGAGGCAGATGCCGCGAGTCTCCGGTATTCTTGTTCCGTCAGTTCACCCGTACAAAGGTTCCGTTCTGTATTTCAAAAACATAGATGCCTTTGTTCATTTCCTTCTGGTCGTTGTATCCCATGTTGAAGCCTGAAAGTCCTGGATAAGACCGGATGGCTTTGATCTGCCGTGCCACAGCGTCAGTATCGGTCGTACCTGCTGCCAAGGCACTGTTAAGGACAATGTTGACGGTGTCATATCCTTGGGCTGAGAAACCATCAGGAGTCTCTCCATACGCTTCTTTGTAGGCACTGATGAAGTCCTTGGTTATCTCATCGATATTGCCGGATTCCAGGACTGAAGGCAAGAAAGAAGGAGTGGAACTGAGAATATACGCACCGTCGATGTCAGTACCCACCAGTCTGGTGAATTCTTCATTCAAACACATGCCGGGTCCGACATACTGGACATCCAGATCCAATTGGTTTGCCTGAAGAAAAATCTGAGCGGCATCGTTATATGCGGCGCTGACAAACAGGATATCTGGGGTTTTGCTTTTTATCTTGGACAACACAGCGGAAAAGTCTTTTGTCTCACCGGGAACAAAGCTTTCATATACGACGGTCTCGCCACCGAATCCTTCCCATTCTTTCTTAATCAGGCCAGATTGCTGTACGCCGTGATCCGTGTTCTGATACAGGATTGCTATTTTTCCGACACCAAAGTATTCCTTGATGGCCTGGGCAAAGTTGACGCTCTCCAGACGGGCGCTCATGGGAATGGGAAATACATATTCGCCCATGCGCGGTAAATCAGCGTGTGAAGCAGCCACGCCCATCAGAATCATACCATTCTCATCAAATACAGGAGCCGTCGCCATGGCACAGGATGAACCATAACCCGCAAGAGCAGCAAAGACCGTGCTATCAGATACAATCTTGCTTGCCAGGTTTATGGCTTCATTCGAATCCCCTTTGTCATCATGGAATTCAATGGTGAACTGAGTACCATGCTCCGCATTGAACTGATTGAGAGCCAATTCAGCGCCATCCCTGATTTTTATGCCATACTGACGGTTGTCGCCGGTCAGGGGTGCAAACATGGACAGCTTGTTTCTTCCATTATACCTGATGCCTGAGCTGTCCGTAGCAATCGAGGTTCGAGCCGCTTCCGGCTTACCCTGAGAAGCTGGTTCCTTCTGCCCTCCCGCCGTCAACGCCGCAAATCCGAACACTGCGAAAAAAAGGATCAACATCCATGTCTTCTTCATATTTCTCCTCCTATAAAAAGCCCATATACTGGACTCCTTTTGAAATATGTTGATAGAAGTCTGCATTCTGCGAACATCCAGGGACATCTAAGGTGAAAGACAGTTCACACGGTGAAATACGACCATATCCTCCCATTGAGGAAAACTTGAAATCCATCTGTTTCAAAGCCTCATACGCAGACGTAATCGTTTACCTATAGGTAGGGTAGCAACCCATACCATCGTTGTCAATCAAAATTTTTATTCTCTTGTCATTGTGTCTTCATCGTGAAAAAGGTGCTTCACCGTTTCCTTTCTAGTGGAATGATGCGTTTCTTTTGCATCTACGACGGAACGCCGCAGGGGACTCTGAACAGAAGCGACGGAAAACACGGTAAAAATAATTAGGAGACTCATAGCCGACCTGATAGGAAATTTCCAACATGTCCTTATCCGTCGTTACCAACAAGTTCTTGGACATCTCGATACGGAGACGGTTTACATATTCTATGATGGTCATGTCCATTTGCTTATGGAATCTCCTTGATAGGTAAGAAACACTTACATTCTCAAGTTCAGCCAGTGCCTCAAGAGAAATCCGTTGGGTGAAATGGGAGTGGATATATTGGACTGACTTTGATATCCGGGGGAGTCCTTCACCGGTAAAGACAAGCTGTAATGCCTGAAGCAGCAGAACTTTGAGTAGATGTTCCATCATGTAGGGAATCTGATTCTTGCTTTTTGAATACTCATGCACAGTTTTGAACAATGTACCGAGCCGACCGTCCCGATCCTGTATTTGCAACGGTTCATCCAGCCGGAGATCCGGAAGATCTATCCAAAGACAGATGATTTCCCTGTGCAGCCCTGGTGCCAGGGCCTCTTGATGTAGACAGTTGGCGGGGTAGATGACCGTATCGAACAGGGATACCGACAGCCGCATGTCCGCCAGTTCAATGCTGTCAGTACCTTCAAGAAAAAACATAAGTTCAATATATGGATGGCTATGCAGGGTGAAATTCCAGATATTACTCATCTCATCAAACCGCTCACAGAATTTCAGGATTGGCTTTCCCATGTGGATAATCCTGTATTTTTCCGTAAAATCCATACAATCATCCTGTTTATCTCAGTTTTTTTCCACTATATCGGCAGATATTATTCCAAGCAAGAAAAAAGACTTTAAGATAAGGTAAGTTCAAGATTGTAGATATTTTGTGCAATTCAGAGAATTTTCTTTGCCTGAATGGTGTGATATCTTTTTCTTAAAAGAAGGAACTCATGACAGAGCGAGAAAAAATACAGGCAATCTTGCCATTGGAAAGAAGCCGTCTGCTGAAGAATCTGATGCTGGCAGAGCCTCGTTATGTCAGCATTGAACAGGCACGAATCATTACCAAAGCCTATCAGGACAATGAAGGCACGTCCCGGTGCATCCAGAGAGCGTTGTCGCTGAAAGCCGCGCTGACAGAGATTTCCATTCGTATCCTGCCTGATGAGTTGATTGTCGGTAACCGTACAGCCGGTGTCCGTGGAGGCGTCGTATTTCCGGAGACCGGGGCGTCATGGGTCGACCGTGAGTTTGAGACTCTCCCTACGCGACCGCAGGATATGTTCAATGTCCATCCTGAGGATATCCAGGAATTCCGTAATGATATCCTTCCCTATTGGAAAGGACGTTCCCTGGAGGATCACGTTCGCGCTGCCATAGGCGAACAGGTAGATGCCATTGCCAAGGTGGTGAAAATCAACCAGAAAGATCATTCCCAAGGACATATCTGCCCAAATACGAAAAAATGGTTGGCTCTCGGCCCTGCCGGCATTCTCGCCCAAGCACAGGAACATATCAGGGAGGCCTCAGGAAAGAGCAGGGACTTTTATGAAAGCATAGTCATTTCCATGCAGGGAGCCTGTATCTTCATGGAACGCTACGCTGCCTTAGCTGCCGAGATGTCCCAGACAACGGGCAATGAAAGTCTCATGGAGGTCTCCCGTATTTGCCATAAGCTTGCCTGTGAGCCTGCGCGTACTTTTCATGAAGCCATGCAGTCCGTCTGGTTCCTCTACGTCATACTACAGATGGAAGGCAATGCCTCATCTTTCTCTCCCGGACGGATGGATCAGTACGTATATCCCTACTACCTGAACAGCAGGAAAGCCGGAATGAGTTTGGAACAGGCGTTGGAAATCACGGAGTGCCTATGGTTGAAATTCAACCAGCTGGTCTATCTGCGCAATTCGAACAGCGCAAAATACTTTGCGGGATTCCCCATTGGTTTCAACGTAGCCATAGGCGGACAGTATGGTGATGGTTCCGACGCCGTGAATGATCTCAGCTATCTTTTCCTCATGGCACAGGAACATCTGTTGTTACCGCAACCGAATCTTTCCTGTCGGATACATAAAAATTCCCCACAGGAATTCCTTGATACCGCCAGCCGGGTAATAGGCTTGGGGAGCGGCATGCCTCAAGTCTTCAATGACGAGGCGGTCATCCCGGCGCTGGAATCCCATGGAGTCAGCCATGAAGATGCCATGAACTATGCCATTGTAGGCTGTGTGGAATTGACCACCCATGGCAATGCCCTTGGGTGGAGTGATGCCGCCATGTTCAACCTTGTCAAGGCGCTTGAACTGACACTCAACCATGGTACGGACATGTTGACCGGGCAGAAAACCGGACTGGATTTGGGAGACCTCACCACCTATGAAAGTTTCGAGGAACTGGAGGAAGCGTTCGCCAGACAGATTGATTATTTCTCAGACTACATGGTCGACTGTGTATCCACGGTGGAAAAGATGCATGAGCAACTGCTTCCTACTCCGTTCCTGTCTGCTGTCATAGATGACTGTATGACAAACGGGCGTGATGTCACCCAAGGTGGAGCCCATTATAATTTTGCAGGCGTACAGGCCATCCAGGTCGCGAATATCGCGGATTCTCTTGCGGCAATCAAGGACTTGGTATTCGGCAGGAAAATGCTGACGGCGGAAAGGCTGCTGCAAGCCCTGCGGAATGATTTCAAGGGGGATGAGGTAGTCCGGACAATGCTTCTTAACAAAGCACCCAAATATGGAAATGATATAGCGTGGGTCGATGCACTGGGAGCGAAATGGTCAAACTATTTTTCCGATGGTCTGGAAAAATACAGGAACAACAGGGGCGGTATCTATCAGATGGGTCTGTACACGGTGTCCGCACATGTCCCGATGGGGCAGAATGTCGGAGCTTCTGCTGATGGCCGTCATGCGCGGGATCCCTTGGCAGACGGAGGGGTGTCAGCCATGTATGGCAGGGATACCCACGGTCCTACGGCATTGCTGCATTCGGTATCGACCTTGCCTTTCAGGAAGGCAAGCAATGGAACCCTTCTCAATATGAAGTTTCTGCCAGAGTTTTTTCGGACATCCACAGGAATCAAGAAATTCTCCAATCTGCTACGGGCTTTCGTCGACTTGGGAATCAGCCATGTCCAGTTCAATGTAGTCAATGAAACGGATCTCAAGGCGGCACAGAAAGAACCGGAAAAGTATAGAGGGTTGACCATTCGCGTTGCGGGGTATACCGCCTATTTCACGGAACTGGCACGGGATCTACAAGATGAAATCATTGCCCGGACAGTTTATGAGCGCATATGAACGGGACAGTCTTTGCCATCACCCGCTTTGCCGTCCATGATGGTTCCGGAATCCGCACCACTCTGTTCTTGAAAGGTTGCCCCCTCAAGTGCCCATGGTGTCAGAACCCTGAAGGCATCAAACAGCATATTTCTCTCTGGCACTCCCCTTCTGCCTGCATACAGTGCGGGATATGCGTAGAGACATGTCCTGAAAGAGCTCTGGAGCTGGATGGACGGATTCATATCGACAAAAAACATTGTACTGGATGTGGCATGTGCATAGAGAAATGTCCGGCAGCAGCAATGGCATTTGACGGGTGGGTCATCTCAGACCATGAGGCAGCGGAATTATTGCTCAGGGATCGTCCGTTTTTCGGAGATTCAGGAGGCGTGACTCTTTCTGGCGGAGAAGTAATGGCGCAACCTGAATTTGCCCGATCTGTACTGAAACGCTGCAAGGATTCCGGCGTCAACACTGCCATGGAAACATGCCTGCTGGCTCCCCGGAAAGAATTTGAAGCCATGCTTCCCTTGGTAGACCAGTTTCTGGTGGACATCAAATACTGGAATGCACGTGACCACAAACAAATTGGCGCGTCCAATGAACAGATTCTTGACAACTATGCCTACCTGGTCAGTTCGGGGGCTGATGTCCTCGTACGCACCCCGTTGATTCCTGGCTATACGGCTACCGAGGAAAATATCCGTGCCATTGCCCGGTACGTGGCAGATACGAATCCTGAGACCAAATACGAACTGCTGAATTATAATCCCCTGTGCCGAAGCAAATATAGTGCGATGGAAAAGGATTACCCCGTAAAAAATCCGGCTCTGACTGATCAGGAAATGGATTTTTTTTACGGAATCCTGGAACAGGAAGGTATACGCAACATCATAAAGAAGGGGTAAACACTATGCTCAAGAAATTCCTGGAAAGAGCGGACGCTGATGATTCCGTCTATGTCAGTGAAGTCCGCGAGGCATTCCAGCAGGAGGGATGCCATCCATTCCATTGTCATGTAAAGCTCCATGATGGCTCTACACGGTGTTTCCCACTTCTCCTGCCCGACTTCTCCCCTGGGTCGGAAAGGAACTTCGTGGCATCCTATGTTCATGCCATGCTGTACAACATCATATCTTCTCTTGGCGCTGTCAAAATAGACATCTACATAGACTCCCGTAACAAGGATATTGTCGTATTGACGGAAGAACTGGATGAAGTATTCCAGACGACATATCCCAAGGAAGAGCGTACAGGGTACGGTAAATGCCTCAATGTGAACGAACGTATGCTGGCAACCTTATACGAGGCAGGTTCCCGTTTTGCGTTCCATACATATGATATAGCTCAGGAACCACCGGTGAGTGACGTTCTCCCCATACATCCCCACACGGATATCTTTGGACAGTTACCTTCCATCAGCCAGGAAAAGATTGTCATGGGCATGGATATCGGCGGCACGGATGTGAAACTTGTGGCATCGATAAAAGGACATCTGGCGATATTCAAGGAATATGATTGGTTTCCTGCTGGCTTTACTCGTGCGGAACAGTTTCTGGATCCATTGCTCATGCTGACACGACTCATGAGAGCCGCGACATGCCTGTATGCACAGAACCGTGAAAATGACATTGATAAAACCGCTTTGGACAGGTACGCCTCGTGGGAACACATGGAAAAAGGCATTGAAGCCATGGAAAATGCCGCTGGAGAGAATCTGCATGGATTTGATGCCATCGGCCTCTGTTTTCCCGATGTGGTGGTACGCAATCTGATTGTAGGAGGAGAAACGTATAAGACCAGAGGAATGCGCGGAAACAAAGACCTGGATTATGAACTCCAGTTCAGTCGGATCGCCTCCTTTGGCGACAAACTGAAAATGTTTGTCGTACCTGAAGGTTCAGTCCTGCTCACCAATGATGGTCCCATGGCTGCCTTTACGACAGCGGTGGAAATGGCGAGTGCCGGACAGGATATGTCAACAGGCTTTTTTGCTCATACGTTGGGAACGGAATTGGGAACAGGCTGGGTCAGACCTGACGGCTCAATCCCGGAAATCCCCCTGGAAGTCTATAATTTCATCATTGACCTCGGTAGTTACAGACAGAAAGAGCATGAACCTGATGATATCAGGAGCATTAATAACTTTAATACCGGACTAGTCGGCACACTGCAAAAATATGCCTGCCAATCCGGTGTATTTCGTCTCGCCGCCCGTAACCTGCCCGCGCAGGCTTCCTCCGTACTTCAGGAAGCCTTCGACAAAGGATTTTTTGTCCGGGTTGGCGACAAGATTATTGTTCCCACGAAACCAACAGATATGCGGAAACCTTGCCTGGAGTTTTTCATGAAGAAAGCCTCGGAACCCGGACAAGATGCCTGTGCGGATATTTTCCGACACATTGGAGAATCATTGGGTGTCTGCTGGCTTGAGACAGAATTCATCTTACATCCTGAAACCAAAGAACGCACACTGTTCGGACGTATGGTAAAAGATTCCGTCTGCTTCAATCTCCTGAATGAAGGGGCGACAAAAATTGTCCCCGGTCTGATACAGCATGCGGCTGATGGGAACCTGGCCCATACGCGTCTCATGAAAGAACTGGAAAAACATCCTGATTATACAGTGGCACAGTTTGCCCAAGCTGTCGGCGCAGTATACTACGGATGTCTTTCCTTTGTTTCCACGTCCTAAAATCCATGACCCCCGGACTTCAAGAAAGTCTGAGATCAGAGAGGATTGAACTTTCAATTGTTTCTTCCGCGCTTACTTCACGCCCAAGCCTGTTAGACAGCGTAATACCTTCCTGAATCAGCAAGGTTTGAAGTGCCAGCTCTGCGGTCGGTAACAAAGGAACCTTCTGAAGCAGAGCCGCAATCCAGTGCATTTCAGACGAGGCATAGGCATATTCATATGGAAGCGTATTCTTCCAACGAAAATCCATTTTTTCCAAGTCACCGGTACAATCCAGTTCCAAATCACAGAAAGTAGTATGAAAGCTGAATGGTTCAAGCTTTATTCCCCCACGGGAGCCCAACAGGATGCTGGGATCCATGGAGTCAAGATGAACCGCCCATGATTCAAAAAGGTCCATGGTCATGCCTTTTTCAAAGCGTACCAGTCCAACCCCCAGTTCCTCAACATCATAATGTCCGCTGATACGTCGGGATTCATCCATAGGAATTGCCTGATGCAGTTTCCCACTCATACTCAAGGGGCGTGGCATTCCCATGAGATACAGAAGCTGAGAAATATGATATACGCCGAAATCATATAAAGCACCGCCACCGGAATATTTCCTTTCAACGAAATCAGCACTTCCATATCCGTCCACATAAGGACGGTTCCTGCGTCTGAATCCCATGGAACGCGCATGGTATATATCTCCTAAGGCGCCGCCATCTACCAGCCGTTTTGCTGCCCGGACATTGGGGCGGTACAGGAATCCCAACTGAATATGCAGTGTACGGTCATTGCGTCGCGCGGCTTCAAGCATAGCTGCTCCATCGACATAAGACATTGCCAGCGGTTTCTCGCAATAGACATGCTTGCCGGCATTCAACGCAGCAATGGCGACCGGAGCATGCAGGATCGTGTGCAGGCAAATGTCCACAGCATCTATGTCATCCTGCGCAAGCATCTGTTGAATATCCGTATGAACGTTTTCAATGCCCCATTCCTGCGCACACCGTTCAGCGGAAGATCGCGTGCGACTGCATACTGCCACTACCTGGGCTTCAGGAATTTCCCGGTACATCTGTAGATGCTTTTGAGAAATCATTCCCGCGCCAATAAGTCCTATGCGTATTTTTTCCACCTAAAGCATACCCCTTTCAACACTGTCGGAAGCGTTTCTTCCGTTATGTCCTTGTTTTCTCTCTTTCAAAAAGAGTCCCGCCGAATCATGCTGACAGGAAGACGGTATGTCTGGAAATCTTCCCTCGGCTTGCCAGAATCCTGTTCTTCTTCAAGTCTTTTCAGCAATACTTTGGCAGCAAGCTGCCCGATGTCAAACATGGGATGCTGTAAAGCTGTCAATGGTGGAGCCGTTACAGACATCCATTCGGTATCTCCAAAAGAAAGCAGAGCTATTTCTTCAGGAACCTTGATATCATGTTCATGTAAATACTGTAGACAACCGACAGCCATGGCAGGAGACAATGACAAGATAGCCGTCGGTCTCCTATGGAAAAGCAAGCGGCGCGTTGCTTCATATCCGCCTGTGCTGGATGATACATCGCTAACCACCAGTTCAGGATCAAAAACAATCCCATGCTCCTGTAGGGCCTGCTTATACCCTTGTACGCGTTCCTTCAATGCTGAAATGCCTTCAGGCCCACTGAGAATGCCTATCATCTGATGACCTTCATTGATTACACAGGAAATAGCCTCATACGTGGAGTTGAAGTTATCACCGATCACGGCATCCCGGCAACAACCTTCCGCTTCCCGGTCAATGAACACAATGGGATATTTCCGAGGCATTACATCAAGATAGCCATGGTCACCGGGAGCGGGAAACATCAGCATACCGTCAATCTGCTGAAAATTGAAAATACCGACCTGTTCTTTTTCACGTTGCAGGTTTTCATGGGAACATCCGATAACCAATTGATATCCATTTTTGACCAGCACCTGTTCTATGGCATCAAGGATATCCACATAAAAGAAGGAGGCAATTGCCGGAACAAGCAGTCCAATCCGTTTTGTCTTGTTGCTACGCAGTCCAACGGCATTGATATTGGATACGTATCCAAGATCCTGTGCTACCCTACGTACCCTCTCCGTAGTTTTCTCAGATACAAAACGAGTCCCATTGAATACATGGGATACGGTTGCCGTAGAAACCTTGGCAACCCTCGCCACATCTTTAATTGTCGTCATAGCCATGCGATCCTCCGCATTCCGGAGCCTTGGACACTACCTGCTCACTTCATGTCAGTACTTGCTGAAAACGATTACGTAATCGTTTTTATATTATAAACAGGTTTTTCTAATTTTCAACTGTTGGCGATGTTTTTTATCAGCAGCTGCTTTTGCCCCGATAGCATGGAGGTTCTCAGACTCGCTCCCGACGCTTCTTGTTTCCGAAACTGTCTCCAAATAAGATCAAGACAATCACCATTCCCTGGATAAGCATTATCACATAAGAATTCCGAACCATTATGTTCAAAGAGAATTCCATTACCGCAAAAAACAAAACCCCGATTGCTGATTGCCAGACTCCGCCAATGCCTCCTGCCATGGATGTTCCCCCGACTACCACTGCACAGTTCACAATCATTGCTGTCATATCGCCATAGTTTGCATTACCAGCACCTAAATGAGAAGAATTGACGATTCCCGCAATAGCGGTCAGTCCTGCGGAAATACCGAAACAAATCCATTTCTGACGGACAACCGGAATACCGGAGTACTTCGCTACGGAATAATTGCCGCCAATTGCATAGACGTTACGCCCAAACTGCGTATAACGAAGAATCAGGCTGGAAATCACCACAATCACCAGCATGATGATTACCATATTGGGTATTCTTGCCAAACCAAAGACCAGTTGTCTGCCATCCGCTAACTCATTGAAAGAAAGGCGGGCAGAAATGGGGTGGGCGTCAGTAAGCTGGAGAGCGACACCTTTGAGCAGGATGCCCATTCCCAGAGTGACAATGAAACCTTCAAGATTTTGATGGACAATCAGAAAGCCATTGATAAAACCGACAATGACTCCAATGAGAACAGTAAGCAGTATCGCCAGCCAAACTGGCATGATATTCATGAATTTGATTACCAGCACACCAGACAAAGCCAACACCCCTCCAATTGAAAGATCAATGGAGCGTGTCATCACGGCAAAGGTTACACCACAGGCCACGATGATATTGACCGTCGCTTTGATCAATATCAACGTCTGGGAATAACTTGAGAAAAAACCAGAATTCCCATTCAGATTGTACAGGAACGCGAGCGCGTACAAAAACACAATGCCTGCAATAGCTTTATGCTCATACAAAAACTTGCCGGAATCAATGACCTTTTCTTGTACCATGGATGGATTTGCCTCAATTCTCATGATTTTTACCTCCTCCTATTTGAGCTGGCTGGTTTTCCGGCCATCCGCCCAGATGGCAAGAAGCAGAACCGCACCATTCATGACATTCTGCATGTGCGTGGAGACCCCAAGCAAATTCATGCTGTTTGCAAGCAAAATTACCAAAAAAACGCCAAGCATAGTCCCAAACACATTGCCCTTGCCACCAGCCAAGGATGTACCACCCACAACGACAGCAAGTATCGCATTGGTATCAAACCCACTACCTACCGTCGGGGACGCTGTCGTCACACGTCCCACAAGCATCACGGCGCCAATTACGGTCATCAACCCACAAATCATGAACGCAGAGAGAATCGTTCTGTCCACATGGATGCCGGAAAGCCTGGCAACTGTCTTGTTTCCGCCGACCAGACACATGCAACGCCCGGCAAAGGTTCTTTTCTGAAGAAGATTCAACAAAATAAGCACCATGACGAATACGACCATGGCAATCGGAACAAAACCAATCTTGTAGCTGCCTAGAAAAGTAAACAAAGAATAACTTCGATCGCACCATCTCAACTGCTGTGTCTTGCCCTGGCTCAGCAACATTGCTGCCGCGGACCAAACCTGCGACATCCCGAATGTTATGAACAGCCCTTCCGCCTGTGTCGTTCCCCCGGACTTGATGATCAACAATCCATTTATCATTCCTGCCGCCAAGCCGAAAATCAATACCACCACTAATGCTCCCACTTGTCCCAATGGGTTTATCAAATAGATAGCCAGTACCGCAGAAAAATTGACTATGCCAGGAATGGACAAATCAATGAAACCAGTGATGATGGCAAAAGTCAGTCCAAGCGCTATGAATGCAGGAGCGCCAAAACGTCTCAAGATGCTGGTGATATTGCCGATGCTCAGAGAATTCGGCTCCACGACGGCGGTAACAATTACAAGAAGCAACAAGAGAACTACCAGCATGTGATTAAGCAGGAAATATCTGGCTTTCCTTTCGAGCCTGCCATCATTCATGCTGACTATGTGCTTTACTACTGTCATTATGCTTCTCCTTCATCCCATTACCTTGTCCATGATTTCATTGCCAGATGCCACTTCAGGGTCAAATTCACCAGTCACCTTTCCGTCACATATCGTCAAGACACGATTGCTCAGATTCAGAACTTCAGGAAATTCAGAAGAAATCAGGATGATGGAACCACCGGCCTCCACTATTTTCTTCATGAGCATATAAATTTCGTATTTCGCCCCAATGTCGATTCCCCGTGTCGGTTCATCCAATATCAGGATCATAGGATGCATCTCCAGCCACCTGCCAATAATGATTTTCTGTTGATTCCCTCCAGAAAGAGTTACGACCCTGGTATCTGCGCTTGAAGTCTTGATACGTAAGTTTTCAATCTCCCGTTTGGAACATTCTCGTTCCTTTGACTGACTGACAAATCGGAACAAGCCTCGGCACAAATTCTTCAAACATGCTATGGAAATGTTGGTTTCAACTGAAAAAGGAAGAATAAGTCCCTGTTGCTTCCGATCTTCCGGGACAAAACCAATTCCATGCTGGATAGCGTCGTGGGGCTTCTTAATGGAAATCCTCTCCCCTTCCAAGACAAACTCAGCAGAACGTACTTTGTCAGCTCCAAATAAAGAGCGGGCAATCTCCGTCCTGCCGGCCCCGACAAGTCCGACCAGACCCAGTATCTCTCCTTTGTTCAAGGTAAAAGATACATCATGCAGTTTTCGCGTGTTCAAACCAGCGACATGCAACAGAGGAGCTCCGACACATCGCGGACGTTCGGGAAACTCGTTCTCTATCGCTCGACCGACCATCTTCATGATCATCTCCGCACGTGTCAGTTCCGATGCCGGCTTGCTATCAATGACGCGGCCATCGCACATGATTGTGACGGTATCACAAAGCTCAAATACTTCATCAAGCTTATGGCTGATATAGATCACCGAAATTCCCTGCGAAACAAGCAATTTCACAATCTGAAACAACTGTTTCAAGTCATCATTCGTCAAGGAGCTTGATGGCTCGTCCATGATAATCAACTTGGAATTGAACGATAATGCTTTTGCAATCTCCACCATCTGCTTCTCAGCAGTAGAAAGATTCTTGACCAATGTATGGGAGTTGATCCGGCTTCCGATATCTTCTATGAGTTTTGCCGCTCTTTTGTGCGTTCCCCGCATACCGCTCATTTCTTTGAACCGACCCATGAAAATGTTTTCACCGACACTCATGGTTTCCACTAAGTTGAACTCTTGGTAAATGATGCTTATGCCTCTACGCAAAGAATCAAATGGCGTTGACTTCTCAATGGATTCGCCATCAAAGATAATCGTCCCGCTGTCCTTGGCATATACTCCGGAGAGAATCTTCATCAACGTAGATTTTCCAGCTCCGTTCTCACCTACAATACCATGCACCTCGCCTTGTTTGACTTGTATTGAAACATCATCCAGGGCTTTGACGCCAGGAAATGCTTTATTAACATTTGACACAGTAAGGATATACTTATTGTCCATGCCTCTCTCCTTAACACCGCAGCACCGCCATAGACACTGCCCGATGAACGAATTGATCATCTCATCAGCGTCAATAAATCTCTCGGAAATAATAAAAGTGCCGCCACGAAACGTATTCCATTCCGTTTAATGAATAAGATGCTGCCACCTGAATCTATGCAGGTTCTTCCTTGGACTCAACAACATTGCCATCCGTTTTCTGATAGATGGCAATGTTTCCATACTACCTGCACTTGATGTGACGGTGGCTCACCTCATTCCATTACGGATTCATTCATGCCACCGACATCAATTCTTATGCTACCATTCAGGAGTCGTGAATTCATTGATGTTCGCCAGTGTGACGATATCCATTTCCGCATAGTTATTGGAAGCGACTTTTTCACCAGCCAGAAGTTTTGAAACAAGTTCCAGGGAAGCAATGCTCTGAGTCTCAAAGTTATTCATGATCGTTGCATATTGGGTACCTTCCCTGACCTGGTCAAAACCAGCCTTGCACCCGTCGACGCCAACGATTACAATCCCGTTTAAGCCAGCAGCTTGCACTGCGGAAATCACACCTGTCGCGCCGTTATCCCAATGAACGAAAACCGCATCAATTTTCTTACCGTATTTGGTAATGAAATCTTCCATGATAGATTGAGCTTCGTCAGTCGCCCAATGTTCGGTGTTCTGAATATCGAGGATCTTGAATTCCGGATGATCCTTCATGACAGATATGAAACCATCATGCCTAAGAATCTGTGCATTATGACCAGCCTGTCCTCCTATCTCGACTATGTTGCCTCCATTGGGAAACTTTTCAATGAATGCATTGGCAGCAACGGCACCGGCAGTGGCATCATCCATGCCGACAAAGAAATCACGATACCGTTCCGCGTCGTCGGGGACATCAGATGAATACGTAGAAATGATAATGTTTGGCCGAGCTTCCTTGGCAGCCTTGAAAGCAGTCACGATACCAGCGGCATCGGTAGGATTGACGATGATCCACTGGTAATTCGCTGCTACAGCCTGGGCGACGTTCGCTGCTTGCTTGGCGGCATCACCCTGATCATCCAAGACAGAAATCTCAATGTTGTATTGAGCCATATACTTTTTGAACATTTTATAAGCGAACGGCTGGGACTCATTGTTCATAGCCGAACACCAAACAGCGCGGAGAGGCTTGCCTGTTCCTTGAGAACCGGCGGCTTCCTTGTTCCCGCCAGCAAATGCAACTCCAACCAGACACAGCAACAATACAAATGTGATTACGATTACCTTTTTCATGTGAAAATACTCCTTTTTTTGCAACCTGACTTATTGATGCATATCATCAATAATGAACAATATCTTCCGATACCTCCTCTGTTCAGCTTTTGGTTTATTGTAGGTAAGGATAGCCCAGATTAACACACCACATATTGACCAAAAAATGCACAATAATGAACTCTAAAAAAGTTCAAGACACTGTATTGGGAAAACAAAAATACCCTCAATGATCAATCATTGAAGTCATTAACCAAGAAATAATATTTTTTTCAAAAACACATCACGTAAGAAGTATCTTTACTCCATTGCGTTCAAGATCACTGTGACAATTCTCAGGGACAAAGTCCGTCACGACATACGAAACCTCGTCAGCACGCATCAACGATACAACGCCCCTTTTGTTGAACTTGGAAGAATCCGCCACTATTATGTTATGTTTGGCGCTACCCGCCATGGCGCGGACAGTTTCAGCCCGTTGCAAATCAACATTTGAAAACCCTTGCCCCACTTCATAGCCATCTGTACCCATGAAAAATTTATCCACGCTGAACTGCTGCGCACAAAGCCGGGTCAAAGGACCGGACATTACTTGCGCATCATGATCATAATATCCCCCAAGCAGAGTGATTCGGACGGCAGCACACCGTCGTATGAAATCCGCAATAAACGCGGAGTTGGTGATGATCATCACATCTTTTCGGCTCTTTGCCAGCTCATATGCCAGCATTGCGCACGTAGAGCCTGATTCAATCATGACAGATTCCCCGTTCTTGACTAAACCAGCCGCCATTTTCGCAATCTTTTGTTTAACTTCATAATTAAAAGTCATGCGATAACGGATATCATCGGAAGACACCGGTACGGCATATCCATGGTGCCGAACCAGTAGTCCTTCTTGCTCAAGTTGATCCAAATCCTTTCGGATAGTAACGGCAGACATTCCAAGCTCACGAGCGAGTTCCGTCACTTCTATTGCCCCACGTTCGCTTATCAACTTGATGATCATTAACTTTCTTTCTGTCATCATAACACCTGCTCAGTCCGGGCAATGATATCGTCCTGGGTTTGTCGGGAAAGCACGTTGAAGAATGCAGAATAACCAGCAACCCGGACAATCAGATCCCGGTGCTTTTCCGGATGAATCTGGGCATCCAGCAACGTAGTGCGCGATACCACATTATACTGCACATGGAAGCCATGCAAAGTATTGAAGAAAGTTCGCAACAGCATCATCAACTTCTCCCTGTCCCGTTCCTTCTCCAACATGGATGGGGAAACTTTCTGGTTCAGCAACACCCCGCCAGTAATTTTATGTGTCGGAAGTTTCGACACCGATTTAAATACCGCGGTAGGCCCCTTGACATCCACGGCATGAGTCGGGGAGCAGCCTTCCGCGAGAGGCTCTCCGGCGTGACGGCCATCAGGAGTCGCGCACGTCCCCGCGCCCTGGGGGACATTCGCGGAAATTGACGAGGTGCCCGCATAGTAGCATCCTCCTATCGGTCCTCGGCCATGACGGGTGTTCTTGTATTTCGACAATTCATCAATATAGCTTTCATAGCCTTTGACCACAAGAGAATCAACATAGTCATCATCATTGCCATATTTCGGAACAGCCAACAGAAGCTGCCTGATCCGTTCTCCGTCCTCTCCGGCAAAATCGATAAGCAGAGCATTCCACAATTCCTGTCGGGAAATGCTCCGGTCTTCATAAACACATTTTTTTATGGCGGCAAGGGAATCTCCTAAATTAGCAATCCCGACTTGAAGGTCACTGATGAAATCATAGACGGCTCCACCTTCCTTCAAGTGCTTTCCCCGTCCGATGCAATCCTCGGTCAATGCAGAACAAAGGATATCCGGAACCTCCTGTTCCAATACCATGTCCGCGCAGGAATCCAGAATCACAGCCTGACGACAGAACTCGCGGATAAAGACATCCCAGGCTGCCAATACTTCATCAAATGATTCCATCTGAAGAAAATGTCCATTTCCTGGGTACAGCTTCCGACCGCTGTTGATTTCAACTCCATCGTTCAAAGCAATCATCAGCGTTTTGGGGAAATTCAGAAAACTCATGCCAGTACACCGGTATCCCCACTTGCCTGGAACCGCGACTTCAACGCATCCTATGGCACTATAGTTGTATGCATCCTCTTTAGCGACACCTTTTTCCAAAAAAGAAGGGATGATGATTTCATCATTGTTAAATGCTGGCATGCCGAAACCGCAACGAATGACTTCAATGCATTCTGACATGAACTCGTGGCTGATATTTCTGTGATAGCGCACAGTAAGGTTCGGTTGAGGCATATGACAACGGGCGACAGTCCTCAAAATCAACCAGCTCAACTCGTTGACGGCATCATTTCCATCAACGGTCTGCCCGCCGACTGTTACATTCTGGTACAATGGGCTGCCAGCAGAAAAACGAGTGTGCGACCAACTACGAATCTTATTGACCGTAAAGGTCTTGAGCCACAGATTTTCCAGCAATTCACATCCCTCTTCCTCCGTCATCCCTTCTCGCCGGCTTCTTTCATAATACGGAAGACAGTATTGATCCAATCTTCCATAGGAAAGCGAATGACCATTGGACTCGATTTGAAGAACAACATGCAAAAGCCACAGGCTTTGCAATGCTTCATGGAAAGTATCCGCGGGTTTCATGGGAACCTTTCTCAAGATCCTTGCCATTTCACTCAATTCCCCCGCCCGGACAGGATCTGCGGTCCTGGCTGAAATTTCCGCCAAGTCCGCATAACGTCCGGCAAATGCTTTGACCGCATCCAAGACAATCAGAACCGCACGGTAGAAATAGCTCTTTTTCAAATCATCGAAACTCGTTAAATCCAAATGTGCTTGAGCATCAAGAACCCGTCCCCTATACCCTTCCAAGCCTTCCCGGAGTACACGTCCATAATCCACGGCAAGGTGCGCATCACCGGAAGTAATGTTCCCTTCGGTCTTGATGATGCCAAGGTCATAGAACAATCGGGCATCCTCCGGAAAAGCCGCGTATCCCTTGTCCTTGAGGGTGCGCCCTCTCCAATAGGGATGCATGTCTCTTAGAATCTGCTTGTTTTCCTCGGAAATAGTGAATCGATCACCGTCCCGCTTATCGAACAAGTCCAGTTCATCGACTACCCAGTCCATGGCATATTCCGGGAAAATGGGGGCTGCACGGTCGGCGCTTGCCTGGTTTCCCGCCAGCAAGCCTTCATCCAAATAAATGGACATGCCCCTCAATGCTTCATCCAACATATGGGCACGTTTCACTACCACTTGATCCATTTCATGTTCTTTATAGGCCCTTGTGGTAGCGATTGCACGCTCGGTACAGACTGTAGGTTGTGTTTCCAACAACCTGTGACGCATTATTGCGGTTCTTTCATGCAATTCCCCGAAATGATTCATGTATATTACTCCCTCACCAATTCAGCAGCACCCACGATGCCGCAATCCTTACCTAATTCAGCAAATTTAAATTCTACGGGATACCCCAGATGGTCGAACCTGTTAAATTCTTTGCGCATTCTCCCGAAAAGGGCATTGCCAAAATGAACGAGGCCGCCTCCGAACACGAACAGGTTTATATTCAGTAATTGATAAACATTGTAGACACATACCGCCAACCAATGTGCCATGGATTCAACCATTTTCCCCGCAAGGCAGTCACCATTTTCATATGCCTTGAGAATAGCTTCACAATCTATCTGGTCACAGGAAGACAAAGTACTGGGAATGCCTTTTTCAAGGTTGAGTTTGACGTGATCGGGGGCAAACCGTCCCCCTACATATGACATGAAGCATCCTTTGTTCTCACATCCACACAGCACGCCTTCATCAGGAGTAGCCAGCATATGTCCACATTCCCCTGCCCATCCATAACTTCCCCGGAACAGTTTGCCTTCAATGATGATGCCGCTGCCTACGCCTGTGGAAGTCGCCACATATACCATATGTCTGCTTCCCTTTCCCGCTCCGTGCCGATGTTCTGCCAATGCAGCGGCGTTAGAATCATTATCCAGTACGATGCGAACCGGCAGACGGGTTTCAAGGTACTCCCGCATGGGGAAATCATGCATGCCGATGATTGCCGTTGTCATACACACGAAGCCTTCATCAAACTTCACATATGAAGGAAGACAGATTCCGATTCCATCAATGTGCTTAAAGCTCAGGCCGTTTTCCTTGACAAATGCCGTGACGGTTTCTATGAGAGAATCACATAACGACGGTCCGTCGGCCTTGATATCGGTCGGATATTGCGAACGATTCAATAATATGCCGTGTTCATCGAACAAGCCGTAGGCAATCTTTGTACCGCCGACATCAATTCCAATGACATTCCTTTGTCCCATGACCAAAACCTTATCCTTTTACGATTCCAATGTAGGCAGTAAATTTACGTTTGTCAATTATTTTATTTCATATGAAAGTAACATGATTTCAAATGACGGTGTAAAGCTGGTTTTCCTGCCATGCCAAGGAGTGGACAGGAAGATGAGTTATTGAACGACCATTCTTTTCGGCACTGTCCAGCAAGACGAACGG
Organism: Parasphaerochaeta coccoides DSM 17374; assembly: GCF_000208385.1. Classification (GTDB taxonomy): domain Bacteria; phylum Spirochaetota; class Spirochaetia; order Sphaerochaetales; family Sphaerochaetaceae; genus Parasphaerochaeta; species Parasphaerochaeta coccoides. The sequence goes on along the minus strand of NC_015436.1, from coordinate 111,129 downwards.
ACAGATATTGGTGTTGGGTTTGACCTTCCTTAGTCTCTGTATTACATTTGCCATGCCCATCATCACCATGATGCGGCAAGGAGAATCCCTATGCCGCGCAAGAAACTGCCCGTCACGGTTCTGTCGGGCTTCCTTGGAGCTGGAAAAACCAGCCTTCTCAACCACATACTGACCTCCCGGCACGGACTCAAGATTGCCGTCATTGTCAACGACCTTTCCGAAGTGAACATTGACGCCCTTGTCCTACAGGGACAGGATGTTTCACGCTCCTCGGACACCCTGATACAGATGCAAAACGGATGCATATGCTGCACCCTGCGTTCTGACCTGATGGATCAGATAGACAAGCTGGCTGCCCGTCAGGAGTTTGACTATCTCCTCATTGAAGCCTCCGGCGTCTCCGATCCCCTGACCATCGCCCAGCCCTTCCTGGGAGAAGACGGAAAGATGAGGGCATCACGCAAAGGAGCCGTGCTGGATACAATTGTTACCGTCGTGGACGCTTCGACTTTCATGCGGATGTTCAATTCCCATGACCTGGATGAATACCCCGACCTGGGCATCCTGCTCTCCAACCAGATAGAATTTGCCGATATAGTCATCCTGAACAAAACCGACTTGACGACCGAACAGTCTCTCAGGGAACTTGAGGAATACTTGGGCGTGGTAAACTCACGCGCCCGTATCATCCGTACTCACCATGGCATCGTGCCTCTTGAGGATGTTGTCGGAACCGGTCGGTTTGATTTCGGTTCTGCTCTGGATTCCGCCGCATGGGAGGAACGAATCGCCTCACAGGAAAGCATGGATGATGAACACCATCATCATGAAGACGACGATAATCATGACGAAGACTGTTCCTGCGGACACTGCCATGAACACGCTCATCACCATGAGGAAGGTCATGAATTGGGCGGGTTCGGCATAACCAGCATGACGTACAAAGCCCGCCGGCCTTTCCACCCTGTCCGCTTGAAAAAATTCCTCCTTGAAGGAATGCCGGGATTGCTTCGCGCAAAAGGGTATGTCTGGATGGCGGGAGACTCAATGCGGGCATGGTTTCTCACCCTCGCCGGCTCAACCTTGTTCTCTGAACCACAGGCATACTGGTGGGCAGCAGTTCCCGAACAAATACCGGACGATGCAGATTTCAAGAAGTTCCTTGCTGCCATGTGGGAAGAACCCTTCGGCGACCGCCGTCAGGAAATTGTGTTCATCGGCCGCGCATGGGACAAAGCGGAACTACGCAGACGTCTGGATGAAGTTCTCCTGACCGATGAAGAAATGAAGCAGAAGAACGTATGGCGCTCATGGTTCGAGAGCTTGGATCCTGCCGACCAGAACTACATCATGGGAAGCGTCGCGTCAGCAGGGCAACAAGCGGGTTTCCACCCCGGACGCAACATGCTATAGTCCACCCATGGCGACCAGTAAGAGAAACACAGCGGATTCCTACACATTGAGAGCCCGCAAGGAAGGCTATCCCGCACGCTCAGTGTACAAGCTGGAAGAAATCCAGAAGGTTTTCCGCATCATCAGACCGGGAGCGAAAGTCCTGGATGTCGGGGCAGCACCCGGTTCATGGACTCTCTACGTCCACCGGGAAATACTCAAGGGAAAAGGTTCCATAGTCGCCGTTGACCTGAATCCTCTTTCCCTCAATCCCCTGCCCCCTTCAGTCATGGAATTTACTGGCGATGCATTCAGTGAAGATATCCGCTCTCTTTTGGTAGTAAATGGGCCGTATGATGCCATCATCAGCGATGCAGCGCCAATGACAACAGGCAATAGGATGGTCGATGTGGCGCGCAGCGAAAACTTGGCGGAAAGTGTTCTGTCTCTTGCCCGTGAACACCTGAAACCCCATGGCAACCTGGTGATCAAGATTTTCCAGGGAGGCGGACACAATGCCGTGCTTGCCGATGTGAAGAAATATTTCATCAAAAGCAAGACTTTCAAGCCTGCGGCGTGTCGTTCTGATTCATTTGAAACCTACATCATCGGACTGGATCTAAAGAAAGAAGTAATGGAAAAAGGGTGAGAGAGACCGGAGGGCTTACTCCGACGCAGGGCGTTCAAGGTTTTTCCTGCCGATTACATAATACGCCACGGCGACCAGTATTCCTCCTACAGCGTTCCCCACCGTAGACCACAAAAGGCCATGGCCAATGCTGATCAAAGGGATGGTTCTGCCGGAAAGGAGCCATGCTGCGCTGAAGAACGACATGTTGGCCACCGAATGTTCATAGCCTGTAGTGATAAAGGCGAAAAGACACCAGAATATCATGATGAGGCGGGCTGTCTCTTCCTTAAGTTTGATGGCGCTGAGCGTAGCAAAGCAGACCAAGAAGTTGCACAGCACTCCTTTGAAGAAGATATTCACCGCGGGAACCGTCATCTTTGCCATGGCTCCGTCAATGAAGAACTGCCGCACGCTGCCATGGGTGGTATCGGCAAAAAGGAACAGAATGGCAAGTAGAGTTGATCCGGCGAAGTTGCCCAGCCAGCTCCAGACGCAGAGCTTCACAGCCTGCCTGACCTTCATCTTCCCAGCCAGGAGTCCGGCGGTGGCAAGCATGGTGTTTCCGGTAAAGAGATTTCCGTCAAGGAGCATCACTAAGCTTAGGGCGATGCCAAACGAAACGCCCATCAGTATTTTGTAATGCGTGATGCCGGAAGCATTGAGATAGCCACCTATCGTATAAATCAGGAACATGCCCAGCCCGACGAAAACGCCCGCCAACATGGCTGCTGAAACTGACGCAGCAGGGTCGTGTCCCAGGACATTAACTTTATGCTCGCCGGCATGAAGGATGGCATTGAGACTGGTGTCGTGGATTTCCATAGAGAAGTCACCTCCCCGGCCACACAAGTCATGTTGCCGTCACTGCGGAAAAACGTCGTATACTATCAAGCCCTGCCAAACCTTTCAAGTGATTTGAGTCACAGATGTTAGAACCGCGCGAGCGGCAACTGAATCACCATCATTTCTGTTGTTATCTACATCATTTTATGCAACAATGATGGAGATAGAACGAGAATGACGGAGATTATCAATGAGAACCTTTGATTATCAGGAAACCCAGACACAGCTTCTTACCTCTGAAATAGTGCAGATGCTCACGCATATCCATGAGTGCAAAGGTCGACAAGATCTCTATATTGAAGCCTATGCTGATTCCCTGACAACCCTTCTTGCGGTTGCAAAAATACAGAGCACCGGCGCATCCAACAGGATTGAAGGAATCCATACGTCAGATGCACGGCTTCGGGAACTGGTACAGCAGAAAGCCGAGCCGAGAAACCGTTCAGAACAGGAAATCGCAGGCTATCGGGAAGTCTTGTCCACCATCCACGAAAGCTATGACTACATGACTCCCCGCCCCAATGTCATTCTCCAACTTCATAGGGATCTCTACCATTTCAGCCCATCCGCAATTGGTGGCATCTATAAGAATTCAGACAACGTGATTGCAGAGATAGATCAGGAGGGCAAAGAAAGGGTTCGCTTCATTCCTGTCCCTGCCTATCAGACAGCGGAGGCCATGGATCAGCTCTGCGAAGCTTTTTTTAAAGCCTGGGAAAATGCTGCCTATGACAAGTTATTGCTGATTCCTATGTTCATACTTGATTTCTTGTGCATACACCCATTCAATGATGGTAACGGACGTATGAGCAGGCTTCTGACTCTACTTCTGTATTATAAGGCCGGTTACATCGTGGGGAAATATATCAGCCTTGAGATGCTCATTGAAAAGACAAAGGAAACATATTATGAAGCCTTGCAGGATTCATCGGCAAACTGGCATGCAGGAAAGAATACTTACGAGCCTTTTGTGAAATACTACCTGGGAATTCTCACAGGGGCATACTCTGAGTTCGAAAACCGGGTAGCCCATCTGAAATACAGGAATCTGTCAAAACCAGATAGGATCAAGGCCGTAGTGGACAGGTCTACAGGAAAGATAACAAAGAAAGAAATCATGGATATCTGCCCGGATATAAGCAAAGTCACTATTGAAAGAACCCTCACCCAGCTGGTGAAAGATGGTTTCCTCATAAAAGCAGGAGCAGGTTCGACAAGTGGATATGTAGTGAACAGGAAATAAGAACCAGTCGAAAAAGTTTTCCAGAATAATTTCTTATGGCCTGGACTCTGGGTCGCGTATAGTGAAGTTTGCAATTTGCAAAAGAGGATTGAAAAAGAGCCTCCGGAAGTTCAAAAATGTAAGTAACGACTCAAACATGGAGAAAACGACCAGTGATCGAAGAGAATGATATCAAGTTTTTCGAGCAGAAACTACTGGATTTTCAAGAAGAAGAGGATCCCGCGCAGATGGTAGACGTGCCTAGATGATAGAACCGCGCGCGCTTTGCTCTCCTTGCCCGTGGTTTTGTTGACTGAAAACAACCCCGTCGCTATGATTGCCAGCATGAGCACATATTCTTTCAATGAAATAGAAAAAAAATGGCAGAAGTTCTGGGAAGAACACAAGACCTTCCTTGCAAAAGAAGACCCTTCTTTTCCCCCGGAGAAACGTCAGTATGTTCTTGACATGTTTCCCTATCCTTCGGCAGAAGGACTCCATGTCGGACATCCGGAAGGCTACACTGCCACGGACATCTACTGCCGCTTCCTGCGGATGAACGGATACAACGTCCTCCATCCCATGGGCTTCGATTCCTTCGGTCTGCCCGCCGAGACATATGCGCTCAAAACGGGAATACATCCCCGCGTCACCACTGAAGCCAGCATTGCCAACTTCCGCAAGCAAATCAAGAGCCTGGGATTCTCCTACGACTGGGACAGGGAAATCTCCACCCATGAACCGGAATACTATAGATGGACCCAGTGGATATTTGAGCAACTGTACAAGATGGGGCTGGCCTATGAGTCCGAAATGCCGGTTAACTGGTGTTCCCACGACAACGCCGTCCTGTCCAATGAAGAAGTGAAGGAAGGCCGGTGCGAACGCTGCGGGACACCTGTCATCCGCCGTAACATCCGCCAATGGGTACTGAAGATTACCGCCTACGCTGACAGGCTCATTGACGACCTGGATGGCTTGGACTGGCCTGAATCCGTGAAGCAAATGCAGCGCAATTGGATTGGCCGTTCAGAGGGAGCTTCCGTCTTTTTCAAGGTTGATGGTCACAATGAGAACCTGGAAGTCTACACGACCCGCTGCGATACTCTTTTCGGCGCAACGTACATGGTCATTTCCCCTGAACATCCACTGGTCGGGAAACTGACGGCTCCTGACCGGAAAAAAGAAGTTGAAGCATATATCCATCAAGCCGCCCACAAGAGCGACCTGGAAAGAACCGACCTTGCAAAGGACAAGACCGGTGTCTTTTCCGGCAGCTATGCCGTCAATCCCGTCAACGGAGAACGCATCCCCATATGGATTGCTGACTACGTACTGATTTCCTATGGCACCGGAGCTATCATGGCAGTACCCGCCCATGATACACGGGACTGGGAATTTGCAAAGAAGTTTAATCTCCCCATAATCGAAGTCCTCAAGGGAGAAGGAGATGTACAGGAAGCGGCATGGATCGAGGACGGCATCCATGTGAACAGTGGTTTCCTCGACGGCCTGGATAAAGAAGACGCCATAGCCACCATGCTTTCATGGCTGGAAAAAAATAAACTGGGACACAAGACGACCAACTACAAACTGCGCGACTGGATTTTCAGTCGGCAACGATATTGGGGAGAGCCTATCCCCCTCGTCCATACCCGTGATGGCGCCGTAGAACTGATTCCTGAGAACCAATTGCCCCTGCTTCTTCCTGAAATAGAGCGTTACCAACCCGCAAGCACCGGAGAGAGTCCTTTGGCAAATGTGACCGAGTGGGTGGAAACCCAAAGCCCGGTCGACGGCTCCCCAGCCCGACGCGAGACCAATACCATGCCCCAGTGGGCAGGATCATGCTGGTATTTCCTCCGCTATCTCGATCCTCACAATTCCGAACGGTTCGTCAGCAAGGAAGCCGAGGAATATTGGATGCCGGTAGACTTGTACGTAGGAGGAGCAGAACATGCCGTCCTGCACCTGCTCTATGCCCGCTTCTGGCACAAGGTTCTCTACGACCTGGGACACGTCTCCACCAAGGAACCTTTCCAGCGGCTGGTGAATCAAGGCATGATTACTTCATTCGCCTATCAGCGTCCTGACAAAAGCCTGGTTCCGACGGACATGGTTGAAGAACTGCCCGACGGCTCCTTCATGGAAAAGCAAACCGGCATTGCGCTGGAGAGAGTCATAGCCAAGATGTCCAAGAGCTTGAAGAATGTCATCAATCCTGACGACATTGTGCGTGAATATGGCGCCGACACCATGCGGATGTACGAGATGTTCATGGGGCCTTTGAGAGAATCGAAGCCATGGGCTACCACGAGCCTGATTGGTATTTGGCGTTTCCTTGACCGTATCTGGAGACTCCATGAAGATCGTGCCATTTCCGAGGAAGCTCCTTCCGCTGAATTGCTCAAGACCCTGCATAAGACAATCAAGAAAGTGACGACCGATACGGAAGCCCTGAACTTCAACACGGCGATCAGTCAGATGATGGTACTGGTCAATGAGATGTACAAGTGTGATGTCCTCCCCCGCGAGGTATGGGAGAGCTTGCTCCTGTTGCTTTCCCCTTATGTACCCCATATCGCTGAAGAATTGTGGGAAAGAGCCGGACACACGCCATCCATTGCCTACGCAAGCTGGCCGACCTATGCCGAGGAACTGACTCAAGACGATGAGGTTGAACTGGTCATCCAAGTGAACGGGAAACTCCGCGCGCGCGTGGTCGTTGCCAAAGGACTGTCCCGTGACGAGGCTTTGGCGACCGCCCGTGCAAATGAGGTAGTCAAGGGCTGGATTGAGGGCAAACCCATCGTCAAGGAAATCTTTGTCCAGGACAAGCTGGTCAACATAGTGGTGAAGGGATAAACGGCGAAAGGCTAAAAAAGTCAGAAAGAGAAAGTATAAAGGAAATCTCCGCTCCCCATTCTTCCTATGATCTCAAGCAAGCATGAACAGCCAGAAGAACGAGAAGCGGAGAATGTTATTCTTCCACAGGGATAGTCACGCAGCCATCAGGAAAAACAATGACCTGAGGTGTATCAATGCCTTTGTCATGCATGACCCCGATTGCCTTGGTGATTGCTTCCTGGACAGTGCCGACCGGTGTCAGAAAAAGACTTTCCTGAAGCCCGGCATCCAGATTCGTAACGGCAAAAACCGTCATCCGCTGCATGATGGCAGCCATCTTTGCAGCCTTGTGATAACCCAGCTTGTATTCCCGACTTATCCTCTCCAACGCATCTTCCGGAGAAGAAGAACGGGCAAGAAGATCAGCAAAAGTCTTGCCCCCAATCCCTTCCCTGCAAGCGGATACCAAAATCAGGATGCCTCCGTCTTTTACCGCATGCGCTCCATTGTCAATCGCTTTCTGGGACTGATACAGATTGATGTCCATGGGAAATTTGGCAACAGATATGACAATGTCCGCTTTCCGGGGAATCTTCACGCAGAAAACCTTTTTGGCGACATCCACCGCGGCATGGAATGAATCAGTGATGTCTCCCGCCGTGACAGCCGCAATTCCCTGTTCCTTATCAAGAACAGACATGATGGAAAACACAGGCGCGGAAATATGGCGCAGGGCATCCATCATATCTTCATGTACAGGATTGCCTTCCAATGCCAGCGACTGAGCTTTTTCAGACAATGCAAGCCTATGGTTTGCAACTATGGTCTCATATCCGGCGACACCGGGCAGGAAAGCCTTGCGGCCGCCTGTGAAACCGGCGAAATAATGTGGCTCGACACTTCCGATAATGATGATTCTGTCAAACAGGAACAACCTTTTGTTCAAAATGATGGGCGTTCCGTTGCGCGTGACCCCCAGATTCACAAGCTCATCCACATCCTGGGAATCATGAGATATACAACAGTTTTTCAGGCGTGCGGCCAAAGAACCGAACAACTGCCCGAATTCTTCATCCGTGGCTCCCCGATGGGCACCGGTGGCAATAAGTATGCCAAGCCCGCTTTTCTCGGTGATGCCATACCGTTCCAGCAGAGGAAGAAGCGTCGCGATGATCGTTCCTGACGGCGTAGGGCGTGTCGCGTCATTGATGACAAGAAGGACTGTCTTCGCCCCTTCAAGGAACCCATTGAAGTCCGGTCCTCCGTATGGAGCGAACAAGGCATTGCGGATGGCCTCGGAGATATCTGACGGCTCATCCACAGCATTAGGCTCAAACACCCCCAGGAGATTTTCCTTTTTTATATCGACCGCAATGTCCTTCTTCACATATTGAATGTGTATCATGTCTTCTATCATCCCAGTGTTTTTCTCACGGTTTCAAGGACTTCAGGAGGAACGTAGGCTTTTTCCATGGCGACGATAAGCGGCAACTTTTTTCCCGCAAGGAATCTGACCATCGCCCCACCGGCAGTACAAACATAGGAGAAATCCTGCAAGTCCGTGAAACGTGACGCGGCGTTAATCGTGTCTCCTCCCCCGACTACGGTATATCCCGGAGAAGACGCAATGGCCTGCCAGATTTCCTGAGTTCCCAACGCCCACCGTTCATCCTCATAGACTCCCGCAGGGCCATTGACAAAGATTGTCGCGCTCATGGAGAGTTCCCGCTGGTATTTCTCAATTGTCCTCTGACCTATATCAGGAAAAAGCTTGTCTTTCAGTTCCGGCGAAAGAGGCGAAAGAGAAGATACTGATGTTTCCTGCCTTTTGCCGTCCTGTTCATAGGCAAGGTCTTCCGGATACATGAATTTATCTCCCCACGCCGAAAGAAGCTGGCGGGCTTCTTCAATGAAACCTATGAGATCCCTGTCCTCAAGGAATTTCATCGTCGCATGACCCAGATCTATGCCATCTGCCAGCGCCATGACAAGTCCTGTGATTCCCGCCGTCAGTATTTTGTCCGCGGTTCCCGATTCCAGGACATTCCTCATCATGCCGAAAGCATCAGAAATCTTACCGCCGCCAAGAACAAAGACACAGGGATGCGCAGGATGCGCGGTGACTTTGGAAAGCGCCGTATATTCCGCTATAAGCTGTCGTCCACCAGACGTGGGAAGTAATTCCTGGAACGCTACCATGGAAGGACAGTTCCGATGAGCGGCCGCAAAAGCATCATTCACATAAAAGTCCACGACCGGGGTAAGTGAACGGACAAGCCATGTATCGAACATTCCCTTCGGCTCCAGTTTGACTTCCTTCTCAAAAGCCGTGACTTCTTCGCTCAGATACCTGAGATTCCCCAGGACGACAGCCTCTCCTTTTTTCAATTTTTTGACAGCCTGAACCGCCGCGGGACCGCAGACATCATCACTATACGCAACAGGATGTCCGGTCATCCGCTCCAGTATGGCGGCATGTTCTTCCAGCGGTATAAGATTCTGATAATCCAAGGTATCTCCCTGATGGGCTATCAGAGCGACCTTCGCACCTTTTTCCAGAAGCTCCCGCAAGGTCAGAGCCGCTTTTTCAAGCCTGTTGATGTTGGCGATACGCTTGGTCTTGGGGTCAAGGGGAGAGTTGATGTCAGGACGGAAAAGAACCGTCCGCCCTGAAAAATCAAAATCATCCAAGGTATTGATTTTTACGAAATCTTCCATTTTCCAATCCCCAGATATGTGTTTGTCTCGGCAGTTCCCTCGTCCCGTGTAAGCTGCATTTTCATGGACGCACGGATGGCATCTATGTTTTCAGGAATGACGACCGCTTCCTGCGGGATGTTGATGGCAAACATGATGTCCCGACCGCTTTTGACTATCGAATCACGCCAGATTGCAATTTCATACATGTCACCCCGTGGATTTCCCAAGTCACGCGCATAGCGGAACAGACTGGCGTTTCCCTGGAAACCTTCATCTATCGAGACAAGCCTGATACGAGGATGTCCGTCAAAATACATGAGAGCTTCCGCAACACTGATGTCTTTCTTTGGAGTCAGAACAACGGTGATGATATGACCATGAGTGACTGGAGTATGGACAAGGATTCCTGTTGCTTCGACATGCGGCATGATGGTCATGAGGTCGAGCGCCTGGTGGCTTGGAGCCTTGTCAATCTGCAAGGCGTTCGTCAGTCCCCGATGATAATCACCAGGATCGGCGACCCTCCGTATGATTGTAATGGCGACTTTCTCCACGCCGACCGCCCTGTCCAGGCAATCGACAGCTCTGATCAACCCTGTCGTATTGCACGATGTCAGCTTGAGGAAATCAGCTCCCACTCCTTTTTCATAATTCGCATATCCATGGAAAAAAACATCGGCGACAGTGTTCTTTTCTCCGCCCTGGAATATTGCTTTCTTCCCGTACTTCTCGTAGAGAAGCTTGTTCTTTGCGCCGACGCCGGCACTGGTCGCGTCAAGCATGATGTCCGACTGTCTGACCAAATCATCAAGGTCGCCGCTGACAGGAATACCGGCGGCCTCAAGTTCAGCCTGTCTTTCAGGAGCAGCCGTAAAGAACTTGTAGGGCATCCCCTTTTCTTTCAACGCCTTCACGCTAAGCGTAGGGGCTACATCGGCAACACCAACAAGCTCCATATCTCCCTGGAGTGCGACACCATCAGCGAGACGTTGCCCTATCACGCCATATCCTGCAACTCCGACTTTAATTTTTTTCATGATTACACCTCACTCCAGATAACTCCAGATAACTCTAGATACCAGCTAAACTCCGGCCTTATCCCTGATGAAGGAACGCGCCTTGAGCGCATATTCCAATGGATTGGCCTTGGCCGGATCCTGTTCCGCCTCGACCACCCACCATCCGGAGTATCCTCGTGTGATCAGCTCCTTGAAGATCGGTTCAAAGGATATGCTGCCGTCTCCGGGGACAGTGAAGACACCGTTCTTCACGCATGTCAGGAAAGACCATTTCTCCGCAATGGCTTTTTCCCTGCGTTCCTTGCGGACATCTTTCAGATGTACATGCCAGATGCGGGGAAGCCACTTTTTCAAGGAATCCACGGGATTTTCACCGGAGAAGGCAATATGTCCGCAGTCGTACAACAATCCGACAAGCTCCGGATCAGTCGATTCCATCAATCTGTCGATTTCTTCGGTCGTCTGTACCCCAGTTCCCATATGATGATGGTATGTAAGGCGGATATCTTTCTTCAAAGCTGCTTCACCCAGCCTGTTGAGACCTTCGGAAACCTGCTTCCATTGGCTTTCGGAAAAGAAAGGCTTCTTATCAAACACAGGAAGATCCTGACGACCCTGGATGGAATTCCCTTGCTCGGCCACCCCCACCACCTTTGCTCCCATGGCATGGAGGAAATCACAATGAGCCAGGAAATCTTTCTCGACTTCTTCATACGGCCTGGAAGTCAGATACATACTGAACCATGCGTTACAGATGGAAAGCCCACGGAGTCCAAGCGCTTTTTTCAAGACCGCAGGATCCTTCGGATACTTGTTCCCTACTTCACACCCTGAAAAACCTGCCAGAGCCATTTCACTCACGCATTGTTCAAAAGGTATCTCCCCGCCAAGCTCAGGCAAATCATCATTCGTCCATCCAATAGGGGCTATGCCCAATCTGATTGCGTCATCACTCATATCTTTCCCCCTTCTGCAAAAATTCTTCAAAATTTCCTTGTCTTCTCGATTTCATCCTGCATCCGTTCCCATGCCGTCACGACATCAGGATTTTCCGACACTTCGGCAATACCGACTCTCCACCACGCCTCATAGTTTCCCGTCATTGACTTCGGCGTCACATGCACATGTACGACAGTCGGACGAGTTTCCTTCAACGCCCGGCGAGTCGCGTCCTCCAGTTCCTGGATTGTATCCGCCCGGAGCCCGACGGCTCCCCAGCTTTCCGCGTTCTTCGCATAATCGACGGCAAGGGATGCTCCGGTCAGTCGTCCCGTACTCTCCTCCCGCACTTTCCATTCGTTTCCATAGTGGACAATGCCTTGGCTATGCTGGAGATTGTCTATGCACTGGAAACCAGCATTGTCCAGGACAAACACAATTATCTTCTTGCCCTCCTGGACAGCCGTCAGCAGTTCAGAATGAAGCATTGCATACGCTCCATCACCAATGATGACGACGACTTCCCTGTCAGGATGCGCAATCTTTGCGCCCAAGGCAGCAGCTATCTCATATCCCATGCATGAGAAAGCGTATTCCACATGATATGTCCCCGTTACACGGGTACGCCATACACGCTGCATGTCGCTGGGAACTGAACCTGAACCTGAAATCACAACGGCATCATGAGGAAGCAGTCTGTCATTCAGTTCTCCAATGACCCGCGCCTGTGACAATCCACCGCTGACTTCTTCGGAATATAACCGGCAGACTTCCTTGTCCCACTGTCCTTTGATATCCGGGACTTCCTTGCCCCATGCCGTTTCATATGCGCCGAGGGAAGAATCACGGAGCAACGCCTCCAAGAAAGCCTTTGCATCGGAGACAATCGGTTCACTGTTCATCTTATAGGCATCGAAACCAGAGACATTGACCGACAGGAACGTGCAGTCAGGATTCTTGAACAGCCACTTCGAGCAGGTGGTGAAGTCTCCGAGCCGGGTACCAATGCCAATGACAAGGTCAGCATCCGCCGCAATCCTGTTTGCAGCCAGGCTGCCTGTCGTTCCAATCCCGGAAAGGTTATACGCGTCATCCCAGGGAATCACGCCTTTGCCTGACTGGGTTTCTCCGAAAGGAACATGGAACTTATGACAAAATTCCCGCAGCACATCACCCGCTGAAGAATACCTTACGCCCCCACCGCAGATGACCAAGGGTTTGCGGGATTTCCGAATTGCATCGGCAGCCCTCTTTATCTGTGCTTCGGTCGGCATCCGTCTCTCGATATGATGGATACGCTTCTCAAAAAATTCTTGGGGATAATCATATGCCTCGCCCTGTACATCCTGGGGCAAAGCAATGGTGACAGCCCCGGTTTCTGCGGGATCCGTCAATACCCGCATGGCATTGAGCATGGCGCTCATCACCTGTTCCGGCCGGTTTATCCTGTCCCAATAGCGGCTTACGGCACGGAAGGCATCATTCGCCGTAATTGTATAGTCGTAAGGAATCTCAATCTGCTGAAGAACCGGATCAGGCTGCCTACAGGCGAACACGTCTCCCGGCAGCAGCAGAACCGGCAGATGGTTTGCGGTAGCCGTACCCGCGCCAGTTACCATGTTAAGAGCCCCCGGCCCTATTGAAGACACGACGGCCATGATTTTCAGCCTGTTGTTTTCCTTTGCATACGCGGTGGCGGCATGGACTGCCCCCTGCTCATTCTTCGCTTGATAAAAAGGCAGTTTGTTGCTTTCCGCGGCAAGTGCTTCTCCAAGACCGACGACACTTCCATGTCCGAAGATGCCGAAGACCCCCGTGACAAACTTTGTTGTCTGGCCGTCAAAGTCTACATACTGATTATCAAGAAAACGGAGAAGAGCCTGTGCCATTGTCAGTCTGATTTTTGCCATATAGAAACCCAATCCTTTTATTTTACTTTTTCTTCGGAGCCCAGATTTCCGCGCCGGACTCTGTAACCCACTGATACTGCGGTGGAACATGCTGAACGGCGTAACGGTTCCCTTCGATATGTCTGATAATCCATATATACCACATGGCATATCCCGGAGCCGTGACATGGGGATGAACTTCATGGTCATGAATAAGAATCGTATCCCGATCCTTGATAAGACAGGGAGTTTCTCCGATGGCGCAGAAACCGAATCCCTGACCGGGAAGGAACCGATAGTGATAGATTTCCGGCTGTGGATGATGGTGAGGCGGGTAACTGGACCATTTCCCCGGAACCCCTATGACCTCCCCGATGACAAGATTCGATTCCGGCCTGTTGGTATCATCAAAAACAGTCCTGACAATACGGGTCGATGTCTCGTTCATCATCCCTTCACCACGAAATTCACTCCTGCATTCTTCCGGGGTAAAGAGACGGGACGCAAACTGTAGAGGATTGTCCGTAGCGCTACGATAGAACTCTGCTCCCCCCTTGCCGGCAACGATGGAAACATCCACAGCCGAGGGAACGGACAACACCCATGGTTCATGGTCGAACAAGTCAGGGCGGGAGATGGACAGTCGTTCCTTTCCCCAGGAAATCTTTGCGTTCCCCTGAGCCAGGAGCCAGACGCGTTCTTCTCCTGAGACCCGTCCTGTATCAGTCCATGTATCTCCTTCCTTGAGGGAAAGGACTCCGAAGCTCATGAACATATCGGAAGTAGGACCCGTCCCTGGAACCAGATCCGTGTATCCATGGACATAAGGACCGCTATGCCGCATCTGCGTTGTCATTGCCGCACTCCCAATTCTTTTTTCATTTCCCTGATTGTCACCGGACGGCCTTCCTTCAACGACTTCCCTGCCGCCAAAGCCGCAATCATGTCCTCAAGACCATCTTCACCCGTGACTTCCACATCATGCTTGCCGCCAATTGCCTCAATGAAGGAATTGATTTCACTGACAAACGCACCCTTGTACCGTTCAAGGAAAAAATACAGCGGCTTGTCTCCCGCAACCCCTTCGGCAGTGGAAAGTTTCACTGTTGTCTCCGTATCATTGAACGCTTCGGCGGAACCTTTTGAACCAAAGACTTCAACCCGTTGGTCGTACCCATAGACAGCCTGACGGGAATTATCAATGACACCAATGGCTCCATTGGCAAATTTCAAGGTAACTATGGCAGTATCAATGTCCCCGGCTTTCCCTATCTCCGGATCTACGAGCACGGAGCCAATGGCATGTACCTCGGTGATGTCACTGCCCGCCTGGAACCTGGCCATATCAAAATCATGAATCATCATGTCCAGGAAAATACCCCCTGATGAGGCGACATAAGCAGGGGAAGGCGGCGCGGGATCACGTGATGTAATCTTCACTATGTGGATGTCCCCGACCGTGCCTGCCTTGCTCAGCTCCCGTATTTTCCGGAAGTTATGATCGAACCGGCGGTTGAAGCCAAGCTGAAGCCTCACGTTGTTCTTTCGTGCAGTCTCCACGGCCAAAAGACCTTTCTGGACGGAAAGGTCGATGGGTTTTTCGCAGAAAACATGTTTGCCAGCTTTCGCCGCGGCAATGATCATGTCGGCATGCGTCTCCGTCGAGCTACAGATGATGATTGCCTGAATTTCAGAATCAGTGATGATGTCTTGCGGATTCGCCGTTATCCTGAGGATGCCCAGTCCTTGCGCCCATGAACGTATATCTTCCGTCATGTGTACATCGGAAATTCCAGCAATCACGACACCGGGTACCAGACGGGAAATATTTTCCGCATGTAGTTTGCCGATGCGACCGGCGCCAATGATTCCGATAGCCATCTTCTTTTCCATCTTTTTACCTCACTGGTTTCTTGACGAACAGGACATCAGTTACCCTTAATATTTTGGTAACGTTACCAGACTTTTCAAGTATACATCCATAAAAAAATTTGTAAAGACATTTCACTCTGCATCCTTACAAGATTCCTAAACCGTGTCTTCTTCATTAAATTAATCCCCAAAATATGCATTTTACATAATAAATAGATGATTAAAGGAACATACACGAACACCAGAATCAAATTAGGAAAATAAATATTTGACAAATGCCGAAATCGATGAGATTGTTTTGTTGGTAACGTTTTCAACATGGACATCCAAAAAGAGCCATTTGTGCTTCATCATTGGATTAATCCCTGTAGCAATCCCCTGCCCTGGTAAAAAAGGAGCGTGTCAATGGAAGACAAGAATCTGTTGGAGTTGAGAAACATCACGAAACGGTTTACCGGGGTTCTGGCTCTTGATTCTGTAAGCATGCATGTCCGTCAAGGGGAAGTACACGGACTTGTCGGTGAGAATGGCGCGGGAAAATCGACGTTGATAAAAGTCCTCGCGGGAGCGCATTCCCCGGATTCAGGAGAGATTTATTTTGATGGACAGGTCTTCCCCTCCCTTACACCCCATCAGGCTATGGATCTCGGCATTGCCTGCATCTACCAGGAACTTAACCAAGTCCCCCATATGACAGTGACGGAAAACATATTCCTGGGACGTGAATTGAAGAAAAACAGACTGTTCCTTGACAGGGCCGAAGCAAACAGGAGAGCGACGGAAATCCTCAAGGAATTTGAACTGGACATTGATTCCACAACGCCGCTCGGTTTGCTGGGCGTAGGCCAGTGCCAGATGATAGAAATATGCAGAGCCGTCCATGCCGAAGCAAAACTGATCATCATGGATGAACCAACCGCCAGCCTTAGTGAGAAAGACGCCGGGGAGCTTTTCAGGATTATCAAGGCACTGAAAGAAAAGCAGGTCACTGTCATTTATATATCCCACAGGCTGGAGGAAGTAAAAAATATCTGTGATTCACTTACTGTCATGCGGGACGGATGTGTCGTCGCCAACAATAGAATCTCCGATGTAACGGTGGACAACATCATCCACCTGATGGTCGGACGTGATATCACGCACAAATATCCCAAGAAAGAAATTGCCATTGGAGAGACTGCCCTTGAAGTCAAGGGACTGACGCGGAAAGGAGTATTTGAAGACATTTCCTTCTCCGTGAACACGGGCGAGATACTTGCCTTTTCCGGGTTGGTCGGAGCCGGACGTACCGAGATGGTAAGGGGGCTGACCGGTACCGATCCATCAGACAGCGGAGAGGTCACTGTCTTCGGGGAAAAAGTAAGAATCAATTCTCCGGCGGACTCAATCAAAGCTGGAATAGCTTTTCTCACCGAGGACAGGAAACAGCAGGGATTGATACTTATTCAGTCCATAGAATTCAATTCAACCTTGGTGCATCTGAAGAACTTCAAGAAAAACAAGTTTTTCCTTGATTTGTTCGGGATGAAGAATCACGCCGGGAAGATTGCCAAGGAACTGAGGATAAAAGCTCCGGACACATCAACGCTCGCCGGTCAATTGAGTGGCGGAAATCAACAGAAAGTAGTCCTTGCGAAATGGGTCATGACCCAAGCGAAGATTTTCATTTTTGATGAACCGACACGCGGTATCGATGTCGGCGCGAAAATAGAAGTGTACAACCTCATCAACAGCCTTCTGGAAAATGGCGCCGCCGTCATCATGATAAGTTCTGAGATGGATGAATGCATGGGCATGGCGGACAGGATCATTGTCATGCATGAAGGACGGATCACCGGAGAGCTGCAAAGAGAAGAATTTGACCAAGGGAAAATCATGTATGCCGCATCCGGCATCAGTAGTACATAACGAGTCCACTATATGGGCTTTACAAACAGGAGCAAAGTGATGAAAAGAATTCGTTGTGGTGTCATAGGACTGGGGCGGCTCGGCTTCCGCCATGCGGCAAACCTTGCCGGCAGCATTCCTGGCGCGGAACTGACCGCTGTCTCGGATGTGTCTTCCAAGGCATTGGAATTGTTCACGGCCAGCTATCCTTCAGTAGCGGGGTTTACGGACTATCATGATGTTCTGAATAGCAAGGATATCGATGCTGTCGTCATTGCTTCTTCAACAACCATGCATGCCGCCATGATTACTGATGCCATCAATGCAGGCAAGGCCGTTTTCTGTG
Organism: Parasphaerochaeta coccoides DSM 17374; assembly: GCF_000208385.1. Lineage (GTDB taxonomy): Bacteria > Spirochaetota > Spirochaetia > Sphaerochaetales > Sphaerochaetaceae > Parasphaerochaeta > Parasphaerochaeta coccoides. The sequence continues at coordinate 93,542 of NC_015436.1, read as the reverse complement.
AAAAACCTCTTTCATTGAATCTTGATGAGGCTCTTGCCGTCCAGGAACTGGCTGCAAAAAAGCATGCTTTCGTGCAACTGGGCTTCATGAGACGGTTTGACGCTGGATATGCGGCAGCGAAAAAGAAAATTGAATCCGGAGACATCGGAACCCCTGTTTCCCTGCTGGGAATAAGCCGGGACCCTTCCTGCCCTCCGATAGAGTTCGCCAAGTCAAGCGGGGGACTTATCCTTGACCTGTGCGTCCATGACTTCGATTTGTGCAGATGGTTCACGGGTTCCGAAGCCGTTGAAATATACGCACGGGGCGGCATCGTCCGGTACAAAGAACTTGAAGCGGTCGGCGACATAGACCATGTGAACATTGAAATTACTTTTGCAAACGGGGTTCTCGGCTCTCTGGAAGGAAGCAGAAACTCACGGTACGGCTATGACGTGCGTACCGAGGTAGTGTGTTCGGAAGGGGCAGCCTTCATTGGGAACCTCCAGGATTCTCCCATGGAAGTCATGGATGCCTCCGGAATACATAAAAACACAGTGGATGGTTTTCTGGGCAGGTTCGGACAGGCATATCTCGAAGAACTGCGCCGCTTCATCCACGATGTCCAGGCGGGAAACGCTCCATGCGTCGGCATTGACGATGGCATAGCAGCCCTTAAGCTCGGCATTGCGGCCAACGCATCCCTGAGACAGGGCAAACCGGTTCCTGTCTGACATGAAGGTCATGAGGACGACAACGCCAGAACAGAGGGAGGAAAAAGAATGAATCCGACAGCAGAGAAGCAGGATGCAAGAAAAAGGAATGGGTTTTCATTATTCATGAAAGGATATGGCATCGTGTTCAGCCTGATTGTGCTGAGCATAGTGATTGCCATACTTTCACCGCGATTCCTGTCTTTGGACAATCTGCGGAATGTACTGGCACAGGCTACCGTAAGCGCCGTGATTTCCGTTGGCGAGTTCCTTGCAATCCTTACGGGAGGCATAGACTTGTCCATCGGTTCTATCCTTGCCATGTCCATCATGGCCATGGGAGTTTTTGTCGTAAGGCTCGGCATGGATCCTTTTCTCGGCATGCTTCTCTGCCTGTTGATAGGAACCTTGTTCGGGCTTATCAATGGTCTGCTCCTGACAAAGCTCAAGCTGCCCCACCCGTTCATTTCCACTACAGGTACAAAGATGATAGGCCGGGGAATTGCGTTGGCGATTACCGCAGCCATGCCTATCAGCGGTTTCCCCATGGCGGTTCAGTTCATGGGCAGCCATTACTTTGGCCCGATTCCCGCAAGCATCGTCCTTGTCATCGTCCTGTATATAGGCATGTTCTTTTTCCTGACCCATACAGCAACGGGACGACATATTTACGCAATCGGAGGAAACACGGAAGCCAGCCGGTTGAGCGGCATCAACGTATCAAAGGTCAAATGCATCGTATATGCGCTCAGTGGTTTCACCGCTGCCCTCGCCGGCATAGTCCTGGTCGGACGTGTCAATGCGGCGTACCCTTTGGCGGGACAGGATTATGAGTCTGATGCAATCGCAGCCGTCATCATAGGCGGAGCAAGTTTCTCCGGAGGAACCGGGAAAATCGGCAATACTATCATCGGTGTCCTGATCATTGCCGTTCTGCGCAATGGATTGAATCTGCTTAATGTCGATTCCGCATTCCAGACTGTCACCATAGGTGTCGTCATCATTCTGGCTGTGTACATTGATGTCCTGCGGCAGCGTGTATCGGCTGTCGCAAAGTAGGACACGAAGCAAAGAGGGTTTTCGCAAAGAAAGTGGGAAATAACATCCCATCCATATCAAGGAGGATCGATATGAAGAAAATTGGTTTATTGTTCCTGATCATCGCGCTTCTGATGGTTCCCGCAACCCTGTTTTCCCGTGGAACGCAGGAATCCGCCAAGGATAGCGGGAAGATGAAGATTGCCGTTGTCCTGAAGACTCTGAGCAGTGAATACTGGCAACGTGTCGTTTCCGGCGCGGACGAGGCCGCGGCACACTACGGAGTGGAGCTCATCAAGCTCGGCCCTCCGACGGAAGATGCCATCGAGCAGCAGATCAACATGGTACAGGATGCCCTGGCACAGAACCCTGCCGCATTGGTCTTCTCACCAAGCCAGCCACCGACAGCAGTCAATGTCATGGATTCCGCAAAGGCGAAAGGTATTCCTGTCGTCCTTGTTGATACGCCCATGCCTGATGGATATGCGAATTATGCGACATTCATCGGTACGGAGAACTATGCAGCCGGAAAGCTCGGTGCTGAAGCTTTGATAAAAGCGGTCGGTCCAGGCGCGAAAGCCATCATCATTGAAGGGGCTCCCGGAAATCCGACGACCACCCAGAGGGCAGATGGAGCGCAAGCTGCTTTCCAGGCCGCGGGAATCACCGTCCTTGCACGGCAGCCAGGATATAGTGACCGTGAAAGAGCATACACGGTCATGCAGAATCTGCTACAGACTCACGGAAGCGTCAACATAGTATTCGCTTCCAATGATGAAATGGCGTTGGGAGCCTTGCGCGCGCTCCAGCAGGCAGGGGTGAAAGCTGCTGTCATGGGTACTGATGGAAACAAAGAGGCTTTGGAGTCCATTCTTGCCGATGGCCTTTTCGCCAGCGTCGCCCAGAAGCCGGAAGCCATGGGATATCTTGGAGTTGAAATCGCGATTACCCTGGCGAACGGCGGTACGGTTGAAAAACGCATTGATAGCGGTGTCGATGTCATTGTCAAGGAAACCGCCCAGGCAGCCCTGGACAACCTCAAGTAGCATCTTCTTGATGGAGGGAGCTTCGGCTCCCTTCATTTTTCCCGTGCCTGCCAAACATCAGCATGCCGCTCGTCCGCACTGCCTTGAAATGAGCAGAAATGACCGGAAAATGAACACTTCTTTATGTATGGATACGTTTGGACGAGTATTGTATGATTCCTGATAATATCATATGGGTTTCGGTCACTATGCGGAAACTACCGCTGAAGTTGTTGCTGGAAAAAGATTATACGGCATCTTATATTGTCGAATGGCCGCAGTGGGATGACGCAATCGCGAACCGGAACCCGGAGGAAACCCGCCGATGGTAAGTATCAAGGATATCGCAAGAATTGCTGACGTGTCTGTTTCCACCGTATCCAGGATTATCAACAACAAAAAGGGCGTGAACCTTGAAAAACAGGCGCGGGTGCTTCAAGCAATAAAATCTACCGGGTACGTGCCGAACAAGGCCGCCCGTGACATGGTGATGAAACGAACATTCACCGTCGCCCTGATAATTCCTGATACCTTCAACATATTCCAACGACAACTTTTCTCCAATATAGAGCATCATCTCCAGAAATTCGGATATCGCACTGTCTTCTATTTTGTCGCGATGGGGCCTGATGGAGAAGATGACTGTTTTCAGAGGGTCAAGTCCGAAAGGACGGACGGAATCATCATGCTCCAGGAAATCCAGCTCCACGCTTTTTACGAATATCTTGAAAGCAACAAGATTCCCTGTGTAATCACAACCTTCGAGAAAGATGAATGGACCTCGACGAGCATACATGTCAGCGAAGAAGAAGCGGCTCATGCCGCAGTCAATCATCTCATCCAGCTGGGTCACAGGCGCATCTCCCTGATCTGTGGAAAGAGATACTCTTTCAGCCTTGAACGAAAACGAGGGTACAGGAATGCCCTGGAATACGCAGGATTGAAGTATGATGAAAACCTTGTCGTATATGTTGATTCCTACAGTGTCCTCTCCGGAGGAGAAGGAATGCGGGAGCTTATGAAGCGCAATACGCCGTTCACTGCTGTCTTTGCGGTGACAGATGAGCTGGCTATCGGCGCAATGCGGGAATTGAAGGATCATGGCATTTCCGTCCCGCAAGATGTATCCATCGTAGGCTTTGATGACATAGAGATTTCTTCATTCACCATTCCGCGTCTCACGACCATCCGCCAGCCTCTCGGCGAAATGGCTCAGACATCTGTCGCGATGATTCATTCCCTCATCACAAGTGAGAATCATCTCAACGTCAATATCGCCATGCCGTCCCAGCTGATAATCCGGGAATCAACCTCGACTCTGAATGGTAACGCACAAGACGGCACCTGAGGGCGGGAAATGGCAACAATACAGGCATTCAATTGGGCTGCGCGTTCTTACGGTTCCCGGAGGATGTAGTTTCATTGCAACTCTGGTGTTATTGCCTTATTTCGAGGAACGAACCTTTGCCAACCCTCCCATGCTCGTCTCCCGATAGAGGGACGGCAGAGCATGACCTGTTTCCATCATCACCCCGATGATATCATCAAAGGACACCTTATGCCGTCCATCGGAAATCAAAGCATAGGCGGCATGGTCGATGGCTCTCATGGTAGCCAAGGCATTACGTTCGATGCACGGTATCTGGACAAGGCCGAGCATAGGGTCGCAGGTGAGACCCAGATGATGCTCCAGCCCCATCTCGGCGGCATACTCAATCTGATAAATCGTTCCGCCCAGCAGCTGCACGGCTGCCCCACCCGCCATTGAGCAGGCGACGCCCACTTCTCCCTGGCAACCGACCTCAGCACCGCTGATCGATCCGTTTTCCTTCACAAGGTTCCCGATGACTCCGGCTGTCAGTAAAGCACGCAGAATCTTGGCGCGGGGAATGCTGCGATGCTTGTAGAAATAATAAAGGACGCCGGGCAAAACGCCGCTTGCCCCGCAGGTAGGAGCGGTGACAATCTGGCCGCCCCCCGCATTTTCTTCACTGACAGCCAAGGCATAGCTCATGGCGAATACGGCTGCCTCGGTAGGCCCTGAACCTTGGGCACGGGCATTGACCTGTGCGGCCTTGCGGGCAAGTTTCAAACCACCGGGCAGCACACCCTCATGGGACAGCCCGCTCTCAATGGAGGCACACATAGCTTCCCAAATGTCTGTTATGAAATCCATGATGGACGGACCTTCAAAAATGACAGGGATTTCCCATATTCGCAGACCTTCATTTTCACAGTAACGCAGGATGTCAGCCATAGAACCAAGGAAACCCGGATATGGCGCTGTCCTGCCCGTCTTCCTGTCCTTCTCACGGAGGATTTTTCCCCCGCCTACACTATAATATGTTTCTTCGCCAATAAGCTCGTCATCAGCATATCCAAAAGCCTTCAACGTCAGCGCATTGGGATGGAAGTCCTTAAATTCCTCTGGATGCCACGATATCTCGATAGTCTTTCCCGCTTTTTCAAAGACATCCTTCAGCACCTGGTCGGTGAGATGCCCCTTGCCTGTCGCCGCCAGACTGCCGAACAAGTCGGCCTTGAATCCTGGAGCCTGGGAATAGGCCGAAAGAAAATCCAGGGCAGCGTAACGCGGCCCCATGGTGTGACTGCTCGACGGACCATAACCGATCCTGTACAATTCCCGCAATGATTCCATAATCTATAAGCGAATCTAGTACTTTTCAGCGAAAAATGGAAGGATATCCTCCTTTGTTTTTCCTCTTGGATGGCATTTATGTCCATTGCATTGCCATCAAGGACTTCACTACCGCGACATGTTTTCACAGATACCGTGGTTTCAGCATAATTGACGCATTCGGTACGCCTTCCTCTACCACGATATCAAGCTCAATGCGGAGGGATGCACAATAGTACCTGTATTTTCCGGCACCCAGGCTCATATGAGGAACAGGCATCCCCATGCCAATCCAGAGAGGTTTGTCACTTCCTGTCTCTGATACCCAACGTCCTGAAGGAACGTCATGAAGGACGACAATTTTTTCTTCTTTCCGGGAGAAAGATGCTTCCGACAAGGTTCCGTTGAGCAGGGCAAGGCCAAACTTTTCCAGATCCAGCATCCTCACATCCCCACATTTCTCCGTGGCAACAGCGGCGACGGCAGGATAATCCATCGCTTCAATGACTATTGCGTCCTGCTTCACAAGGGAAAGAAGAAAATCACCGAGAGCGCCCTGCGTCTGGGAAAGAACAACCGTGGAACCTCCCGACCGTGGCGTCCATGCCCCGGCATAGGGAGCCAGTTCTCCCAAGGGGAACGCGCAGATGACGCACGTCTTGCCCAACGGCACGGAGATGACAGTCTCTTTGCCAGCATTCATGTGGCGTCGTACCAATGTTTCCCCATTGTTCCATATCAGGGTATACCAAATCTCCGTTCCTTCTTCATCCCAGGGATGGTGCGCATCCAAGGAAACACGCACAGGACGATGCCCCACAGGTTCCCATCCGCATCCCGCAAGCGCCAGGAGGCAAAGAAGACAGAAGATGCGACAGAGCAGAAATCCAAGCTGACGAGAAAAAAGCTTCATGATGCATTGAATGCGGGAACCCGGCTTTCCGTTTCAACCGTGGACAAGGCTCTTACGTGGGGAAGCTCCCCTCATCTGTACGTGATACTGCGGTTTGGTTGGCTTGTCCGAGCCGGTGGTCTTGTTTGTCCCCGGCTTTTTGTGGCCGCAAAAAAACCGCTGGACCAGTGACCCAGCGGCTCCTCCTTCTACTCCCAAGGTGATTTCTCTCCCCCTGGTTTGTCCGTATGCGGAAAAAATCAGTACGGACGAAAGCAACGACAAAAGGATTATTACATGGAAAACAGGATGTGGAAAGGAAAAAAATTACAGGAGAGTCACATTTATTTCGACAACACCCTCATATCTCCCTTCGGAGTAACCGAAAAATGCATTATGAAACCATAAAGTCAACGTTGACTTCTTTAATTTTTCTCATATTTCAAGTATCATTCAGAAAAATGATGGTGCCTCATCCATAAAGACAAATCCATTCCATCCCCCGAAAAAAGGACATGCTGATGATGCTATCGTTGGTGACAGAAACAAAATCTTCCCAAATCGCCTCAAAACTGGAAGACATGATCTTGAACAACACCTATAAGGCAGGAGAGAAGCTGCCCTCCCAACAGGAGCTCGCCAAGCAGTTCTCCACAAGCTCCCGTTCCATAAGGGAAGCCTTCAAGGGACTTGAGGCAAAAGGCTTGGTACAAATCAGCCAAGGACGCAACGCGATCGTGAAGTCCAACAACCTTGACCAATTCGTCGGATCTCTTTCCGCCACACTGTTTTCTTCCCACTGCCACGATCGGAAAATGACACTCGACCTGATAAAAGCCCGGACGGTGATTGAGATTGCCTCGACCTACGAACTCTCCCGCAATCCTCAGAGGATGCTGATAGTGCGCACTTTGGAACGTTTCGTCACCAAGATGGAGCAGCTCATTCCCCGCCTTGAAGACCACAAGGACACGGAAGCCGTCCAACTTTTCCGCCAGACTGACATCAACTTCCACAAGACCCTGTTCCACTCCGTCGACAACATCATTTTCAACAGCTTCTATGAAAACTTTTCACCTCTGCTCCATTCCCATTTGGAGAAACTCGAAGAGTCCTTCACGGAGAAAAAGAAGAAGGTCAACGAATATCGCTATTTGATAGAAGCCCTTGATGACGGGCAAACGAACCTGGCCGTTGCCCTGATACTGACTCGCATGACCAACCTGCGCCGCATGTTTGAAAACATGTTCGTTTCAGATTTAGAACTGGCAAGACCTGTCAACCTATAGAAAGATGAATATGCCTGTCGTCGATATCAGCCATGCCACCGTAAGCAGGAACGGCCGCATCATCCTTGATGATGTATCCCTGTGCATAGAAGAACATCAGCATATTGCCATCATCGGAGCTAACGGAGCAGGCAAAAGCACCTTGGCGGGTGTCATGTCCATGGGCGTGCATCCCCTGTACAGGGAAAACTTCTCACGCATCCTTTTCGGACAAAGGAAATGGCATATCCATGAACTGAGGAAAAAGCTAGGTATTGTGTCACAACCGCTCCAGACACTTTGCTCGACCACCTATACTGTCACGGAAATCGTCATTTCCGGTCTATTCAGCTCCATCGGCCTTGATTTTTCCCATCATGTCACCCCTGAGCATGACCGTCAGGCGCATGACATCATGGAGAAATTCAACATCATCCATCTGAAGGACAAGAGCATGAACACCCTCTCATCAGGAGAAGCCCGCAGAGCGCTGATTGCCCGCGCCTGCATCAACGACCCTTCCCTGCTGATACTCGATGAAGCCGTCACCAGCCTGGACTTCCCTTCCCGCGCGCAGTACCGTTCCACGCTCAGAACCCTGGCGGATACCGGCAAGACATTGGTTCTCATCACCCATGAACTGAGCGAAATCATCACGGAAATCGAAAGGGTCATCGTGATGAAGGACGGCAGGATTATGGCTGACGGTCCCAAGGAAGACATCCTCACCGAGGAAATCCTGGCTGACGCATATGGACAAAAGGTCTACATTGATCATCGCGACGGTTTGTATTCCGCGTGGTGCTGATACATTTAGCTATCCGAGACGTCCGATCCATAGTATATAGTGGATATGACGTACCACTTCACAAGCGAGGTTCTTGACATGAAACGTTGTTCCATCATCATTCACAGTACCACGGGAAACTGCTTCATCATGGGCAGTCACCTGAAGGATTCCTTTGCCGAAATGGGCTTTGATGCACGCCTGTACCGGGTCAAGGACGATGACCTTCACATTCTGGCGAACACACTGGAGAGCACCAACGATTTCTATGAAGACATCATCTCCCTGGGAGAAGCCACAATATCCACCCTCATCAAAAGCTCCCTCATCATCCTCGGCTCTCCTTCGCGCTTCGGCAATGTGACGCCGGAGATGAACGCCTTCATGGACACAGCATGGCCGCTGAAGGAAAGCGGGGAACTGGAAGGCAAGTTCTTCGGATGCTTCACCAGCAGTTCGGACGAGACGGATGAACCTTCCCGTGCCCTTGAGACAATGGCGCATTGGGCGCAGAGCCTGGGAATGATACACATACCCTATGGCACGCAGATAAAGCCGGGAGTTCCCGCACAGCCGCCCCAGGGCGTCGTCCACCGGGCAGGAAAGGACGGCACCATCCGCCCTGCTCAAAGCATGGGGAAAGCCCTGGAAGTTTACGCCCACACCATGGCCAAGATAGTCACGCCGCAGAACTGACTGTCACTTCTTGGAGAAAACATTCTTGAACCGCTGCTTCATGCGACCCCAAAATCCTGTCCCGAAGCGTTTCTGGTAATCACGGGCAGCGGTGGTGATGGAAACTGATTGATTCCCCGTGGAATGTTTCAGATTGTCCCAATGGCGCACAATCCACATGTAGAGATCAGTTTCCGTCTTTCCCGGAAACGTAGCCAAGAGACCATCACGCCGTATTTCCCTCACAATGGGCATATAAACATTGTCGAACCATGAGCGGGCGGCCTCCGAGAACGGAATCTCCTCTTTACGGTTCTGGTTGATATAGTATTTATGTACAAGGATATGATTGACCATCTCAGGATACATGCCGGGCGATGTGAAGGAAATCAGTCCCATGTCCAGGTATTTCTCCGGCTGATATTCCTCTATGAAGCATTTCCGTTCGTAGTCCACCACGCTCTTGCGCAGCGTGCGCATGGTCATGCCCGGTTCAAGTTCAATCTCGGTATCCAGCTCGACCACTTCCGCATCAATGAACTCCACCCCCTGTGTCCGCGCCACGGACACCCGGTGGTTTCCGTCACGGACAAAATACCATTCCCCTAGCTTATAGACGCTAATCGGCGGCAGGTTGATATAGGTTCTGTGGGCGCGGTCTATGCTTTCCCACCGTCCCCTGAGCAAGTCCTTCTTGGGATAGAAGGCGCTGGTGAAATCATGGTAACGTCCCTCGGAACCAATGATTTTATCCACAGGAATCGTCTTGATTCCCAAATATGTCTCTTTCTTCGGTTTGATGAGGCTGGTGACTTCGTACAGTGACAGCAGGTCAACGTTGTGCCATTGGATGGCATCCATCAACGACTGCATCCGGCCTCTGGAGCGAGCCTTGGCGAAATCTTCATTGGCCTGATACGCCAAATCCCTATTCATTGTCCTTTCCTCCAAGTTCCGAATCCTCCAGCGTGTAGTTCAGGTACACGTTGATGACTTTCGTCTTGTGATACGTCTTGATACGCGCGGCATTCAAGTCGGTCATATGCACATGTCCGTGCAACAGGTACTTCGGCTCGAACCATTTCATGAATTTCAAGAAACTCTTGAACCCGACATGGCAGGGATCAATGTCATCATTGATGCCATAGGGCGCCGCATGGGTCACCAGGATATCAAGATAGCGTCCATACCTGAGTTTGTTGTAGAGCAGACGCGGCGCCATGGCCAGAATCCTGCGCATCATCTGCTTGTCAGTGAACTGATGCGCACCATTGTTGTAACGGTTTGACCCTCCAAGTCCAGCGACAAGAACTCCCGTTTTCCTGTCCCGCGTTACTTTACCGTCTATGTAGTCCCCTCCATAGGGAGGCAGACTGCCAAACCGAGGCTGCTCCATGGCAGCCTCCATCCCGTCTTTCTTGAAGTAATGGAAATGCTCCAGGTTGTGATTGCCGAAGACAAAGAACAGCGGTTTGTTCAAGGTCGAAATAATGTATTCATAATAGGGCAGTGACAGGTCTCCGGCACTGATGACAAAATCCACATTCCCGTAACGCTCGGTTATGTGGCTGGAATATACAATGGGATCCGGCGTATCTGATATGCAGAGTATTTTCATTTCTTCCTCATCCCAAAGGATATCCGCAGTCTACACCAAAAATCTGGCCTGTGACAGCACGCGCCCTTTCCGAAGCCAGGAACAGCACCATGTCCGCTGCCTCCGAAGCCTGGACAAGGCGACCCAGTGCCGCCCTCCGCACATAGGATTGGGCAAGGGAAGAATCTCCTTCATGCAGATACGGCGCATCAATCAAGCCGGGCGCCACGGCATTGACCCGTATCCGCGGCCCCACCTCGGCGGCAAGGCTGGCCGTATAGGAAGACACGGCACCTTTGGAGGCATCATAATGCGCGGTACCGCCGAAGCCCGGACGGGATGCGTTCATGCTGGAGATGTTCACTATGGAACCACCATCAGCCAATACTGGCAGGAAAGTCTTCACCATGCGCCACACACCCGTGATGTTGGTGTCAAAAACAGTATCCCAATCCTGCTCCGCCAAGTCTTCCTGACTGGATACCGTGAATACTCCGGCATTGTTGACCAGGACATCAAGGTATCCATGTTCTTTCATGACGGCATCCCGCGCCGCAGTTACAGAGGCACCATCACGCACGTCAATACGCAGGGGCAAAAGTCGCGAGCCGACTTCCTCTGCCAAGGTCAAGGCTCGCTTCTTTCCGTGTGGGGAAGTCCAGCCGCACCATACGTATGCGCCTTCATGAAGGAAAGCGCGGCATATGGCTTCCCCCAAAGTGCTGGTTCCGCCTGTCACTACAATGACGGCATCATGTACATTCATTTCCATCACGTCCCCCATGCGGCAAGAAACTCGCGTACCAAGGCACAGCCATGATAATGATTCAGCAAATCCTCCCTACCTTGAATATACTGCTGATCGTCAAATGGAGGACACATGACAGCGGTACATAATGACCAGCCCGCCTCTCCGCCGGGATATGGCCGGCTTCCTTGCCATCTGCCTTTTTCCACCATGGCGGCAGGGATATGTCCCGCCATGATATCCGCTCCCAGGATACGGACAGACCATGACCCGTCAGGCTCCAGAAGCAATTGCTCCACAGGATCTCCCGCGGCGAAATGCCAGCTTTCATCGGCGGAAAGCAGATGGAGACTGGACCAAGAAGCGGTCGTCATCAGATAGAGGATGCCGCTCCCAATTTTTTCTCCCTGCGGAGAGAGAAAGGGAGAGAGCGGCCGAAAATACCCGCCCTCTCCTTCCAGCGGCTCAAGACCGAGCCGAGAGATGACATCAGAAGCGTTCACAACGGCCATTTCTGTACGATGTCGCGAACCAAAGCGGAGAATGTCTCCTTGACCTTTTCCCCTGTCTCCAGCACTTCTTCATGGTTGAGCGGCTGATCAAGGATTCCGGACGCCATGTTGGTCAGACAACTGATTCCCAACGTCCTTATGCCCAGATGACTTGCCGCAATGGCTTCCGGAACCGTAGACATGCCCACGGCATCAGCTCCGAGCAGACGTGCCATCCTGACCTCAGCGGGAGTTTCAAAGGATGGCCCGGTGAACAACTGGTAGACCCCCTCGCGGATATCAATGCCCAGATCCTGGGCGCAGCGTCGAGCCAGCTTCCTGAGCTGTATATCATAGGCACGGGACATATCAAAGAAACGTGGGCCAAGGGACTCATCGTTGCGTCCCCTCAGGGGATTATCCTGAACCAGCTTGATATGGTCGCTGATAATCATAAGGGAACCCGGCTCCCATGCGGGGTTCACGCATCCGGCGGCATTGGTGAGCAGGAGATTCCTTACACCGAGGGCGTACATGACCTGTACGGGGAACACCACGAGATCCATCCCATAGCCTTCGTAGTAATGGAAACGACCCTGCATGCACACAACCTTCCGTCCACGGAGGGAACCTATCACTAAGCGACCGGCATGACCGGGGACGGTGGATACCGGGAAATGGGGAATATCCTTGTAAAGGATTACTGTTGCATCGGTCACTTCATCAGCAAGGGCGCCAAGCCCGCTGCCCAGGATAATGCCAATCTCCACGGGCATATCCCCTATGATTCCGCGAATGTATGCGGATGATTCATTCATTTTCTTTTTCAAATCTTCCATGGTGCCTCCCGGAACATCACAATCAGAGATGGATGTCCCCTCTACACCATACCGTATTTTTCCCCTTGCGTCTTCTTCCTTTTACACGCATGGCTCCTATGAAAGACCTCTTTTCTCAGCGGCACGAAAAAGAAAACCGGTCATTGTCCCGCCATGCCAAGATTCATCAGCCGGCGGGACAGCAACCAGGGAATCAGAACGGTATGCCGCTCGCCCTGGGCGCCGCGGACCGCTTGGAGAAAACGACCAAAGCAATCAACGTCACCACGTAGGGGAATATCTTCAGGTACATCGGAGGAATGACAGCAAGCTGTGGAATGGCTTGGGACACATTTGCAACAGTAGTAGCCAACCCAAAGAAGAACGTAGCGCCCAGGATGCCCAAAGGCTTCCACTGCCCGAAAATCAACGCCGCAATGGAGAGGAAACCAAGCCCTGCCACGCTCCCGTTGAACTCACCGCTGTAGGTAATCAGGATGGCACCACCGCCCAGCCCTGCCAATGCTCCGCTCATCACTACTCCGAAGTAGCGCATCAGCCGCACATTGACACCTGCTGACGCAACAGCCGACGGATGCTCGCCGCAGGCACGCAGACGCAGACCGAAGGATGTCTTGTAGAGGAACCACCAGGAAGCCCCCCAGATTGCCAGGACAAGCCATGTACTCCAGTATGTCTGGGAAAAGAACAGAGGCCCAAGGACGGGAATCTTCGACAGCACCGGGACATCTGAACGGACAATGCCCATCATGATGCGGATGTTGCCGCTGCCGCTGAAAACCCGTGCCAGATAGACAGTCAGGGCGGCGGCAAGCATATTGATTGCCGTGCCGCTAATCGTCTGGTCAGCACGCAGATTAATTGAAGCAAAGGCGTGGAGAAGACTGAACAACGCTCCCGCCAGCATCCCTGTCAAAAGTCCGAGTGGCAAAGCCCACGCGTAGAAGCTGCTTTCAAAACTTCTGATGAACAAAGCGCAAGCAAAATAACCAACCAGCATCAAACCTTCGAGACCCAGGTTGGTGACACCGCTTCTCTCGCTGTACAGACCGCCGAGCGCAGTGACCAACATGGGGATGGTATAGGCAATCGCATAAGGAAAGACAAGAGTTATTATATGCCACATATCACACATCCTCCTTCCGCGACGCGGCCATCGCCTTTTCCTGCCTCACATTTTCCCGACGTTTGCTCCACCGTACAAAAAAACGAAGGAACAGGGAACTGGTCGCCGTAAAATAGATGATGATGGCAATGATTGTATCCGCAATCTCCGGCGGCACTTTCGTCATTGCGTTCATGAACCCCTTGCCCGCCTGGAGAAGCCCGAAGAACAAACCGGACAGAAGAATACCGAGAGGCGTGCTGGCTCCAAGGAGAGCCACCGCAATGCCATCAAAACCTTGGCTGGGCATGACGCCAATCTGGACGTTCAGACTGTAGCCGGTATAGTAAGCCATACCAGCGAGACCGGCCAAGCCGCCGCTAATCATCATGGAGATAATGATGTCCCGGTTTACCTTGATACCGGCGTATTCCGCGCAGAACCGGTTGGAACCAACTGTCTTCAGCTCAAAGCCAAGGGTCGTCCTGTCCAGGATGAACTTGATGATGAGCACTGCCGCTATGGCTATGAATATGCCCAGATTGATGTATGAGCCATTGAACAACCTGCTCAGCCACTCCATCCTGAGCGAATTACCCGCGGGAATGGACATGGATTCAGTCTCCAGGCTCGGCCCTTTCAGATGAGCCGGCACAATATAGTAGACCACCCAGTACGCTATCCAGTTCATCATGATGGTCGCCACGACCTCATGGACGTTGAACCGTGCTTTCAAAAAGCCCGGTATGATGCCCCAGACCGCCCCCGCCAGCAAGCCGAAAAAGATAATCATGACCAAGAGCAACGGCCGGGGAAGATTCATCCGATGAGCGACGAAAGTAGCGGCAAGACCGCCCATCAGCATCTGTCCCGCGCCACCTATGTTGAAAAGACCTGTCTTGAAGGAGAATCCGACTGACAACCCCACCAAAATCAGCATGGTTGCCGTCGCCATTGTATCGCCAATGCGCTTGATGTTCATCAAGCCGCCACGGAACAGATAAAGATACCCGCTGAAGGGGTTCCTGCCGATGAGGGCCATAAGCACCGCTCCGGCGAGAAGCCCCAGAATGATGGCTGAGAACCCCGTCAGGAATACGTGCTGGCCGGGAGCCTGTAGTTTCTTACCCTTGATCATTGTTCTCCTCCCCGATCCTTGATGCCCGCCATCATTAGACCGACAGCGTGTTCGTCGGTAGAGCGGGTATCCACAATGTCCATCAGTTCTCCGGAATTGATGACCGCAATCCGGTCGGACAGGTTGAATATCTCATCCAGCTCAAAGGAAATCAAAAGTACAGCCTTCCCTCTCTCACGCTGGGATATCAGCTGTTTATGGATGAACTCAATGGCGCCAACATCCAAGCCACGGGTGGGCTGGACGGCAATGAGCAGACGCGGATCATAAGAAATTTCCCGCCCTACAATTGCTTTCTGCTGGTTGCCACCGCTCAGCATCCCCGCAAGGGAATGGATGCCTTCCCCGCTGCGCACGTCAAACCTGCGTACAATGCCTTGGGCATATTCCACTATGGCATTCTGATCCAGAAGGCCGTTGCGGGAAAAAGGACTGTGATAATAGTCCTTCACCACCATATTGGCGGCAACGGTCGCGTTCAACACCAGCCCACGCTTCTGACGATCCTCAGGGATATGCCCCATGCCCATCTCATTGCGGGTACGAACCGACAAAGGAGTGATGTCCTTTCCTGAAAGAAGGATTGAGCCGGACACCACAGGACGCAGTCCTGTGATAGCCTCAATTAATTCGCTCTGTCCATTGCCATCAACACCGGCCAGGCCGACAATCTCACCCTCACGCACACTGAAGGAGAAATCCTTCACGCCCAGGATTTTCTTGGCGTTCATGACATTCAGACCCTGTATCTCCAATACAGGCGCACCGGGAGTCATCGGTTTCTTTTCAACCTTGAAGTTTACAGGACGCCCCACCATCATGGCAGCCATCGTAGCTTGGCTGGTCGAGGCGACATCTACGGTATCAATGACCGTACCACGCCTGATGATGGTACATCTGTCGGCCACTGCCTTGATTTCTGCCAGCTTGTGGGTAATCAGGATGATAGATTTCCCTTCATCACGCAAGCTGCGCATGATGTCCATCAATTCATCTATCTCCTGCGGAGTAAGCACAGCCGTAGGTTCATCAAAGATGAGGATATCCGCATTGCGGTACAGCATCTTCAAAATCTCCACGCGCTGCTGCATACCAACACTGATATCCTCAATCACCATCTCCGGATTGACCATCAGGCCATATTGCCTGGAAAGTCCGGCAATCCTTGCGGCTGCTTCTTTTGCATTGAAGACAAATCCACCTTCCTTGCCGAGGATGATGTTCTCCGTGACCGTGAAATTATGGACGAGCTGGAAATGTTGGTGCACCATGCCAATGCCCAAGTCGTTGGCATCGTTGGGGGATGTGATGGACACCTCCCGTCCTTTGACCTTGATTGTCCCTTGATCGGCGCGATAGAGGCCGAACAGAATGCTCATCAAGGTTGACTTCCCGGCGCCGTTTTCTCCCAAGAGAGCATGTATCTCCCCCTGGTTGACGGAAAAGGAAATATCATCGTTGGCGATGATGCCGGGAAATTCCTTCCGTATATGCAACATTTCAATGGCGTGACTCATTGGTAGATAATCTCCATGAGGATACGGCAAGCCGTATGATGACATGCGGGAGATCCCGCAAAAAAACTTCAAGGGCCGTCGTAAGTGACGACCCTTGAAAATTAACGCGACACGTCAGCCCTTACTTCAACAGACCGGTGCTGTTATCAGCCACGGTAATCTTGCCAGCCTTGAGCTGTGCGTAGACTTCGTTGACCTTGGCTGTCACATCGGCGCCGAGATTCGGATTCTCAACGGGAATTCCGACGCTGTCGGAAGTCGCATCGAAGTAGAATATCTGTCCGCCGGGGAACTTTCCTTCAGTCTCAAGCTGGATCATCTCGTAGGAAGCGCGGTCAAGATACTTCATGGCGCTGGTCAGGATGATCGACTTGCCGTTGGGAAGAAGCCCTTCGTTGTACTGGTCAACGTCAACACCGACGACCCACACGTTCTGCCCGGAGGAAGCACGGTTCTTTGCTTCGTTGATGACACCCACACCGACACCACCGGCGGCGGCGAAGATGACCTTCACGCCTTTGTCATACATGGAAGCGGCCAACTGCTGTCCGGCTGCCACGTTGTCAAAGGAACCCTGGTACAGGACATTCTCGGCCTTCATGGTAATGGAAGTCCCGAAATTCTTGTTAGCATAGGCGACACCCTGCTGGAAGCCCCAGTTGAACTTCTGCACGGCAGGAATCTCCATGCCACCGATGAAGCCGAAATCACCAGTCTTGATCTGGAGAGCGGCAGCTACGCCAGCGACGAATCCAGACTGATGTTCCAGCCAGTAGACGCCGACGACGTTCTTTTCAATCCGATACGTCGAATAGTCAGCGCTGTGGGGTTCTCCGTCAAGGATGACGAACTTGGCGTCTTTATAACGATCCTGCGCGACATAGATGGCCGTCTCGAACTTGAATCCGGGAGTGATGATGAACTTGTACCCGGCGTCATACAGGTTGCCAATCTCGCTGAGATAGTGGGCTTCTGTGGTTCCGGAAGGCTTCAGGTACTGGATATCCAGACCCAAATCCTTTTCTGCGCGCAAAATTCCTTCCCATGTCCCTTGGTTGAAGGACTTGTCGTCAATGGTACCGGCATCAGTGACCATGCCGACCTTCAATGCCTTGGAAGTCTCTTTTGCTCCCTGTGCAAATACAACTGCACCAGCAAGCAGCAGGATGGCAAGAATAACAATGATCTTCTTCATGGATATCTCCTCTGATAAAAATGTGAATTCTTGTATCTATAGTACCGTCACGCATACCAGATGTCAAACCGGGAAAACCAGTTCTTGGTGAAATATGATGGCAAGGCATTCATCAAAACCCTGGTTGAATCTGAAGCGGTTTTCCACAAACGCTATCTTACAGGCCATTGTGTTTTTTCACATCGTTCCAGCTCCGCACTTTGCTCCTGCCTGTCCTTTCTGTATCAGATGTATTGCATGTGATAATTGCAGTCAAGACTGCTGTGGGAATCTGGTGCGAAGTACCAGAAAGTATTACGGAAATTAAAAGGATGTAAGAAATAAAACTTGACATATTTTCAAGCGGAAAAGATAATAAGCGCAGAAAATGCGTTAACGTTAACTCAAAAAGTAAAGAGAATGCCCGCCTGATATGGTTCCGTAGTGCCGTCAAGAGATTCACATGGAAGAAAGCAGGAAAACATATGCGGTTGCAAATTATGTAAGTATGCAAGGAACACATGCTAAAAAAGTGAGGAAGCCATGAATGAGAAAAAGGGAGCTAAACCAGGCATTGTGGTTTTTACGATTTTGCTGATTCTCCTTGCCTCTTTTGTCTCGTGTGATAACAAGCTGAATGTTTCAAATACCAATGCGGTGCGCTTCTCCACGGAAATCGGACGCAAGGTCACGGCAAATTCCGAATGGCAAGCCGATGATGAAGTCGGCATTTACATGCTGGAACATGGTACTGGCACGGCAGCTACTACTGCCCCAGAACGTGCAAACAGACACTACACGGCTGACACGGCCTTCCAGACCTCCGGCTTCTCTCCTGCTGATAATGCCAACACCTTGAAGTGGAATGACATTGCCGATAATGCCGACGACACGTTCGACTTCATCTCCTACTATCCGTGGGCGTACCTGGCTCATACCGAAGATGGTGCCGGTACGACATCCTTCTATGACACTGATACCTTGTACATAGATATCAACCGGGACAGGGGGACACATGAACAGGATACTGGAAAGGCCGATGTCCTGTGGGGACGCACCGACACCGTACAGAACAATACCTCAACAGTACGGCTGAAGCTTGACCATATGCTCTCCCGCCTGATTGTCAACATCTCTCCGAGCACGACCGTCGATGCTGTGGCTATCAATGATGCCACTGCATTTGCGGCTACGGTCAAAGGCTTGGACAACATAACCACGATGAGTCTGGATGACGGTTCTTTGGCTGATGTATCCGGTCTCACTGCGCCTATTGCCATGAAGGACATTTCCGACACGCTTACGACCACGGAAAGAGCCGAGGGAAAGCGCAGGTTCGAGGCAGTGCTGATACCTGTGGGCAACACTGATGCCCTGGCTAACGTGAGCCTGGAGTTTACCCTGACCGGTGGTGCTAAAGCTGGTACATACACATGGAAGCCAAGTACCACAGGTGCTGTAGCTGAGGGAGACAAGCACCTGATTCACTTTGACAAAGGCAAGCAGCATGTCTACAACATGACGCTGAACACGGATGACAATGAAGTCGCCGTTGCCGCCATCCAGATTGAGATAAAGGACTGGGACACCGGGGACGGCATAAACGCACCTGCTGTCAAGGCATACCGCCTTTCCTTTGACGGCAACAACGCTACAAGCGGTACTGCGCCGGAAGCGATAATCGCTCATGGAGGAAGCTCCGTCATACTACCGGATCCTGGGACGTTGGAGAAGCAATACCATTACGTCTACGGATGGAATACTTTGCCTGATGGCAACGGAACCCAGTATGCTGCCGGTGACTCCTTCACCATTCCCACCAATAATAACGTGACGTTGTATGCAAGGTGGGTGCCGAAGGTCAAGGCAGTCTCCGCCAGAGACAATCACACGATGATCCTGGCAGAGGACGGCACGCTCTGGGCGACGGGATACAACATAGATGGTCAACTGGGTGACGGCACTTGGATCAACAGAACTACTCCTGTGCGGGTCAAGGCAAGTACCACTCCCAACGACTTCATGACTGATGTCAAGTCAGTCTCCGCCGGAGCTGACCATACGATGATTCTGAAGAATAACGGCACGCTCTGGGCGACTGGACGGAATATCTATGGACAACTGGGTATCAACACTATTACCTACACAGACATACCCGCGCAGGTCACGGGCACCTCAACGGGAACTCTCCCTACTGTTGCGTCTGTCGCCACTGGAAAGTATCATACAATAATCGTAGGTACGATTTTAAATCCGAATGATAGGCTCTTGGCGAATGGACGCAACGATTTGGGTCAACTGGGTTTAGGCGACTTTAACACACCCGTGACCTTGCCCAGGCAGATCCTTTTCACCACAGGGACGGAACCTCTCCCTGCTGTTGCGTCTGTCGCCGCCGGCTCCCATCACACGCTGCTCGTTGATACGACCGGGAAGCTCTGGGCGACGGGAAACAACAGTGGTGGACAACTGGGTGACGGCACTTCGGGCTATGGGGCCAACAAAAACTTTCTTGTGCCGGTCACATCCACATCCACGGGAAATCTGCCTGCTGTCATGTCTGTTGCCGCCGGAAATGAGCACACAATGATTGTAGGTACGAACGGGACGCTCTGGGCGACTGGATTCAACAATTATGGTCAACTGGGTATTGGTAATGATGAAGACAAAAACACGCCCATGCAGGTCACGGACACCACAATAGGATCTCTCCCTACTGTTGAGTCTGTTGCCGCCGGAGGTTATCACACGATGATTGTGGATACGGACGGGAAGCTCTGGGCGACAGGATTCGACGAATATGGTCAACTGGGTCTGGGAAACAGCGGTATGGACTTCCACATAACAACGCCTGAGCAGGTTTCGTCCATGGGTTCTGATGTCGCGGCTGTCTACGCCGGGCTGAATCACACGATGATTGTGAAGAAGGACGGCACGCTCTGGGCGACAGGAGACAACGAATTTGGTCAACTGGGTCTGGGTGACAGCGGTTCGGGAAACCACAGAACCACGCCCGAACAGGTAATTTTCTGACCGGAACATGAGGAGATACCGGCGCACACGCTAACCAACAGGTCGTTCCGCTGCGCCGGTTCTCCTTCCCTACCACGCCCTATGACCAAGCGTCATCTGCATGGAGAGATGAAAATTTGCAACACAGGGAAAACAATAATGTGAAAAACTTGTGGTATTCGTCTTTTTCCCATGTTCTCACGTGTCTTTGGCTTTTACACGCTTAAAACCGAATTAATAACAACTATTAACATTTAAAATCATTAAATAACCCGAAAGTATTATATACTTTTCATGCAAAATAATACTTTTGGATAATAGCAAACTGCCCATAACGGATTTATACTACCGTATTATTACCTCCACATTAGTTGTGCTGATATGCTGCCATCTTCTTCATGGAGAAAGGAACAGATACAATGAGAGAGAGAGAGAGAGAGAGAGAGAGAGTAAAGAATCTGAGAGATTTGCGTATGAACAAATCTAGCAGACCAGGTTTTGTGGTTCTTACAACCATTCTGATACTACTTGTCGCCCTTATTTCATGCGACAGCAAGCTGAATGTTTCACATACCAATGAAGTACGATTCACTTCCGCGATAGGGCGCAAGGCCACAGCAAATTCCGAATGGCAAGCCGCTGATGAAGTCGGCATCTACATGCTGGAACATGGCACTGGCACGGCAGCTACTGCCGCCTCAGAACGTGCAAACAGACACTACACGGCTGACACAGCCTTCCAGACTTCCGGCTTCACTCCTGCTACCGCTGGTGACACCTTGAAGTGGAATGACATTGCCGATAATGCCGACGACACGTTCGACTTCATCGCCTATTATCCTTACGTGTCTCCCATCGCTGATACCACCGCTCTACCCATAAATGTCTATCCGGGTTCCGGGGAACAGGACACCGGAAAGGCTGACTTCCTGTGGGGACGTACCGACAACGTACAGAACAATACCTCAACGGTGCATCTGAAGCTTGACCATATGCTCTCCCGTCTGATTGTCAACATCTCTCCCAGCACGACCGTTGATAAGGGTGCCATCAACAATGCCACCGGCGGCTTTACCGTCACGGTCAAGGGCTTGGGTTCTGAAACTACGATAAACCTGAATGACGGAACCTTGGGCACGACGGATACGAGCGCATCTATTCTCATGAAGGACATTTCCGACACTCTTACGACCACGGAAAGAGCCGAGGGTAAGCGCAGGTTCGAGGCTGTGCTGATACCTGTGGGCAACACTGATGCTCTGGCTAACGTGAGCCTGGAGTTTACCCTGACCGGGGGTACTGGCGCTGGTACATACACATGGGCAGCGGATTCCGTAGCGACCTCTGATCAAGGCAAGATTCACTTTGACAAAGGCAAGCAGCATGTCTACAACATGACGCTGAACACGTCTGATGAAGAAGTCGCCGTTGCCGCCATCCAGATTGAGATCGGAGACTGGGATGAAAGTGACGGCGGGAACTGGGCTGCTACGTTCAAACCATACCGAGCCGTCTCTGCCGGAGCTTATCATACGATGTTCCTGAAGAATAACGGCACGCTTTGGGCGGCTGGACTGAACATCTATAGTCAACTGGGTGTCGGCGCTGCGACCTCCTATAAAACAAGCATACCCGTATGGGTCACGTCCATGGGTTCTGATGTCGCAGCTGTCTCCGTCGGAAATTACCATACGATGATTTTGAAGAAGGACGGCACGCTCTGGGCGACGGGGCGGAACAACTATGGTCAACTGGGTGACGGCACTACGACCAACAGAAGTACTCCCGTGCAAGTCAAGGCTAGTACCACTCCCAACGACTTCATGACTAATGTCGTGGCTGTCTCCGCCGGAAGCAATCACACGCTGATTCTGAAGAAGGACGGCACGCTCTGGGCAACAGGACGGAACAACAATGGTCAACTGGGAGATGACACTACGGCCAACAAAAGTACGCCCGTGCCGGTTTCGTCCATGCGTTCTGATGTCAAGGCCATCTCTGCTGGAGATGTTCACTCGATGATTCTGAAGAAGAACGGCACGCTCTGGACGACTGGAGCCAACAGTTCTGGTCAACTGGGTGTCAGCGCTGGAACCTCCTATAAAACAAGCACGCCCGAGCAGGTTTTATCCATGGGTTATGATGTCGCGGCTGTCTCCTCCAGAGATCGGCATACGATGATCTTGAAGAAGGACGGCACACTCTGGGCGACGGGATACAACTTAAATGGTCAACTGGGTGACGGCACTTTAGGCGATTATGCCGACAAAAGCACACCCGTGCAGGTCAAGGATGATACCAATGGTTCCGGGGTAATGACTGATGTCGCGGCTGTCTCCGCCGGGTCTTTCCACACATTAATCCTGAAGAAGGACGGCACGCTTTGGGCGACGGGAAACAACACTTATGGTCAACTGGGTATCGGCGCTACCCCTACCCAGACAGGCATCCCCGTGCAGGTCATGACTGATGTCAAGGAAATCTTCGCCGGAGAAAGACACACGATGATCCTGAAGAAGGACGGCACGCTCTGGGCGACTGGACAAAACGAAAATGGTCAACTGGGTCTGGGTGACAGCGGTTCGGGAAACCACAGAACCACGCCCGAACAGGTAATTTTCTGACCGGAACATGAGGAGATACCGGCGCACGCCGACCAATCAACAGGTCGTTCCGCCACGCCGGTTCATTCCTTTTGAAATTGAATCCAGGGATAACATTCGCATGAAATACAGCCACATCCGTGGCTGCTCATTACACATACATATCATTGTAGGAGTTCCCCATGTCAGACATCAACAGGGTTATATGATGTTTCTTGTATATGATGAGAAATCATTACCCAAATTTTTCACAATTTTACAACATCGTCCGTCTTTTCTCCTGCTCGACCAGAGCAAGGATAAAAGGACCAACTCCCTTGAAATCATCCTCAACGACAGGCTCCTTGATGTAGTACGGGAACGAACCATCCCGGTAAGGATTGCCGCCAAGACCAGCTACGGAGCAAATGCCGCCCAAATGCAACTCTCCTGAAGGCTCCTCACGCAGACGGGTTCTGACCAAAGCGTCAAGTGCCTTGTCAGCTGCCGCAAGATACCGAGCGGTATCGGAAGCCAGACCAAGAGATGCCGCCCTCTGCAAAGCATAGGTGAACATCGCGGAGCCGGAAGTCTCCAGATAATTTCCATCACGCTCGCCGACATCCATCACCTGCCACCACAGCCCGGCAAAAGTCTGGCAGGCAAGCACCGGATCAAGCAAACCCGGAACCAGAGCTTCAAGACGGACACGACCGGCATGTCCCGGCGGAAGAATCCCGATGACATCGATCACCGCCATGATGAACCAGCCAAGCGCCCTCCCCCAGATATGGGGAGACAGCCCTGTGTCCGGGGACGACCATCTCTGCCCGCGTGATTCATCCCACGCATGGAACAGCAACCCCGTCTTCCCATCCCGCAGGATGCGTGATGTCTTCACCATCTGTTCAACAAGGTCATCCAAGGCTCCCTGGTCATTGTTCCTCACTGCGTACAGGGCATTGAAAGGCCCCTGCATGTACAACCCGTCAAGCCAGACCTGCCATGGGTAGATTTCCTTATGCCAGAAAATGCCTGTGAGAGTGCGCGGTTGCGAACGGAGCTGCCCTTTCAACTTTTCCGCGGCCAAGAGAAAACGCTTTTCCCGCGTCCTGTCATGCAAAGCGAACAGAAACCGACCAGCCTGAATCTGATCCAGGTTGTATTCACCGTGGCGGTATGTAGCTATGGTCCCGTCCTCCGAAACAAGCGGAGAGTACATGGCATGCGCCCAATCAAAGAACGAAGGATCACCAATACGTTCCCCAACCTCGGCCACAGCCCTGATTACCAGACCATGTTCATAGTGCCACACCATCATGCCAGGCAGATAGCGTGAACGGACGGAATCCGCCATACGGACGGAAAGTAGTTGTGAAGACTCGCTTTTCATCTTATTCTCTCTTGATCATTTTTATGCTTCGATGACGTGAACACCATGATGCTCTCTTTAAGAAAACAGGCCCGCCCTCCCGGACGGGCCCATGCAATGCATCATCCGTATGCTAATACAGAAGGTTGTTCGCCTTGGCGTGGGCAATGCCGGCATCTTCCCATGCCTTGCCACCGACACGGTCGAACTCAGCAATCCATGCATTCCAGTTCTGCTGGTTCAACACACGCCTGCCCGTCAGGAACTCGGCAAGACCCTGCTCATAGAAACGCTTCAGGTCGGCGTTTGGAGCGGGAAGCGTGTCACCGCCGTTGTTCGGCGTCCACTTGCGGCTTTCCATGTCACGCAAGACATCCAGAGCGCTCATTTCTTTCTTGCTTACCTCGGTCACGTACTTCGGATACCGGGCGTACAATTCAACGTCGCCATTGAAGAACACCATGTTGCGCAACTGGGTGACAGTCTGCCCTGTGGCGGTCGAGAAGCCCAGCGGCATATCCTTGTCAACAGGAATACCATTGGCATCCTTGACATAGTTCACGCCTTCAACGCCCCAACCCAGGAGATAATAACCCTCGTCGCTGCTCATCCATTCCAGAAGCTCGGCAATCTTCTCAGCCTTGCCAGCCTGGGCGGCCTTGGCGCTGATTGCATAGATGCGGTAGCCGGTGGTATAGGGGCCGACAGAAGAATGACCCTTCGGGCCTACAGGAGGATCAATGACAATCCACTCCCCGTCCGGGAAGTTCTTGTCAAAAGGAGCATAGTTGGCCGTAGCAGCATAGGCGGCGTTCTGCTCACGCATGACGCCAAAACGTCCCTGCTTCCACGCGGCGCGGAAGTCATCCTTCTGATATGCCAGCCAGTTCGGATCAATCGAACCGTCATCGACCAGACTCTTGATATAGACCATGGCATCATACATCTCAGGCTTGCGCACGCTGAGACCGGCATTTGCCTCGGTCAGGTTCCATGTTCCTTCAACTCCGAAGGCACCAAGTATAGGCTGCAAGCGGCGTCCCAAGCCTCCTTCATAGTTATTAATCTCAAGGAAAGCGCCGAAGCCATAGGTATCATTCCTGCCATTGCCGTCGGGATCATTGTATGTGAAGGCATGGAGAACCTTTGCCAAGTCTTCCGTAGTCTTGGGAATGGCAAGTCCCAGCTTGTCCAGCCAATCCTTGCGGATCAGGAGACCTTCATTCTTGGAAATGGAGCCGGGGGAAGCAAACCCATAG
Organism: Parasphaerochaeta coccoides DSM 17374; assembly: GCF_000208385.1. Lineage (GTDB taxonomy): Bacteria > Spirochaetota > Spirochaetia > Sphaerochaetales > Sphaerochaetaceae > Parasphaerochaeta > Parasphaerochaeta coccoides. Next base: position 67,693 of record NC_015436.1, on the reverse strand, counting down.
GACTTGCCGCTCACTGTCGTGAAAGCAATGCTTGCCGAGTCATATTGGGCAGCGGTTCTCACCGGCATCTTGGCATACAGGCTGTCAACCGGCGCAATAAGCCCCTGGTTCACCAGACGAAGCCACGCATCCCTGCGCACCATGAAAACATCCGGCAGGTTGTTGGCCGCGCCAGCCGCCTGAATCTTCACATCCTGGTCGCTTTCGTTGGATGGCAAGGCGGTAAGCTCAAGATCTATGTTCAGCTTCTCCCGGATGATCTGCAACGCCACCCAGTCAGCCGGAGGGGGACCAGCCTCGGTGATGGCGGCGCCATACCACAGGCTGATCTTCACTGGCGCAGCAGAGGCTGCGGCGCTTTCCTTGGTGCCTTGGGCAAATACAGGAAGAGCGCACAGCATGGCGAGCATTATCGCCAGGACAATGGTCATCACATTTTTCTTCATGGTTATTTCCTCCTTATCTGGAATACCATCTTTCATATCTGTCACGGCCATGCAATGCAGGCCGCATTCATGCCCGGTCAGCCTTTGACGCTGCCAAGCAAGGTCCCCTTGGTGAAATACTTCTGGATGAACGGATACGCAAGCACCATCGGGATAGCGCTCATGAACACGCTTGCCGCCTTGATTGCCGCAATCGGAGCTTCGCCGAAGGCATTCACCTCCACAAATTCGTTCATTCCCGAAGCCATCAGGATGTTGCGCAACAGTATTGGCAAGGGTTGCAATGCATTTCTGTTCAGGTACAGCATGGCATGGAAGAAATCGTTCCAGAACGACACCCCGTAATACAGCCCCACCGTCAGGATGATTGCCTTGCTCAAAGGCAGGACGATTCGCACCAATACCTGCACTTCCGAGCATCCATCCATCTGCGCGCTCTCCCTCAATTCATTTGGAATCCCCTGGAAGAAACTTTTCATAATCAAGCAGTTGTATGTACTCACCGCTCCCGGCAGGAAGACTGCCGCAAGCTTGTCTATCAGCCCCAGGTGCGTCACCACCAAGTATGAAGGAATCATGCCTACATTGAATACATACGGAATGATAATCAGCACGTTCAGCCAACGCCGTCCCGGCAGTGTCGGAAGGGACAGGACATAGGCCAGCGGTATCGTGAGAGCCAAGGCAGAACCCACGCCCATCACCAGAATCTTCAGGCTGTTGCCAAAGGACATCACAAACCCATTGTTCCCCAGCAATGCCTTGTACGCGGCGGTTGACCAGTTCCAGGGAAGAAGGAACATCCCTTCAAAATTCGTCCCCAGGAAGTCATAGGGACGGAAGCTCAGCGTTATGGTACTCCACAAAGGCAGGGAAATCACCACCAGCATCCCCCACAGGAATACTTTCACCAAAATATCGAATGTGCGATCCGCTCCTGTCTTGCGTACTTTGACTGCCGTCACAATCGCGATATTTCCTTTGTTGTTCATAGGCGTATTTTTCATGGGAGTGTTGTTCATCGGCGGCCTCCTACAGTATCCCAGTGTCGGAAACTTTCCGCGTCATCCAGTTGGCAAACAGAATCAAGCTCATGCCGATTGCTCCCTTGAACAACCCCACCGCCGTAGCCAGTCCGAACTCAAACTGCAACAGCCCCTGCCGGTATACCCACGTGTCAATGATGTCCGCCACGCTCAGCACCGGCGTCGAGTACAGAATGAAAATCTGGTTGAATCCGGCATCCAGGATTGTCCCTATCTTCAACAGCAGGACGACCACGATTACCGGCCTGATGGAGGGAAGCGTGATGTACCTCACCCGCTGCCAGCTATTGGCTCCCTCCACCATTGCCGCCTCAAACAGGGACATGTCAATGCCCATCAAAGCCGCAATGAAGATGATTGCGCTCCAGCCCATTTCCTTCCATGCGTCGGACAGAATCACAATCCACGGAAAAGCCTTAGTATTGGTCAGAAAATCTATCGGCCTGCCTCCGAAGAACTTGATGACATCGTTCACTATGCCATCCCCTGGAGCCAGCAACGTCAGCAGAATGCCATACATGATGACCCATGAGAGGAAGTGAGGCAGATATGTCAGCGTCTGCACCGTCTTACGTAACTTTGTTCCTGTCGCCTCGTAAATGGTTATGGCCAGCAGGATGGACAGCGGAAGAGAAAAGATAATCTTGCCAAAGCTATACATCAGCGTATTGCGCAGCAGCTCCCAGAAATAGAATGAATTGATGAACGTCAGGAAGTTCTTGAACCCAATCCACGTGCTTCCCAGCACTCCATCCAAGGCCCGGTAGTCACGGAAGGCAATCTGGCCGTACCAGATGGGGCCATATTTGAATATGATGTAATAAACAAAGGGAATCGCCAGCAGAAGATAGGCCGACCTGTGCCGCACCACTTCCCGCCACAAGCGTCCACGCTTCTGTCTTCTGTATAAATCGAGAGCGGGTGTCTTCCGGGTTTTCTCTGTGATTCTCGTCATTTCGATGTATTTCTCCCCTTCACACATGTTCAGCATACACAGGCGGGAGAGGAAAATGCAGGGATTGATTTGTACTTTTCCGACATCGGAAACAGACAAAGAGCAACCAAGCCATGACCGAAAGGAGGAAAAAACCCTTTCTTCGTCCAGGTCGATGTCCTGTTTGATGTCCGGGATTCATTGTCTGTTCAATGGCCGCGCATCCGTCCCGGCGGATCCCCCATGATTTTCTTGAAGACACGGCAGAAATATGCTTGATCCTGGAAGCCCGTGCGGAACGCGACTTCACTGATGGTCATGCCGGAAGTGCGGAGCAACCTGACAGCCCTGCTTATCCTGCACCGAATCAGATAGTCCCACGGTGAGAGTCCTGTCTCCCGGCGGAAAATACGCGTAAGATAATCCTCGCTGACATTGACCGCTTCAGCGACCTGCCAGCGTGACACGTGTTCGGCGGCATGGGCTTGCAGATACGCCATTGCCCTCTTGACGATGATTCCTGTCAGGGCAGGAAGAATCGGCGCCGCTCCGCTCATGGCCGCCTTGAGCCGTACATGGAAAGCCTCGCACCGGGCAAGGACGTCATCACAGAAAATCAGTCCCGGCATCTCCCCGAATGCTTTGACCACAGCCTCATCAATCACACTTTTATAAAGAAGGATGGGGACATCACCTCCTATGACTTGACGGCGAATCACTTCGGCATCATAGGCGGCAAGCCGGTCGGACAACAGGATGAGAGGAGGTTTCATGGGAGCGCGGGAAACAAAATCCGAGGGACTTGACAGGATGATGGTCTCCAGATGCTGGAATACCTGCCTAAGTTCCGTCGGTACGTCGCCATAGAGGAAGACAGAGCCGACCGACATATCACCGGAAAGGCTTTCCACGCTTTCCATCAGGCTCTGTCCCCCCGACGCCAAGCCATACGCCATGAAGCCAAGCGCACTGAAACGTGGTTCTTCCCCAAGCCTGCGCAAAGCGGAAAATGATGCGGGGACTGCATCCGAGGCATCCCATATGAGAAGACCGGCATCGACCGACAGAAGATTGCCTGAAGAAACATTGCTCGCGTCAATGACGTGGATGTCTGCCCATGGAGGATATCCTCCGTTTTCCGGGCAAGGGCCCAGGACGACAGCCGTACCGGAAGAAGATGTCGGCGACGCGCCGGATAAAGTCGGCCACGGGAGATTCAATGATACGGAATTCTCCCCTATGGAAAACTCACCTCCATGAAGCAGGATGATTCTCTCCGCCAAGGCAAGTCCGGGAGAATTTTCAAAGACACGCGCCCTCCATCCGCCGGAATCAGATGCCAAGGATATGGCAAGTCCGGAACGATGGACAGCGCAGGAAAGCATGCAGCCATGACCGTCGGCTATTATCTCTGTGCCGATAATCTCGCATACCTGGCTCAAGCGACGGACATCGGCAAGGATCATCGGCGTCCTTTCGGGAGCAGTCAGGCCGTACCCCAGGCGTCCGCAGGTTTCCGTGAGCCAGATGCCCGGATTGATGAGCCGACGCTCCATTTCCATGCTCCCTGTCCGGGACATGGCAAGATCCATCAGGTATCCTGCACGGGAAATATGATTGAGGATTCCTATGCCTGCCGGGGAGGATGCCGTCCCTGATTCCTGTACTATCTTGCGGATTCCCTCCAGCGGTTCCTTGAGTCCATCACCGACGCTCGCCAGAAATTCCGTGCGGATGCGTTCTGCTTGTTCCGCCTTTTCCCGCGCACGGTTCGCGTCGTCAACCAGCAATGCTCCGTTGATTGCGCTGCTGAGCGATGCCCGTAGTTCTTCAAGGAGTGAGCCATCCCATGCTGTTGTCCGTATGACAAGGTATCCCAAGCTCTGCCTGTCAACATGGAGAGCTTCGACGACATACACTCCGGCTCCCAGACGTTCCATGATTTCCCGCGGAAGAAGGTCTTCACGGGAGAAGGCGTGCCCCTGCCCGATGAGTCCGGAAGCATCATATCCTCCGGAAAGCCGGGGATAGCCGGCGTCATCGGAAAGCACCAGATACGCTCCTGTGATTCCCAGGGCAGGAAGGTGACTTGCCAGCAGTTGGGGTATCACGGAAAGACTGCGCACTCGCAGCAAATCCACTTTCAAGGCATTAAGATGCCGCGCCGTCTGTCCGAGTTCATATGTATGCTGGTTATGAATCCTGTCCTGAACCTGAGAAACCAGAGGGTACAAGCGTTTTTCCACATAACGGCGCACGCGGGGAATGTCCGGGCTTCCCAGGCACAGTCGATCCAAGGCTTCATAGAGCAGTCCTGTGCCGGCTCCGGCAGCTCCGGAAGATATGAGGGAATAGAGAAATTCGCCGAATCCCCGGAACGCGGACATGTCAGCTTCCTTGCCGCCTTCCTTGTCGTCAAGTAAAGCGGCTTTTTCAATGGCATCCCATACAATCTCCAGTTTTCTCTTTCCTGCTTCGGAAAGGCTGAACAGTTCCCCGATGCGTTTCATCAGCGGTTGCCGTTCCCCTCCTCGTCCGGCAGGTCCGAAAACATCGGCGGCTTCACATCCGCATGAGTGTCTCAGAACGAGGTCAACGGGAAGCATGATATCCTGAGAAGCCCCTGTTACTTCTGAAATCTGTCTCATAATGGCATTCCATGCCGCCATTCCTAAATCAGAAATGGGCATGCGGACTGTTGTACAGGGGACTTGGAGCAATCTGCTTTCCTGGGAATCATTGAAGCCGATGAGGATGAGATCCTGGGGAATCCTGACGCCCATGGATTCAAGGCGTCTTCCGGCTCCATAGAGGAGAAGGTCGCTGGCACATACCAGCGCATCAAAATCTTTGCCGGGAACCAGTGCACGTTCTCCCGCCAGGACATCAAGGGCGTCTCCACCCCGTGACCATGCAAAGGGAGGCGACACCAAGGCCGGGTCAAGTCCGATTCCCGCCAAGGCAAGGGCATCAAGATAGGCACGGTACCTGTCCTGCGCCGACACATGGCTCTCCGGCCCCCTGATGAAAGCTATTCGTTGGGCGCCATGAACCTTGATGCAATGCATCACGGCGGAGCGCACGCCGGTATATGCGTCAAACTCAACATTAGGATGTCCGGTCTTTTTCATTCCTATGGTCACATACGGTATGTCAAAGGCATCATGGACATCCGACAGTTCCGTCAGAGGGACGTGGCCTCCCAGTGATGATGCCCAGCTGATCAGTCCGTCAATGTTCCGGCGATTGACAAGGGAGATGAGGTCATTGCGCAGATACTCTCCCTCTGTCGGCCATTTCAGCCTGCCGACGGGGAAGACGAAAAAAGCGGCGCCATCCGCTGATGCAGTCCGAGCCAGCTCCGGCCACAGGTCATTGGATGTTCCTGTATGTATGGATGCCAGCATGAGTCCGATGCGTCGCGGTCTGTCTCCTGACGGGGAATCTTTCATCACCATCGATCCTTCCTCCAGAACCGAGGCCATCTTCGGTTTCGCTGTCTTCGGTTTCATGGAGTATACCATACCTGGGACGACCTGTGAATTTCACAAAACCAGCGGACGGCATCATCATCGAGCCAACATTTTTTACAACAAGAGTATGTCGCAAAAATTTGCGACATCTCTGTTATTCTTCATAATTTCTATTTTCTGTGTCGCACACGTTAGAAGTGGTATTAATAATACTATGTTTACATCTTTAAGCGTCAAATAACCCGAAAGTATTATATGGTTTTCTCTGCTTTTCATGCAAAATCATACCTTTGGGTAATAGCTTTCTGACGTCAGTACGTTTACACTACTTTATTAATTACTACCATATGCGTAAGCTGGCATGTCATCATCTTCTTCACGGAGATAAGGAAAAGATACAATGAGAGAGAGAGAGAGAGAGAGAGAGAGAGAGAGACTAAACTAAACGGCATGGTCATTCTGACCATCCTGGTTCTCCTTGTCGCTTTTGTTTCATGCGTTGACAAACCGAACGTTTCAAACTCCAACACAATACGCTTCATCTCCGAGATAGGACGCAAAGCCACCGCTGACTCCGGCTGGAGTATCGGGGATGAAGTCGGCATCTACATGGTGGAGGCCGGTGAGGACGTGGCTACTGTCGCCACGACCGACCGTGACAATGTGCAGTACGTGGCAGATACGGCGGACATCACCTTCTCCGGCTTCTCCCCTGTTGACGCCTCCAACCCCTTGAAGTGGGATGACATCTCCACCCCTGCCATCACAGAGTTTGATTTCATCGCCTACTATCCCTATGCATCATCCATCGCTGATACCACCGCTCTGCCCATACATGTCTATCCGGGTTCCGGGGAACAGGATACCGGAAAAGCTGACTTCCTGTGGGGGAAGAAGGCTGGTGTCCAGAACAACACCTCGACAGTCAGCCTGACGCTCAGTCATGCCCTCTCCCGCCTTGTTGTCAACGTTGGGCCAAGTACCACCGTTGATAAGGATGCCATCACGGGCGGTACGCTTGTCGCCACTGTCACGGGCATCAACACGCAGGCAACAATCGACCTGGACAGCGGAGATGTGGCTCCTGTCGTCCCCAGCGACATTGATGTCGTCATGAAGGACATCTCCGGCACGCTCACGGATGCGGAGAGGACTGCGGGCAAGCGACGCTATGAAGCCGTGTTGATACCCACGGACAACACTACCGCCCTGTCCTCCCTTGGTCTGCGTTTCACCTTGGGTGGCGAGACATATGAATGGGCTGCTTCCAGCGTAGCGTCCTCCGATGAGTACAGGATTGTCTTGGAGAGCGGCAAGACTCATGTCTACAACATGACACTCAATACGGCGGCGGATGAAGTCGCCGTCGCGGAGATTCTCATAGGGATAGTGGACTGGGACACCGGGAGCGGGGTGAACGCGGCGGCAACCAAGGCATACAGCCTCACCTTTGATGCCAACAGTGCCACGGGAGGCAGTGCTCCGGGACGGATGTATGCTCATGAGGGAAGCCAGGTCACACTGCCGTCTCCTGGAACGTTGGAAAAGAATCTCCATTACGTCTACGGATGGAATACTCTGCCTGATGGCAACGGAACCCAATATGCCGCCAGTGAGTCCTTCACCATGCCCGCCCATGATGTGACGTTGTATGCAAGGTGGGTGCCGAAGGTCAAGTCAGTCTCCGCGGGATACGGTCACACAGTGATTCTGGCAGAGGACGGCACGCTCTGGGCGACTGGATGGAATATCTATGGCCAACTGGGTGACGGCACTTCAGGGTATTTGAACAGCAAAAGTACGCCCGTGCGGGTCAAGGCCAGTATCAATCCTGACGACTTCATGACCAATGTAGAGGCCGTCTCCGCCGGAGATTATCACACGATGATCCTGAAGGAGGACGGCACGCTCTGGGCGACAGGATGGGATCAGGATGGTCAATTGGGTATCAACAGTATTACGACCTACACAGGCATTCCCACGAAGGTCACCAACACAAACATAGGAGAGATCCCTATTATCAGGTCTGTCGCCACTGGAAGTCGTCATACAATGCTTGTAAGTACGGATGATAGGCTCTGGGGGACTGGACGCAACAATGATGGTCAACTGGGTTTAGGCCACCTTGAAACACCCGTGGGCTTGCCCAGGCAGGTCAAATTCACCTCAGGGCCGGAACCTTTCCCTACTGTTGCCTCTGTCGCCACCGGAGCCAACCATACGATGATTGTGGATACGGACGGGAAGCTCTGGGCGACGGGAAACAACGCGATGGGGCAACTGGGTGACGGCACTGCGGGCTCTGGAGCCAACAAAAACCTTGTTGTGCCGGTCACAACCACATCCACGGGAACTCTCCCCGCTATCGCATCTGTTATCGCTGGAGCCTACCATACGATGATTGTGGATACGAACGGGATGCTCTGGGCGACCGGAGACAACAGTTCTGGTCAACTGGGCGACACTACCATGGATGAAAGAACCATTCCCGTACCGATCACGACTACATCCACGGGAACTCTCCCCGCTATCGCATCTGTCGCCGCTGGAGACACCCACACGATGATTGTGGATACGAACGGGATACTCTGGGCGACGGGAAACAACGAATATGGTCAACTGGGTGACGGTACTTCGGGTGCAGCGAATAACAAAAGCACGCTCGTGCAGGTCATGACTGATGTCGCGGCTGTCTACGCCGGATGCTTCCATACGATGATTGTGAAGAAGGACGGCACGCTCTGGGCGACAGGATCCAACTTTAATGGTCAACTAGGTCTGGGTGACAGCAGTTCGGGAACCGACATAAAAACGCCCGTACAGGTTATTTTCTGACCGGAACATGAGGAGATACCGGCGCACACGTCGAACGATTAACAAGCCGTTCCGTTGTGCCGGCCACATCTCCCTGCCACTCCTCATGACTACGTGTCATTTGCTGGGGAGCAGAGTGGGAAATTTTTCAAAAAACGGGGAACCAATGGCATGAAAAAGGTTACGGGATTCCCCTTTTTTCACGCTCGCTGTTTTCCTGGGAAATACACACCAGAAACCGTATCAATAAACGATATTGATATCTTCAAGCGTAAAATAGTTAATAAGTATTATATGTTTTCCTCGAAAAATCGTATTTTCGGGTAATACCTCAACGACCATAACCAGACTTACACTGTCCCAGCCATTAACCATACATGGTCGATGGCTTATGTCGTCTTCTCAAAGAAAATGAGGAAAACAACCATGAGAGAGAATAAATTACTTATTACAATTCTTATGAGCATCATGATTCTCTTTGTCGCTCTTGTTTCATGCGAGGGCAAAGTGCGTGTTTCGCACGCCACCGACGTGCGCTTCTCCACGGAGATAGGACGCAAAGCCTCCGCTGACTCCGGCTGGGAACCCAATGACGAAGTCGGCATCTACATGGTGAATCATGGCACCCTGGCGGATTCTGCCACCACGGAGCGTGCCAACCAACCCTACAAGGCTGACATAGCCTCCCGAACCTCCGGCTTCACTCCTGTTGATGTCTCCCACCCCTTGAAGTGGGATGACCTTAGTACGAATCCCGCACCATTCTTTGACTTCATCGCCTACTATCCCTATGCATCATCCATCAATGACACCACCGCCCTGCCCATTAATGTCTATCCGGCTGGTACTGGGGAACAGGACCCCGGGACGGCTGACTTCCTGTGGGGGCATAGCAAGACCGTGAGCACATACGCTGGCGGTGTCCAGAACAATACGTCAACGGTACGGCTGAAACTTGACCACGCTCTTTCTCGCCTGATTGTCAACCTTGGGCCAAGTACCACCGTTGACGCCACGGCTATCAATGCTGCCACCGGGGGATGCACCGTCACGGTCACAGGCACAAGCACACAAGCCACGATCAATCTTGATACTGGAGCCGTATCTGTTCCTGGCAATGGTATGCCTATCCGCATGAAGGACATTTCCGCCGATACGCTTACCGCCACGGAAAGAGCCGCGGGAAAGCGCCAGTTTGAAGGTGTGTTGATACCTACGGCTCACTCCACTGCTTTATTGAATGCCCTGGACCTGGAGTTTGTCCTGACTGATGGTAGTGGCACTGATACTGCATACACATGGAAAGCGACGTCCGTAGCGGACAAAGATAAACACCTGATTCACTTTGACGCGGGCAAACAGCATATCTACACCATGACCCTGAATACGTCTGACGATGTGGTCGCCGTCGCCGCAATCGAAATTGGCATCGAGGACTGGGACACCGGGGACAGTATAAACACAGACGCGCTCAAGGTGTACTGCCTCTCCTTTGACGGCAATAACGCGACAAGCGGCACTGCTCCGGGAAAGATGTACGCTCATGCCGGAAGTCCGGTCACGGTGCCAGGTTCTGGGACGCTGGATAAAACCGGGCATTATTACTTCGGGGGATGGAATACGACGTCTGACGGCACGGGAGTCCGGTATTCCGCAGGTGACTCCTTCACCATGCCTGCTCATGACGTGACGTTGTATGCACAGTGGCTGGTGAAGGTCAAGACTGTCTCCGCCGGAGGCTCTTCCACGATGATCCTGAAGAAGGACGGCTCGCTCTGGGCGACAGGGAGGAACGAATGGGGCCAACTGGGTGACGGCACTACGACCAACAGAACTACTCCTGTGCGGGTCAAGGCTAGTGCCGATTACAACGACTTCATGACTGATGTCAAGGAAGTCTCCATCGGAACCAATCACACGATGATCCTGAAGACAGACGGCACGCTCTGGGCGGCGGGATACAACAATTCTGGTCAACTGGGTGTCGGTGACAATGACAACAGAAGAACGCCCGTTCAGGTCATGACTGATGTCGAGGCTGTCTCCGCCGGAGGCTCTCACACGATAATCCTGAAGAAGGACGGGACGCTTTGGGCGACAGGATACAACTGGTTTGGCCAACTGGGTCTAGGTATCAGCGGTTACGGAACCGAAAAAAAAACGCCCATGCAGGTCAAGGCTAGTATCGCTCCCGATGACTTCATGACTGATGTCAAGGAAGTCTCCGCCGGAGGGGATCATACGATGCTCCTGAAGAAGGACGACACGCTCTGGGCGACTGGATACAACTATTATGGTGAACTAGGTCTAGACAACAGCGGGTCGGGAACCACCAAAAACACGCCCGTGCAGGTCACATCCATGAATACTGAACCGAGCAATCCTGTCACGGCTTTCTCCGCCGGAGGTCATCACACGATGATCCTGAAGAAGAACGGGACACTCTGGGCGACTGGACGGAACATCTATGGTCAACTGGGGGACGGCACTACGACCGAGAAAACTACTCCCGTACAGGTCAAGGCTAGTACCGCTGACAACGACTTCATGACTGATGTCGCGGCTGTCTCCGCCGGATACCACCATACGATGATTGTGAAGAAGGACGGCACGCTCTGGGCGACTGGATCCAACGGAAATGGTGAACTGGGTGTCGGTGATAATACCGACAGAAGCACGCCCGTGCAGGTCAAGAGTTCGGGTGGGGTCGGGTTCATGACTGATGTCGCGGCTGTCTCCGCCGGAATCTATCACACGTTAATCCTGAAGAAGGACGGCACGCTCTGGGCGACTGGACGGAACAACTATGGCCAACTGGGTGACGGCACTACGACCAACACAAACACGCCCGTGCAGGTAGTTTTCTGACCAGAACATGAGGAGATACCGGCGTACGCCGACCGATTAACAGGTCGTCCCGCTGCGCCGGTTCTCCTTCCCTACCACGCCCTATGACCAAGCGTCATCTGCATGGAGAGATGAAGAGGAAGATTTGCCCCACATGGAAAACAATAATGTGAAAAACTTGTGGTATTCGTCTTTTCCCCATGTTCTCACATGTCTTAGGCTTTTACACGCTTAAAAACGAATCAACAACCACTATTAACATCTAAAATCACCAATAACCCAAAAGTATTATATGGTTTTCTGTGCTTTTCATGCAAAATAATACTTTTGGGTAATAGCTTTCTGCCATCACCACGTTTATACTATTTTATTAATTACTACCATATGCGTAAGCTGGCATGTCATCATCTTCTTCATGGAGAAAGGAAAAGACACTATGAGAGAGAGAGAGAGAGAGAGAGAGAGAGAGAGAGAGTAAACTAAGCGTCATGGTCTTCCTGACCATTCTGATGCTACTTATCACCTTCATTTCATGCGACAACAAGCTGAATATTTCAAATACCAATGCAGTGCGTTTCAGTACGGAAATCGGACGCAAAGCCACGGCAAATTCCGAATGGCAAGCCGATGATGACGTCGGCATCTACATGCTGGAACATGGTACTGGCACGGCAGCTACTACCGCCCCAGAACGTGCAAACAAACTCTATACGGCTGACACAGCCTTCCAGACTTCCGGTTTCACTCCTGCTACCGCTGGTGACACCTTGAAGTGGGATGACATCTCCAACCCTACCATCACACACTTCGACTTCATCGCCTATTATCCCTATGATGAAAACATCTCTGACCCTACGACCGTAGCCATAGACATCAACCGGAGTTCCTCGGAACAGATGACCGGGACGGCTGACTTCCTGTGGGGACGCACCGACAACGTACAGAACAATACCTCGACGGTGCATCTGAAGCTTGACCATATGCTCTCCCGCCTGATTGTCAACATAGCCCCAAGCACGACTGTTGATGCTGTGGCTATCAATGATGCCACCGGTGGATTTACTGCTACGGTCAAAGGCTTGAACACGCAGACCACAATCAACCTGAATGACGGAACCTTGGATGCTGCCAGTGTCATTGAGTCTATTGTCATGAAGGACATTTCCGACACGCTTACTCAATCTGAAAGAAATGAGGGTAAGAGGCGGTTCGAGGCTGTGCTGATACCTGAGGCTCACTCGTCGTGGTTGCTGAGTGTGCTGGAACTGGAGTTTACCCTGACCGGTGGTACTGGCGCTGGTACATACACATGGATAGCGGATTCCGTAGCGACCTCTGACCAAGGCAAGATTCACTTTGACGCGGGAAAGCAGCATGTCTACAACATGACGCTCAATACCTCTGATGAAGAAGTCGCCGTTGCCGCTATTGAGATTGAGATACAGGACTGGGACACCGGGGACGGCATAAACGCGCCTGCTGTCAAGGTGGGAGTCAAGTCAGTCTCCGCCGGAGGTTATCTCACGATGATCCTGAAGACTGACGGTACGCTCTGGGCGACGGGACTGAACTCCTATGGTCAACTGGGTGTCGGCGAGACTCTCCTGCCTGAGACAAAAACAAGTACTCCCGTGCCGGTCACGTCCATGAATGCTGATCCGAACAATCCTGTCGTGGCCACCTCCGGCGGAGTCCTCTCCTATAACGGAACCGGCTTCGTCTCCCACACGATGATCCTGAAGAAAAACGGGTCGCTCTGGGCGACTGGACACAACGCCTATGGTCAACTGGGGATCGGTGGTACTACCGACATAAGCACGCCCGAGCAGGTCAAGGGTTTTGGTGGGGTCGGGGTCATGACTGATGTCAAGGAAGTCTCCGCCGGACTGTATCACACGATGATCTTGCAGAAGGACGGCACGCTCTGGGCGACGGGGCGGAACAACTATGGTCAACTGGGTGTCGGCGCTGAGCTAACCTATACAACAAGCATCCCCGTGCAGGTCATGACTGATGTCGCGGCTGTCTCCGCTGGAGAACACCATGCGATAATCCTGAAGATGGACGGCACGCTCTGGGCGACTGGACAGAACCCCTATGGTCAACTGGGTGACGGCACTATGACCAACAGAAGCACTCCCGTGCAGGTCAAGGCCAGTACCACTCCCGATGACTTCATGACTGATGTCGTGGCCGTCTTCGCCGGAATAAATCACACGATAATTTTGAAGAAGGACGGCACGCTCTGGGCGACTGGATCCAACGGTTATGGTCAACTGGGTGACGGCACTACGACCAACAGAAGCACGCCCGTGCAGGTCAAGGCCAGTACCACTCCTAGCGACTTCATGACTGATGTCAAGGAAGTCTCCGCCGGAAGCAGTTACACGATGATCCTGAAGAAGGACGGCACGCTCTGGGCGACTGGATACAACGAATATGGTCAGCTGGGCCTGGGTGACATCCTTCCCGGAACCAACAGAACCACGCCAGAACAGGTTTCGTCCATGGGTTCTGGCGTCGCGGGCGTCTCCGTCGGAAACTCCCATACGATGATTTTGAAGAAGGACGGCACGCTCTGGGCGACGGGACGGAACACTGATGGGCAACTGGGTCTGGGTGGCAGCATTCCCGGATCCAACAGAACCACGCCCGAACAGGTAATTTTCTGACCGGAACATGAGATGATACCGGCGTACGCCGACCGATTAACAGGTCGTTTCGCCACGCCGGTTTCATCCTCTTTGAAATTGAATCCAAGGATAACATTTACATGAAATACAGCCTCATACACGCCCCGCCTGTAATCCGACACATATAGCCCCCAGCCACATCCGTGGCTGTTCATTACATATACCTATCATTGTAGGAGTTCCGCATGTCAGACATCAACAGCTTGAAAAAAAGCTCCATAGATTCTCACAATCAGGGAAAGACAGAGACTGCTAAAGCCCTGCCGTTCATCGTCCGGTTCATTCCCATGGCCACATTCTTCATCCTTGTCATAGTCAGCTGCATTGCCTGCAACATCTCGCTGCCCGCCATCATCGATAAAGACTCACAGGAGTTATTGCTGCTTCATCTGGCAGGCACCACATGGAAACAGGACATCGGTTCCGACAAACCCACCACCGACTGGAAATGGCGTCATCTGGAGTTTTATCCTACGGTTACAGAAGACGGGGAACTGAATGGGTGGATGGATGATGGAAAGAGCAAACTCCCCTCCGACAAGACCAACATTCTTCTGGGATACGGGGAGAAGAACCTTATTCTCACCGTAAGCCAGGACATGGAGACGCTGGAGGTGAAACATTCAGAAGGTTCGGCGGAAGGAACAGAGACCCTGACCGTGACGGATGCACAAGGGAAGCACTTCTATTTCCTGCGGGATATGTGAAACCGAAACATCCATCAGTGCTATCCCTGCCCTGAAATACTGTAAGATGCACTATATTTTCCCATGGTCAGGGGTATCGGATCAAACACATCCATCATCAAATTTTCAGTTTTTCAGAAAGGGCAAACAGTGATTGTCCTTTCTGGACTCCCCGTTTATTCACCTTGACAGCCATACAGGTCAAAGATAGAATAATGGAACAATGTTTCATTTTAAAAGTCGGCGAGAGACATTTATTTCTGTTAACCACGTCATGGAACGTTTCATGCCTCTCTTGACGCCTTTGGGAGTCGTCATAGGCATCATTGTCGGCAGTAGTTTTTCCATTGTCCAGCCACCCCGCGACGGATGGATTTCTCCGACAGTCACCATACTTTTCGGCTTCATGACTTTCTCCGGCGCTCTTTCCATGAATATAAGGGATTTCGTTTCTACCATCAGGAAACCACGGGACATCATCATTTTCTTCCTGGGCTCCCATGTCCTGCTACCGTTGCTGACATACCATGCGGCATCCCTCATATTCTCCGCGGAGACTGATATCCCCATAGGATTCCTGCTGCTTTTCTCCACACCCACCGCCGTTACCGGATATGTCTGGTCCTCCATCTACAAAGGCCACGAACCCCTGTCGTTGACACTGATCGTCATAGATACCCTCCTTGCCCCTTTCGTCGTCCCCCTGACCATCTCGCTTATCAGCGGAGCATCAGTTTCCATTGACAGCGCAAGCATGATGATGAGCCTCCTGTGGATGGTCGCCCTGCCATCAATCCTCGGCATGACACTCAACCAAGTGACCCATGGCCGAGTCTCTGATACTGTCGTCCATGTCCTGAAGCCTTTCGGAAAGGTCGCGTTGCTCATAGTCATCTGCCTCAACGTATCACGCATTGCCCCAGACATCTTGGCAATGACATGGGCTGACCTGCCCATAGCCATTGTCGCCTGTATAGCAGTGGCCGTGACCTTCATTGTCGGACGGCTGTTGTCCCTGGCCGGAGTCTCCGGACAAAAGGACAGGAACGTCAGCATGACATTCGCCATCGGACTAAGGAACATCAGCGCCGCCATGGTTCTTTCCATCAGCTTTTTCCCACCCCGTTCAGCCATCCCCGTCATCTGTGGCATCATCGTCCAGCAATCCATATGCGCCATCATGGGCAAGCTGCTTTTTCCTGTCAGGCAATCTCCCGCGCGGAAAGACACCGCCATCGTGAAAGACACTGCCCGCATCACGTGATACCAATGAAATAATGTCCCCGGAAACATGGGATACACAAGGAGCCAAGAATCATGAAAAACATCACTGACGTTGAGACCACAATCATCCGGCCTGAGAGGATACTCCAGTTCGGAGAAGGGAATTTCCTGCGGGCTTTTGTTGATTGGATGGTCGATATCCTCAACGAGAAGACCAGTTTCATAGGCAATATCGTAGTGGCGCAGCCTCTGTCCGGTGGCATGGGTGAGATGATTAACGCCCAGAAAGACTTGTACACCACCATCCTTCGTGGAGTCCAAAACGGAAAGACCGTTGAGGAATACCGGAGGATTACCAGCATCTCCCGTGTCGTCAATCCTTATGAACAGCATGAGGAATACATGAGGATTGCTGAGAACGCCGACCTGCGTTTCGTCGTTTCCAATACGACGGAAGCGGGCATCGCATACCATGAAGGGGAAACGCTTGACGACAAGCCGCAGGCTTCGTTCCCTGGGAAAGTGACAGCGTTCCTCTACCATAGGTTCCAGCATTTCGGCGGAGATGCCGCTAAGGGGTTGGTGTTCATTCCCTGCGAGTTGATAGACAAGAACGGAGATGCCCTGCGTGAAATTGTGCTGCGCCATGCGCACGAATGGCATCTTTGCGACAGCTTCATCCGCTGGGTCGAAGACTGCAATGATTTCTGCAACAGCCTGGTGGACAGGATAGTCCCCGGCTACCCCCGTGAGGAAGCCGAGGCAATCTGGGACAAGCTGGGCTACCGGGACAACCTGCTCGACACCGCCGAGATATTCCATCTCTGGGTCATTGAATGCCATAAGAAAACGTATGCGGATGAACTTCCCTTTGACAAGGCCGGTCTGAACGTAGTCTGGACGGATGACATGTCCTTCTACCGCACCCGTAAGGTTCGCATCCTCAACGGGGCGCATACCATGAGCGTTCTGGCCGCATGGCAGGCAGGACTTGATACGGTGGAGGAATGTACCAAGGATCCCCTGGTCAGCGCCTTCATGAAGAAGGGGGTATTCACAGAAATCATACCATCGATGGATGGAGACAAGGACGAGCTGGAGAAATATGCCGCTGATGTCCTTGAACGTTTCGCCAATCCCTACATCCGTCATATGCTGCTCTCGATAAGCCTCAATTCCATCAGCAAGTTCAAGACGCGCAACTTACCTTCCTTGCTGGGCTATTTCAAGAAAAAAGGCTCTCAGCCCTGCCTTTTGGTGTTCTCCCTGGCAGCCCTCATTTCTTTCTACCGGGGTACGGAACGGGAAGGAACGACTCTGAAAGGAGAACGCAACGGCATGACCTATCCCATCAACGACAGTCCGGAAGTGCTTGATCGTTTCGCGGGACTGTACGCGGAAGGCGGGAATCCCCAGACCATGGCAGTCCGGCTTGCCTCCGGAGTGCTTTCCGAAAGCGCGTGGTGGGGACAAGATTTGACCACAGTAGAGGGTCTGGAAGTGTTGACCGCTGGATACCTTGAGAAAATCTGGACCCATGGTGTCAGGAAAACCATGGAAGAATTGATTCAAGCGACAAGCGCATGAGGAACAACCATGTACGCGAATAAATTAGTGAAAATCAGTCCGACCGATGTCGTCGCCGTAGCCGTCATCCCCTTGGCAAAAGACACGACATGCACGGTGGACGGACAGGACATTACCCTGTTGTCGGATATTCCGGCAGGTCACAAGGTCGCTCTTGTGGATATCCCCAAGGGCGGCAAGGTGATTAAATACGGCTATCCGATTGGCGGAGCAAAGGAAGACATTCCCGCTGGCAGCCACATCCATACGCACAATGTGCGGACGCTGCTCTCGGAGAGCGCACAATACACCTATGATGAATCCTCCGCGGAAGCCTATATCTCCGCTCAACAGGCAGTGAAGGAAAAATGGGAGAAGAAATTCTCCACCATCAAGGCCTACCGCAGGGCGGACGGACGCATAGGCGTGCGCAATGAACTTTGGATTATTCCGACGGTCGGATGCGTCAATCGCATCAGTGAAAAGCTGGTGGAATGGGCGCGGCAGGCGTTCAAAGATATCCCTGCCGTGGAAAACATCCAGGTGTGGGGACACCCCTACGGATGCTCACAGCTGGGTACCGACCATGAGAACACGCGCGTCATTCTTGCTGACCTTGCCAGGCATCCCAATGCAGGAGGCGTACTGGTATTCGGCCTGGGATGTGAGAACAACACCATGAAGGAATTTAAGGAATTGCTTGGGCCTATGGATCCGGAACGCACCCGTTACCTCGTTGCCCAGGATGTTCCTGATGAATTGGAAGCGGGGAAACAGCTTCTCTGTGAAATTGCCAAAGCAATGAAGGATGACAAACGTGTTGATGTCCCTGTCAGCGAACTCGTCCTGGGGATGAAGTGCGGGGGATCGGACGGATTCAGCGGCATAACCGCGAACCCCCTGGTGGGACGGATGAGCGACATCCTCACATCCCTCGGCGGTACGGTCATCCTCA
This sequence comes from Parasphaerochaeta coccoides DSM 17374, assembly GCF_000208385.1. GTDB lineage: Bacteria > Spirochaetota > Spirochaetia > Sphaerochaetales > Sphaerochaetaceae > Parasphaerochaeta > Parasphaerochaeta coccoides. The sequence continues at coordinate 49,009 of NC_015436.1, read as the reverse complement.
CGGAAGTCCCTGAGATGTTCGGAGCGGAACAAGTCCTGATGGACAGATGCGTCAATCGGGATACCTTCATAAAGACTACAAAGCTGATAGATGATTTCAAGGATTACTTCGTCCGCCACGGACAGGTCGTCTATGAGAATCCCTCTCCGGGAAACAAGGATGGCGGCATCACCACGCTGGAGGATAAAAGTCTCGGTTGTGTGCAGAAAGGCGGCCTTGCGCCGGTACGCAATATCCTGGGATACGGAGAGCGTGTGTCCGCCAAGGGAGAGGACAAAGAGCTGACCAAGGGGTTAACTCTGCTCAGTGGCCCTGGCAATGACATTGTATCCACCACGGCTCTTACCGCGGCAGGAGCGCATATGATACTCTTTACGACAGGTCGCGGTACTCCGTTGGGCGCACCGGTTCCCACGGTGAAGATTGCAACCAATGACCGAATCAGCGAAATGAAAAAAGGATGGATTGATTTCAACGCCGGACGGATACTCCATGAGGATGTGGAAAAAGTCACGGAGGATTTTGTCAGACTGATTGCCGATACGGCATCCGGCCGCAAGACGAAGAATGAAGACAACGGGTATGCCGAGATATCACTCTTTAAAGATGGAGTAATCTTATGAAAAAGTTCATGGACAAGGATTTCCTTCTCACAAATAAGACCGCCGCGCGTCTTTACCACGAATACGCGGCCTCCGAGCCAATCTTTGACTATCATTGTCATCTGATTCCACGGGAGATTGCCGATAATCGCCGTTTTGACGGCATCACCGAAGCATGGCTGGGAAGCAATGGATACGGCGACCACTACAAATGGCGCATGATGAGAGCCAACGGAGTGAGTGAAGCCATAGTGACAGGTCCTGACGCCGACCCCTATGAGAAATTCCTTGCCTGGGCGGGAACCATGGAACGTCTGATTGGAAACCCCCTGTACCACTGGACTCATTTGGAATTGCAACGATATTTTGACATCGATGAGCCTCTGACGACTTCTTCCGCGCCAGCCATCTACAAAGCGGCCAATGAGAAGCTCGCCTCCGATCCATTCTTCTGTGTCAGCGGCATCATGAAGAAGTTCAACGTTTACGCCGTCGGCACGACAGATGATCCTATTGATGATCTTGCCGATCACAAGAGGATACTGGACATGAAGGATTCCCCCGCCAAGGTTCTCCCCTCCTTCCGGCCGGACAAGGCACTGAACATTGAACAGGAAGGGTTCTGTGCGTACATCCAGAAACTTGGAAACAGTACCGGTATTGACATCCAGACTGCGGGCGATGTCATCAAGGCACTGATAAAGCGGCTGGATTTCTTTGTCTCACTGGGTTGCAAGGCCAGCGACCATGCGCTCACTTATCCTCCTTTCGTCATGAAAAGCGATGCCGAGGTCAATGCCATCTTCCAGCGGAGCTTGGAAGGCGAGCGCCTTTCCCAGGAGGAGGTCGATGCTTACAAGACTCGCGTCCTGCTGGCGCTGGGCAGGGCGTATCACGACAGGAACATAGCCATGCAACTTCACCTGTCGGCCATCCGCAACGTCAATTCCCGGCAGTTTGCCAAACTTGGCCCGGACACGGGGTATGACGCGGTACATGACCCGGCAGTCTCCTTTGCCGCCAATCTTTCCCGTTTCCTTGACGAACTGGAAAAGACACGCCAGACGCCCAAGACAATCCTTTATTCCCTGAACCAGAATGACTATGAAGTCCTGATGACAGTAGGAGGCGGTTTCCAGGGCAATGTTCCGGGCAAGATACAGCTGGGTTCCGCGTGGTGGTTCTGTGATCACAAGGATGGCATGGAGTATCAGATGAAAAGTTTGGCGAACATCGGTTTGCTGTCCCGTTTCGTGGGCATGCTGACGGACAGCCGGTCTTTCCTCTCCTATCCGCGTCATGAGTATTTCCGCCGCATCCTGTGCAATATCATAGGTACGTGGGTGGAGGATGGTGAAGTCAACGGAGACTTCAATCTCCTTGGCGGCATTGTCAGGGATATTTCTTTCGGCAATGCCCAGACATACTTTGAGGGATGATGATGGCATATTCAGAATCCAGCACTGGCGATGATGCCAGACAGATGAGCGCAGTCTCCCGTACCATCACGGTACTGGAGACGCTTGCCCGCCACAGCAGCGTGAACCTGGAGAATCTGGCAAAGGAAACGCAGTTGCCCAAGGCGACTCTCCTGCGCTTTCTCTCCACTTTGACATCACTGGGTTACGTCCATAAAGATTCAACCGACCGCTACTCCCTGACTCTCAGGATGTTCTCTGTAGGCTCCCATGTCCTTTCTCATATCGACCTTCTCGATGTTGCCCGGCCATTTGCTTCCGAACTCTGTGAAAGATTCGGCGAGACAGTCCATATGGGCATTCTCACCGAGGATGAGGCTGTCTATATCTTGAAAAAGGAATCTTCTTATACGGTTCGGATGTATTCGCGGGTCGGCAAGACAATTCCCCTGTACTGCACCGCCATCGGCAAGATCCTGCTAGCCGGCATGGATGCCACGCACGTCTCTGACTATCTGGCCCGGACTGCCCTCAAGCCATTCACGCCCAAGACCTTGCGTACACCGGGGCAGATTTTCCAGGAACTGGATCTCATCTCTGCCAGGGGTTGGGCGATGGATGACGAGGAACATGAGGAAGGCGTCGTTTGCATTGGCGCGGGAATCCATGACTACACAGGCAGGACTGTAGCCGCCATGAGTGTCTCATGGCCGCTTTTCCGGTTCGTGGAAATCAACACGGCAGATGCCGCGGCTATCATCACTGACACCTGTGGCCGCATCTCTCGTATCTTGGGCAGAGAATCGTAGCACAGGGCTTTACGACAGCGGAATTACCTCCTATAGTTTTCCCATGAAGAACATCGATGCACAGACGACAGTCCTATACGATACTCCACTGGGCGTCATAGCCATCAGCGAGCGGAACGGCGCGATATGCGGCTTGGCATTTGAAAAAGGAAGGAAAGCGGACAGTTTGCCAGAGAGGGAGACGCCTCTCCTGCGGGAAGCAATCCGTCAGGTACGGCAGTATCTTTCCGGCACGTTGACCATATTTGACCTTCCGCTGGAAGAAAACGGAACGCTTTTCCAGAAAAAAGTCTGGGAAGCCCTCAGAACTATTCCGTATGGGCAGACCAGAAGCTACAAGGACATTGCCATCCACGTCGGCTCGCCTTTGGCTTTCCGTGCGGTGGGCATGGCGAACAACCGCAACCCCATTGCCATCATCACGCCCTGCCACCGGGTCATTGGCGCACAAGGTGACATGGTGGGGTACGGTGGTGGACTGGACATCAAGGTTTGGCTGCTTGAACTGGAAAAGAAGTCCGTGGCTTCTCACTGAAACCATAGGACAACAACAGGGCAACATCCCCGATTTCGCACTGATTGCGCACTGATTGCGAACAAAGTAAAAAAAGCTGGACGCAGAATTGTAAATGACGCTATACTGTCTTCCTCAATAAAGATATACTGACCCGTTCCCAAAGCATATCATATGTGCCGGAGTTGTTTGGTCATCTTAGTCTTACAAAGTGGGAACGCTGAATGAGAGAGAATAAATTAAGTATTGTGGTTTCTACGGGCATCCTGATGCTTATTGTCGCTTTTGTTTCATGTGATAGCAACACGGTTCCTGTTTCCAATTCCCATGAAGTACGCTTCACCTCAAATATAGCACGCAAAGCCATGGCTGATTCCGTATGGCAAGCCAATGATGAAGTCGGCATCTTCATGCTGGAACATGGTACTGGCACGGCAGCTACCGCACAAGCCGTCGGTCGCGGCAATAAACACTACAAGGCTGATACAGCCTCTCAGTCTTCCGGCTTCACTCCTTTTGATGCTGCCAATACTTTGAAGTGGGATGACCTTGGCATGAATCCTGCGCCATTCTTTGATTTCATCGCATACTATCCATATGTTACAAACACCAATGATATGCCAGAATTGGAAATAAAAATCACCGATAGCAGTACGGAACAGGATACCGGAAAAGCCGACTTCCTGTGGGGACGCACGAACAATGTCCAGAACAATACATCACAGGTGGCGTTGAAACTTAAACACCTGTTCTCTCGCCTGATTGTCAATATCGGGCCAAGTACGACCGTCGATGCATCTGCTATCAACGCTGGTGACCTTAGTATTGAACTCTCAGGTTTGAAAACAACAGCCATAATCAATCTGGATACTGGAGTCGTGACTCCTGACTCCTCTAATTCTGTTATCATGAGAAATATTTCCGATACCCTTACTACTATGGAACGACTTGCGGGAAAGCGCAGGTTTGAAGCAGTATTGGTACCTACGGACAATGCGACCGCTCTGTCTTCTTTTGTCCTGGACTTCTTCCTTGATGAAGACACCTACGAATGGGAGGCGGCTTCTGTCGCCCAAACTGATAAAGGTAAAATAGTCTTTGAAAGCGGCAAGCAATACGTCTATAACATGACGCTGAATACGGCTGCCGATAAAGTCGCCGTGGCTGCAATCCAGATTGGAATTGAGGATTGGGTCGATGGTGGCAGCATAAGCGGGGGAGCCGTCAAGTAGCAGGAGCTGCTATATATGACCAGGGGTCATTGCCCGGAAACCCGTGCAGTGCAACAACCCCTTTTATGTGCTGATGGAATTTCCCTGGATGGGACTTTCCCGTTATCTCTGTACGCGTCCTGAACCATCGCCCTTGAGCAAGGCTTCAACCTCGCTTTTGCGGCTCAAGTTGAAGTCTCCGTTGATGGAATGCTTGAGGGCGGAAGATGCCACTGCGTAATTGATGATGCGCTCCTCGTCGGCGGGAAATTCAGTCAGGCCGTAAATGATGCCTGCGGCAAAGGAATCTCCGCCTCCCACCCGGTCAACGATATCTGTAATCTCATACCTGCGGGACAGGTAGAAACCTGTCTTTCCGGAAAGAGCCGCTGACCAGCCGTTCCTGTCAGCACTGTGGCTTTCCCGCAGTGTGACGGCGATGATGGAAATATTGGGGAACTGCTTCTTCACTTCCTCGGTCAGCTTCCGGTATTGGTCGGTATCAAGCTCTCCGCTGGTCACGTCTACAGAAGCCTCTATGCCCAAGCATTTCTGGATGTCTTCCTCGTTGGCGATGATTACATCCGCATGAGCGACAAGAGTACGCATGACTTCGGGAGCCGTCTTGCCATAGTTCCACAGCTTCTTGCGGTAGTTGAGATCCACGCTCACCAGTGCCCCTGCTTTCTTGGCGGCTTTTGCGGCGGCAATGGCACTGTCCGCGGCTTTCTGGCTCAAGGCTGGGGTAATGCCGGTCACATGGAGCCAGCAGGCATCAGAAAAGATGGCGGTGAAATCAAAATCTTCGGGAGACGCCTCGGAGATGGAACTGCCTGCACGGTCATAGACAACGCTGCTCGCCCTTTGATTCGCGCCTGTCTCAAGGTAATAGATACCGACGCGTCCGCCTTTGGTTCTGAGAATCCGGGATGTGTCCACTCCATATTTGTTCAACTCACGGACAGCCGCTTCTCCGACTGCGTTGTCCGGCAATGCCGTGACAAAACGGGTTTTCTTTCCAAAAATTGACAGCGATACCGCTACGTTGGCTTCTCCACCTCCGAAAGTCGCCTCAAGGAGAGGGGACTGGAATAAGCGGTCATGTCCAGGGGATTTGAGCCTGAGCATGATTTCTCCAAACGTCACTATCTTTTTGTCGTGCATGAATTTTCCTCCGGATTATTTTCTGTCATATATATAGTTGTCATGGTATCCACAGTCTTCTGGATTTCAATGATATGGAGGAAAAACAACAAAGTCAACAATAATTGAAACAATGTTCCATTTTTAAGAATGGTGTGGTATCATGCTGTCAGTGTCCACGGCTGTCTGCAATGCCGCCGGACAATCACAGAATATCCCCCTGCGTTACGCAGAGGAAGAAAAGGGAGCATATATACCATGCATGAAGATTTTTTCAAACGCGTACATCAGGTCGGCATCGTCCCTGTTGTGAAGATTGATGACGCTGCCAGGGCGGAAGGTCTGGCCGGTGCCTTGATAGCCGGGGGCATTCCTGCCGTGGAAGTCACCTTCCGTACCAACGCAGCGGAAGAAGCGATCAAGCGGATTGTGAAAAAATATCCCGACATGCTCGTTGGGGCAGGAACTGTGACATCCCTTGCGCAAGCAAAGACGGCTGTCGCGGCAGGAGCGTCTTTCCTGGTTTCCCCCGGATTCGATGCCGAAGTCGTTGATTGGGCGATTGCCAAAAACATCCCTATTCTCCCCGGCGTCGCCACGCCTACCGACATCCTCCAGGGAATCAGGCGTGGTCTTTCAGTCCTGAAATTCTTTCCGGCGGAAGCCTCCGGAGGCGTAGGCATGTTGAAGAATTTCGCAGGGCCTTTCCCTTCCCTCTCATTCGTCCCTACCGGAGGGATAAGTCTTGACAACCTGGCCTCCTATGCCTCCCAAAGCAATGTCCTGGCGGTCGGTGGCTCATGGATGGTCAAGGATTCCTTGATTAACGCCGAAGACTGGGCGGCAATCACAAACATGAGCCGCAATGCTGTGGCGGCTCTCCAGGGTTTCTCGTTTGCTCATTTCGGCATCAACGCGGTTGACCGCACCGAGGCGGACAAGGCATCCAAGGGGTTCGAGGCTTTCAACATGATTACCAAGAACGGCAGCAGTTCAGCTTTCATGAATACGGAAATTGAAATCATGTTCTCCAAAGGTCGTGGTACTCATGGTCATGTCGGCTTCAAGTGTTTCGACGTTGAGCGCAGCATTGCCTATCTGTCACAATTCGGTCTGACTCCTGATGAAACGTCCTTCTCATATGATGCGAAGGGTACGTTGAAACTTGCCTACTTCAAGGAGCAAATCGGAGACTTTGCCGTCCATCTTATCCGTGCCTGATATATGGGCATGTGAACCTGAATCCTTTTTTCTGAGGTCATTTTTTTGAGGGGTTGTCGCAAAAGTGAAAGCTAAAGCGGCGACCCCATACTTTTTGACAAAACAGGCGGGAAGACAGCATAGCCCCGACGTCATGTTTTTTTTCTGTTCCAGAACCTCACATCGATACCTTCTTCCCGAACGAAAATAGGAACGGTTCCCTCGACCTTCACGCTCCTGAAATCCCCCTGCACATTGCGCAAACGAATCCCCCGTCCATCCACATGGGGAAGCCCCAGGAACATGTCCGATTCATCCGTAGAGACATTGCTTTCCGGCATCACACCGAAGGAACTGTCTTCCACCACCAATTCCGTTATAGGACGTTCAGGCAACCCCACAATGAACCCAGCGGACGCTTGGCTGCCTGTAGCCACGCAATCCCTTACCAGAATGTTTCCAATGGAAGGTGTAGTATCGTCAATAGGTTCGGGAGAAAGGGAAAAAAGAGACCCTTCTGTCGTGCCGCAACGGTAATACATGTTGATGGCCAGGGGACAAAGATTATTTCTCATTGTCAGCCGCTCGAACCGCAGGTCGGAGATAGCCCCGCCCCGACCACGCCTGGTCTTGATGCGGATGCCCCTGTCCGTACCATCAAAAAGACAATCTTCCGCGACCAGTCCGCTGATACCGGCAGCAGTTTCGCTGCCAATGACAATGCCGCCATGGGCACTCCTGACCGTACAGCCGGAAACCCTGACATTCCGGGTAGGCCGTCCTGCCGCAATGCCATCAGGGCCGCTGCCGCTTTTCAGTGCAATGCCATCATCCCCGACATCAACCAGACATCCAGTGACCATGACATCCTGGCAAGAATCAATGTCGATGCCATCGGTGTTCGGTGCATCGGCAGGATTGATAATCTTCACATCACGGAATGTCAAACCGGAACTGAATACCGGATGCAGCGTCCAGAACGGACTGCCTGTCAATGTAACGCCTTCCACCGTGACCCTGGTACTGTCAAGAATCTGGAGCAAAGGCGGCCTGAGGAACTGGCACTGACGGCCTCCCCCTCCCCCTGGCTGGTCGGCATATCCAGGGTTGAGAGCAGCAAGTTTCTTCTCCATGGGAGTTTCCGGCTTCATATGAAGGGCACGCTTACGCCGTGCGCTCTCCCACCATGACTTCCCGCTGCCATCAATGACACCTGTTCCGGTAACAGTCACATCATGAGATTCTGAAATGAACAGGCAGGGATGCATGCACCAACAGGAGACACCCTCCCAGCGCGAATATACAGGGACATACAAATCTTCATCGGGGATGAAAACCAGACGAGAGCCCTCCGCAAGGCGAAACGTGATGCCGGAAGCCAGCGTCACCGGGCCGGTATGCCATGTCCCGGAAGGGATGAGTACTTCTCCCCCATGACGGGAAGCCTCCGCGACCGCGGCGGCAATGGCAGATCCGGCATCATGTCCGGCTCCTTCGACAGCTCCAAATTCCCGTATGTCGAAAATCTTCATCTCTGCATCCTTTACTTTCGCTGTATCTTCCACTAGAGTCGAGCCATGAGCAAGACACCAGGATTCCGCGCACATGATTTCGGTTCTTTCTCCACCGTCGAAGAGCTGGCCAGCACCGTCGCCTCCCATCTCTCGCCATCCGTCATCCAGTTCGCGTTCCCCAAAGTACTGAAGAACGCTCCTTCGCCGGATTCCTTCACTGAAGATTTCGCCCTCCAGACATCCAGAACACTGAAGGAGCATGGCGTCTCCATAGCGGTCATTGGCTGCTATATCAACCCCGTACATCCTGACCCCGAACAACGAGAACTCCATCTGTCCCGCTTTGAACGCCACATGCGATTCTCCCGCGCCTTCGGCTGCCCCGTGGTAGGCACGGAAACCGGCTCAGCTCGCCCGGATTGCGGTTATGACCTCCGCACGGCGGAACCACTCTATTTTGACACCCTATTGCGCTCAGTTGAGAGACTTCTTACCACAGCAGAGCGCTATGATGCCATTGTAGCTCTTGAACCAGTAGCCAAGGTTCACACCATCTGCTCGGTTGAGAGGATGGTTCATGTGCTGGAGAAGTTCCCATCGGAGCATCTCAAAGTCATCTACGATCCTGTCAACCTGACCCCATGGTCCGGCATTCCTGAGCGGGACGGTTCGGTTCGGGCAGTTCCTACACGGGAAGCGCAGGAAACCTTCTTCCGTTCCGCCTTCAATGCTTTCGCCCACCGCATTGTCGCCATCCACGCCAAGGACTATATCCTGGATGAAAACGGCGTCAAGGCAGGTGATAAAAGCCTGGGCACGGGCGTGATGGACTGGGAGCTGTTCTTCTCTCTCATGGATGAATACCATGTCACGGCCCCTGTCCTTCTGGAGAACCAGAATCCTATGACCGTGGATCAGACCATTGCCCGCCTGTGTACATTGTGAACCAGCCCCAAGACGGGCGCAATGTCTGTTTTCGGCGTGAGTTTGTACTATTCCGCCTTTTCAGGGGATGTTGACAAGTCGGTTGTCATCAAGAAAATTAAGAAAAGAGTAGTTGCTGGTCAAAGACCACAGGCCGTCGGTTGTCCTCAAGCACCTTTTGTAGATATTCCCGGTCGAGTTCCAGCTCGGAAACAAGCCTGACCAGAAGCTCCTCAGGTACCAGGTTCTGCTCGGAAAACAGATAAGCCAGTGCTTTTTCCGCAATGTTGGCGGGCAACAGGGAATTGAGGAACATCTCCCGCTGCAATCCGTCCGGGGTTCCTTCCGCCAAGTTCCGGTAGAGCAGGGACTTTCCTATGTTCCCCTTCAGCGCCCCAAGTTCAGAGCGCAGAGGATTTTCTTCACCTCTGGCGGCCATCATGCCCATGGGTTTCAGATGAAAGAAGGTATACTCTTTTCCTGGCAAGTAGTGGTGTTCATCGCACCGCGCGGCGTAGTTCGGCTGGAAAGAATCGACCTTATGCTCGTCTCCTCCCACGATGATTAAAGGATCAAAATACAGCGCAGGGCATTCTTTGTCCCCCACTTGGTAGTATCTGTAGGTATAGAAGGCACTTTTCATGCAGTCAGGATGTTCGCAGTACGCCGTCAGGGGAATGACATCGGTTGCCATGTCCAGCATCAGGCGCGCGGTCGAGTTGAAGATATCTCTCCGGAAATTCAGGATGAGTGTGGGGAAAATAAACATGACTCCCCGCTGCATACTGTGGTTACGCACCACGTATACCAGCCGTTCATCAAAGAAGGACGCCTCGTCAATGATGTAGGTTCCGATGTCAGGATGATCCTCAATGACTTTTTCCAATCCAAAAGAATCCTTGATGCGGGCGATGTTCTCTCCGCACCTGATGTATCCGCCCCGATATGCCATGGCATCATCAGGATACCCGGAGAAACGGGTGGCATCCAGCTCGGAGCGGATGAAGAACACCTTGCGGCGGTCAACATCACCTGTAGCGGTAAGGCGGCGTACTACATCGCTTTTCTTCTGGGCCACGGCTGCGTCACGCCAGACACGAGCGGAGAACTCTGTCTTGCCACTGCCCATCGGACCGATGAGCAACACCCTCCGGCCGGGAGACGTGAAATCAAAATGAGTGAAAGTCTCATGGACAGTGACCGAAGGGAATCCCAAGCTCTTGAGGAAGTCCGTGGCATCACCGTTCGCCAAAGAACGGTCAGTATGCGGCATCACTGGCAGTTCCTTCCACCAGGGCAACGCCATTGCTGGTTCCGATGCGCGAAGCTCCTGCCTCAATCATGTCCAGCGCAGTCTTCCTGTCCCTGATACCGCCTGCGGCCTTGACCCCAATGTCAGGTCCTACTGTCTTACGCATCAGACGTACATCCTCAATGGTCGCGCCATGTTTGGAGAAGCCTGTGCTTGTCTTGACGTAATCCGCTCCAGCGGCAACCGCCAGGGTACATGCACGGACTTTTTCTTCATCCGTGAGGAGGCATGCCTCAATGATTACTTTGAGGAGTTTGTCCCCGACCGCTTTCTTGACTGCGGCGATATCATCTTCCACAGCCTTGTCATTTCCATCTTTCAAAGCTCCGATGTTGATGACCATGTCAACCTCACCCGCTCCGTCGGCAACGGCCTGATACGCCTCATATGCCTTGGCTGGAGTGGACATTGCGCCTAGAGGGAAACCCACCACGGTGCAGACTTTGACCGGAGTTCCGGCCAACAGGTCGGCGCAGAGTGCCGCATGGCAACTGTTGACGCAAACGCTGGCAAAATGGTACTGGGCGGCCTGTGCGCACAGTTCCTTTATTTTCTTCTCCGTCGCATCCGCGGCGAGAAGTGTATGATCCAGATAACCGGAAAGTTCTGCTCCGTACATATTCTCCTCCATAATCTTCTGAGCGTTCCCAGATTACCCCAAAATCCTCCGTGACGCAACGCCGTATGCTTGTGGAGAGAAGGAAAGGTTTGTCATTCCTCTGCTTTCTTTTGCTTTTGGGCAAGAACCTTCATTTCCTTGACCGATTCCTACTTATCCCCACCGCTTTTGTTGCAAAAGGGACATGGCTCCTCCCAACTTCCCCCCACGCCAGACAAGGAAGAATAGCATTCATACCTCCCTGTTCCACCACAATAGGGACAATCCGTTTTATCTTCCGCATGGGAGTCGGAACTATCCGTCATGGACACCGTAGCCTTCGGCGAATCCGTTTCGGCTGTATGAATGCTTTTAAAGGTCGGAGTTCCCGTGTTTTTATCTTTGCCTTGACGTAATCGCTCTATCAGCGACTTAATTGCGAGTGCCAGCAAACAAACCGCACAAATCACGATGATTGTACCCGAAATAATTTTTATCATAATGATTCATCGCCTCCTTCTGCTTTTTAATGTATCAACCCAAAACGAGCGGGTTTTCGATGTACGCAATCCCTTCGGCACGGACAATCTTATCAACGTCCTTAAGCGCAAGGTTCACGCTGCCGGAAGTCAGGAATGTATCCATGACCGTCCGGACACCTAAGCGAACCACTTCATCAGACACGTGAAACGCATCTTGAATAGACGTATTCGGATTTGCGCTTTCAAACAGCTTGTCGTTGGGGATGACGACCAGGGTATCGACAGTTCCCGCCAATTCACGAACGCCGCGCTCGGCCTCCTCAATTCTCTTTTTGCCTTCAAAAGAGAAAGGCGTAGTCACAAACCCCAGTGTCAGGATGCCAAGCTCACGCGCAATCCGGGCGACAGCGGGAGTCGCGCCAGTGCCTGTACCGCCGCCCATGCCCGCAATCAGAATCACCATGCCGGCACCTGTAATGGCTTGCCGAATCTCTTCGGCACCATCTTTCACAAAACGCTTTACGTCCATGGGAGAAGGCTGCTCCACAATACCCTCACCGCCCAGGAAAATCCGCGTATCCGCCAGAGAACTTCCCAGCGCATGCTGGTTCGTATTCATGGCTATGAAATGAATGTCATGATTCGCCTCGTGTTCCAAATCCAGGGACAGCGTCTCTTTCGCCGCATCCGGGGAGCCAATCCCGCCTGTATCCAGTATCCTGTTTACGACGTTGCAGCCACAGCCGCCGATTCCAATTACCTTAATATCACGAGTATCATCCATTTTCTCCCATCCTTTTCATTAACTCTCCAGACCTATTAATTTTTCGAGCGGCTTCAACCAATAGGATTTCCCCATTGATAGAGATGACTTTTGAGCCGTCAAGGAATCATAGAATGTGCGAAGCCCTGATTGCAGAGGCTGATATTGCTTTAGATGCGGGGGCAATTTTTCAGCCCCCATCATCGCCTCATGCTTCACCAAATCGGCTCTGTCATAGTTCAACACGTTGGAGAGGAACGCGCATATCTGCTCTCCAAAATTTTCAAAGGGAAATTGGCCGACTCTCACTACAATGTGGGAACGGATTTTAACGGCGCGGAACATATCCGGGAACCCTCCCTCCGGATCAGAGTAAATTTCCTCATTAACCTGATTGTATAGCTGTATCAGATAGCTGAACGCCGCATTGTGCTTATATGCACATACAACGTCTACAGCATTTTGCAAAAGGGTAACCAGATGTTCCATATACGCGGCTTTTCGCTTATCGGAATCCAGACTGTAGTTGATGGACGGCGTGCTTTTGGTAAAGCTCTTGTATTGTTCAAATATCTGCCCCGTGAAGGCAAGCAGAGACATAAAGCCGGTGACGGCATCCAAGGCAAGATACGCATTAAGCCACTTCTCGCAATAACCACCTCTGGCAAAAAATGCAAAAAACTGAGGAATCGCCAACGCGGGGTCACAGGTTGCAAGCTTATCATATTGGGACGTATTCCCCCAATAAAACGCGCCGATTTCCTGATTCGTCGGTTCATAATCCATAGCTCTCAGACAGTCACAACATCGTCGCACGGTATCCTTGGTGTAAAAATCACTGTGTTGCCTGGATGCGTACATCAGAAACTTCTCAATTGCGGGAATCGCTTCCTTTGCCTTCATATCTTTCAGCGCCATCAGTGCAAGCATGGACGTGGTTCCATCATCCTTTGCGTATTTCATCGCCTTGATGAGACCTTTGACATTTCTTCTTTGCTCTAGTTTCTTTACATCTGGTTTCAGCCACGCCATGGGAGGCACCTCCATTTTTCACATGATGTCCTTGCGCCATCCATATACAACGATTATCCATCCTAAAGTCCTTTGTTGCAATATTTTCCATGCCGTTCTGGATATCCGCGCCCATGATTGCCCCGGACAGTGCCCTTGATTGCCGGACAATCACACAATCATAGGCGTCATACGCTTGACGCATCAGGGATGGCAAGATACGCTGTGCCTCATGATAGTACGATTCCTTGCAGAAAATTATCTTTGGATCATCATTGCGATCCTTGCGGTCAACATGACACAGCGCAAGTACCCCGGTACAGACAAGAAACGACGAGCGACGGTCTACATTGCCCTGGGAGCATTGCTCCTCAACATCAGTGCAGTGTTTGTCTTACAGAACGAGATGACCCACTGGCTGGTCGCTGTCGCGGCAATCATTCTCCTGGTCGCAGGCTTCTTTCTGCGCAAATGGGTCTGGCCTTTCCGCCTTCACTGCGCCGGATGCGGGAAACGCATGGACTACGCCCACGTAGTCGGACATGACGACAACCTTTGTACGTCCTGTCACCTGGAAAAGCACCCGGAGGAAAAGGAAAAAGCGGAAGCTGCCGCACAGGAAGCGGAACGCAAGAAGCAGGACAGAGTCCAACCTGCCCGCATTGACTACAGCGCCGCCCGAACCGTCGAGGACGTTGACTGGGATGTCTGGGAACCGACCGAAACCTGTGTGCTGACATATCTGCTGCGCACATCTGATGACGGGAAACGCCAGATACTCTTGATTGACAAGAAACGCGGCCTTGGGGACGGTTTGGTGAACGTACCCGGCGGGCATATAGAAGTAGCTGAAACCGCGACGGAAGCCGCCATCAGGGAGTTCAAGGAAGAAACGGACATGGATATCATCGACCCTGAATACCGAGGCGTGTTGGATTTCCAGTTCACCGACGGTCTTGCTATGCGCGGGCATGTCTTCACCGCGACATCATGGACCGGGACGCCCAGGGAAACAGATGAAGCCCGTCCGTTCTGGTGTGATGAACAGGATCTCCCCTATGAGAAGATGTGGTCTGATGACGAGCTTTGGCTTCCCGACATGCTTGCGGGGAAAAACGTGAAAGGCGTATTCATCTTTGATGACCGCGTCATGCTCAGCCACAAGGTGGAGTTGCTCAATCGTCCTGAAACTTTAGCGGAAGACACAACGGAAGACGTGGCGGAAAACGTGAAGTAAGAGGACGGAGCCATGACGATGCGCGTGCCGACCGGTCGTTTCGAAACTGAATTAGAGGTTCGGAAATCCCGCTTCATCTCCATTGCCGTCCCGTGTACTTCCGCCGTGCAAGCCAAGCTCATCGTCAAGGAAACGAAAACCGCCTATCCAGATGCCACTCATGTCGTACATGCTGGTGTCTACGGAAAAAACGGTGACGAATTTTCTTTCAGTGATGATCATGAACCCAAGAACACCGCAGGACGTCCCATGCTGGAAGTGCTAAGGGGCAGTCTGCTCACCGACATCCTTGTGCTGGCTATCCGCTATTTCGGCGGTACACTCCTTGGAACAGGAGGGCTGGTAAAGGCTTATGGCGACTGCGCCCGTCTGGCGGTAGCGGGAGTACCGGCAGAAGAACTCATCCCCCGCTCCGCATTTGTCATTTCCATTGGATATCACCTGTATGAACCGGTGAAAAAGCTGCTGGATTCCCGCCAGGCGACCATCACGGAAGAAGTCCTCGACACCTCCGTCACGTTCCACGGGAGTCTTCCCAGCAGTGCCGCGGCAGACCTGCCCACCTTAATCACCAACATGAGTAATGGCAAAGGCTCTGTCGTCCTTACCTCTTTGTCAGACGCTTGAACTTCAAGGGAGCGTCCTCATCCGAGCTTTCCGTCACATCTTCACTGGCTTCCATTGCGTCTTCGCCGTCCAAACCGTCCAAAGTCCCGACCAGCTTGATGGCAATGGCCAAGACTGCTTCCAGCGCTTCCGGTTCGACAGCATCCGGCGTATCCTCCGGCGTATGATATGGCGCGGATTTCCTGCCATCCTCCCATGACACTCCCATCAGGGTAGTAGCCGACAGCCCGGCACGTGCTCCCTCCGTGGCATCGGTAGCTCCGGCGAGCAGCGGCATTTTCTGGGAATGGACATTATATCCTATGCTCTGCGCCACGTCAGCGCATTGGGTGGCGAATTGCTGAGACAGGTGTACGGTACCATGTGCGTCAGTGGACAGGAAGCTCACATCCTGTAGTCGGTAGGGACAGTCGATGTTGAAATGATACCCCAGCGTCCCCGGAGGGATGAGCTGTTCCTTGTTCCGGGAGAACCATGCACGAGAGCCTCGTACTCCGACTTCCTCACCGTCGAAGCTGGCAAAAACCAATCGGGTTCCGACCAAGGGGTTCCCTCTGCGGGTACGGGCGCGGAAATATCTGGCCAGCTCAATGACAATACAGGAGGAAACCAGGTTATCTCCGGCTCCGGGCGATGCTTCTTCAGAAAAGAATGTCCTGAGCGGAAGCACCATCTTCCATAAGACAGTTGCGATGACAAGGAGGGCAAGTACGGGAACCGAACGCCACGGAACGACAGAATGCCCGAACAGGGAACCGACAGTCAGTACTGCGACCACGGCAAAGAGAAACATGCAGCAGGCGAAAGGCAGGAAAACCGTGGACATATACTCCTTCTTGCTTCCGGTACTGAATGTGTCCAACCGGGCACTGTCATGGTGTCCGCTGAATACAATGGTTCTCCGCGCTTGTCCCGACGGTTCTATCACCCCGTGAACATTGATTCCTTCATCCTTGGGATGGGTTATTTCCCCGACAGGTCGGAAGAAAATGAACTGATTGATGGCATAGAAAGCGCATATGAGGAACAAAATGAACGAAACCATCGGCAGGGATGCCCAGGCAAAGGCAAGGGCAATGATATAGAGCAGTGGAACCCAGCGTATCCATCCGGCATATGAGCCGACATTCATGAGAAATGTCTGGCTTGCGGTGGAATCACAGACTTTTGCCAAGTCGTCATGCAACAGCTTCGCTGCATCCCGCGCGGCCTGTGAACCGGCAAGCCGGGAGCCGGTCAATCCGATGATTTCCCGTGTACGGCGCAACGCTGCGGCGGCAAGTGCCGCTACCCGTGGAAGACTGTCTTGAGTTGCCGTTTTTTCTTTTCGGAAGGATGAATCTGGTGATTTTTTCTTGCTCCACGGCCAATGTATCCGTACCATGTTTTTCATCATGCCCACAGAGGCCGATGCTGTCAATCACCGAAACTGTGGCCGATCTTCGGTTACCATATTCGTGTTGTCTGCGCCTGTTCTCCTCAAGGAGGCTCCCAATCATGCGGCCGGGGAAGTTCCTTTAGCAAGCGGGCGAATAGTGTTTCCGGAAACCTGGGAGAAAATTATCGCTTTGCAGCTGAGGATGAAAGATTTCTGAAGTTCTCCATCACCTATCGTTTCTCCCCTTGCGGAAACTGTTTTTTGGGTGGCCGTTTTTTCAGATTTCCGTAATGCGGAAGCATTTTCCTCTGGTTTTTAAAATTCTTTATTTATTTTTTTATTCGGTAGGTGTATGTTCTTTTTATTGTCCCCACATGGCGGCTTTTGTTTGTCTACAGGGGTAATCCACATGTAAAAAGAGCTGTCTATGGTAACTCCCCTCCTGATCACAGGAGACTGTCATGTACGTACAGCGGTGAACAAAGTCTTGGGATACAAATGCCTGAAGGTCTCCACGCAGGAAGATTTTTTCACCTACTGCCGGAAAAACATGAAGCCTCCCAATGTTGTCATCATCGATACCCACGGCACCAAGGAAATCAATCCACCACTCCTCGTCAGCTGGATTAAAGAAACATATCCCGGCTGCCTGGTCATCGAACTTTACAAAGCTGGAAAAATTCCCCTCCCCATGCAGAAATTGGGTCATTGCCTGTTTTCCCTTTCATACGAAGATGCATGGACGACCGACCACTTGCCTCAAATCATCAGTCGATTCGTCCACGCCAGAGACGCTTCCGTTTGTGAGTCCGTCCATGAGTCATACGAACCCCGTGACAGAAAATGCGCGGATCACGCATTCCTGCGCACACATCTTGTCGGTTCCTCGTCCGTCATGGAGAAAGTAAGGGAGCAGATATTACTGTTCGCCCCTCAGACGCATGTCCCTGTGCATATCTCAGGAGAAACCGGCACCGGGAAGGAAATCTGCGCGGACATGCTCCATCATTTTTCCGGACTGAAAGGAAAAATCCTGCGGGTGAACAGCTCGTCCTTGCGCGGAAACCTGGTTGACGCCATCCTCTTTGGGAAAGTCCGAGGTGCATATACCGACGCCCATTGCGACTCCGAAGGTCTGATTGGAGAATCAACGGGCGGCACTCTTTTCCTTGATGAAATACAGGAGCTTTCCTTACCAACACAAGCCAAGCTGCTCAGGGCGCAGGAAAACCACACCTATACGAAAATCGGAACAACGAAGGAACAGGTTTCACATTTCCGTCTCATTTCAGCTTCCTGCCTTTCATTGGCTCAACTCAAGGATTCAAGGGTTCTCCGTCCGGACTATTATTATCGGCTCAATCATCTGAACATCCACATGCCTCCTTTACGGGAAAGGAAGGATGATATACCGGAATTATGCCGCCATTATCTTGAGCAGGCAGGAGAAACCCGGCACGTCTCCCCGAAGGGCATGGACATTCTCATGAGCCGGGAATGGGAGGGAAACATCAGAGAACTGTTCAGCGTCCTGGACAGGGCACGTATATTATCTTCCAGGCAAGAAATACTGGAAATCAGCAAGGAATCATTAGATGGAAACCACGCGGGATGACAAATCCATGACAAATTCCAGCCTGTGGATAACCTGTGGACAGCTTTTATTTTTCCTTGCCAACTATCATGTCTTTGTATGGTGTTTCAACATAAGAATTATATAACTTCTTAATGGAATTTTAACAATTTTATTTTTTGTAATTCTATAATATATAATTAATTGCCTAAAAACCAAGGACAGACCTCCCCATTGACGTCGGCAGTGGTTATCCCATTGCCATGCTCCCCCTGCCCAACCAAGGCATACCAGCCTGTGGATAACTTGTGGATAACCTATGAACAACTTACCCTCTCATCCATGCAACTCATTGCAACACGGTATTTAGGCCTGTGGATTATTCGACCCTCTCAATTGCAGCTCCCAGGATTTTCAATTTGCCTACAAGATCCTCGTATCCGCGTTCAACCTGGTAGACATTCTGTATCTCTGAACGCCCCTCAGCGCAGAGAGCCGCTATTATCAACGCCATGCCGGCACGGACATCCGGGCTGGTGAGCCGAGCTGGAGTCAAGGCCATGGGGCCGGTGACGACCGCCCTATGGGGATCACAGAGGATGATATCCGCCCCCATCCGAATCAACCAGTCGATGAAGAACATCCGTGACTCAAACATCTTTTCATGTATCAGGATGTTTCCCTTTGCCTGGGTAGCGACGACAGTCATGATGCTCAGCAGATCCGCCGGGAATCCCGGCCAGGGAGCATCGTCCAGTTTCGGCGTCCCTCCGTTCACCGTCCTGACTATGGACAACCTCTGCTCCGCGGGAACAACGAGACGATTCCCTGCAAGGGACTCCCATTCTATTCCCAGCCGGGCGAATCCGTTCCGAATCATGGGAACATCATGACCATCAGTCCCTTCCAGGATTAAAGTCCCACGGGTGGCCGCAGCAAGTCCAATGAAAGAACCTGCCTCCATGTAATCATAGCCAATGGTGAAATCACAGCCATGCAGTTCGGCGACGCCTTCTATGACAAGGAGATTAGAACCAATCCCGCTGATTTTCGCTCCCATCTGGTTCAGCATGGAGCAGAGATCCTGGACATGCGGTTCACAGGCGGCATTGCGCAGGATAGTCGTTCCTGACGCTACCGAGGCGGCCATGACGGCATTTTCTGTCGCGGTGACAGAGGCTTCGTCCAGGAAAACATCAGTTCCGGACAGTCCTGATGGCGTGCGGACATCCAGAAGACCGTTGTCATGAAGGACGCACGTGGCGCCCAAGGCTTCCAGCACGGAGAAATGAGTGTCCAGCCGACGCAGGCCTATGACATCTCCACCGGGAGGGGGAAGCCGTACCGCTCCGCACCGCGCAACCAATGGCCCGACAAGAAGTATGGATCCCCTCACGGCATCAACCAAGGTATAAGGAAGGTCACGGACGGACGGCGTACCGCTGATATGGTAGACTCCCGGTTCCCGGTTCTCCACCCGCATCCCAAGAATCTCAAGCAGCTCCACCATGACGCCGACATCGGCTATGCGTGGAATGTTGCGCAGCGTCACCGGTTCCCTGGCAAGGAGCGTGGCGGCAAGACAGGGAAGCGCCGCATTCTTGTTGCCACTGATGCGGACAGTCCCGGATACCGGCCTGCCTCCGTCAATGATATAGCGGCCGCCTTGGTTCTGAGCCATATTCAGTCTCCTCTGTCCCCATCCTACCCGCAGCGGAAGGTATTAGCAAGAACGGAAATCTCCGCTCTTTCTGTTCCGGTCGATGTTTTGTTCACGCTCACGGTTGAATCCACGGAACATTGCGGTTACTATGGTTTCATGAGAAATCCTTCGGCCCGTGTCTATGGAATAGGAAACACACTGATCGACATCATCACATCAGTCACAGACGATGAGCTGGCACGCCTGGGTCTGCACAAGGGCACGATGCATCTGACTGACAAACGCAAACGTCTCGAATTGGAAGCCTTCCTCAGCGGACGAACAAGCGTGATCACTCCTGGCGGGGACTGTCCCAACACACTGATTACTTTGCATGCCATGGGCGTTGACACTACGCTCGCCGGGAAGATAGGTGATGATGCATTCGGCAAGATGTACGCGGACAGGCTTCGGATCATGGGGGTTCGCAATGAACTGGCGCTATCTTCGGAGCCGACCGGTTCTTCCATCATCTTGGTCACTCCTGACTCTGAACGCACCATGAACACATATCTGGGGGCCAACCGGTTCTACTCTGCCCATGACATCGTCCTTGAGTCCCTCCGCCTGTCCGATGTCTTCTATTTCACGGGCTATATGTGGGACACCCCTGAACAACAGAATGCCATCATGACTGCCCTGAAAGAGACACGGAACAGGGATATCATTGTAGCGTTCGATGTCGCGGACTCCTTTGCCGTAGGCCGGTACCGTGACACCTTCCTCAGAATCATCACCGACTATTGCGACATTGTTTTTGCAAACAGCGAGGAAGCCCGCATCCTGTTCAACAACTACGACCCTCATGAATGTTGCAGGAGCATGGGCAAACTCTGCCGCATTGCCATTGTCAAGGATGGAAAACGCGGTTCCTACATATCACGGGCGGGGAAAGTAGTGAGGATACCGGTACTGGGTTCCCTGGAGCCTGTCGATACCACAGGCGCCGGAGACATCTACGCCGCAGGTTTCCTCTACGGACTATGCACCGGACGAACCACCGATGATTCAGGGGAAATCGCTTCATTCCTGGCGGGAGAAACCATCTCCCAGCAAGGCGCCCAATTCACCGAGGAGAAAGCCCTCCGTCTCAGGACTGCGCTGGAAGATGGTTCATGGCGGCCAGCTCCATAGCATCAGGCGGTCTGTCGGCATCCCCCAGCGGTGTCTTTTCAGCATTATCTTTCCGGTCTTGTCATTCCAGCACGTCCCGTCTCATGATAGTGCCATGAGACTTTCCGTGAAGGGCGGTCGGCAGATGCCTCTGTCCGTGACGATTGCGGAAATCAAAGAATGATCCGTCACATCAAAAGCCGGATTATAGCAGGCTACGCCTTCCGGCGCGGTGGGTTCCGCGAAGAACTTCTTCTTTATCTCATCCCCGTCACGCAGTTCAATCTCAATGTCATCTCCTGTCCGGCAGGCAAGGTCAACGGTTGACCACGGGCCGAGGACATAGACAGGAATCCCATAATGACGCGCAAGGATGGCGACGCCGCTGGTTCCTATCTTGTTCGCGACATCTCCGTTTGCCGCAATCCGATCGCATCCAACGAAACATGCCTGTATCCTCCCCTGCTTCATCACCAAGGAAGCCATGTTGTCACAGATCAGGGTGACATCTATTCCCGCCTGATGGAGTTCGTAAGAAGTCAAGCGAGCGCCCTGGAGCAAAGGTCTTGTCTCATCAGCGTACACATGGAATGTCATCCCTTTCTCTTTGCCGAGGAACAAAGGCCCCAATGCCGTACCGTACCTGCTGGTAGCCAGAGGCCCTGCGTTGCAGTGTGTCAGGATGCCGTCCCCGTCCTTGACCAGGGACAGGCCATAAGAGGAAATCTTCCGGCACATCCCAATATCCTCCTCTTGGATGGCGATAGCCTCCTGGCAGACAAGAGAGACTATTTCTGGCACTTTTTTCATTGGAAAAGCATCGACAACCGCCATAATACGGCGGATTGCCCATCCAAGATTGACCGCGGTAGGGCGGGAAGAATCAAGATACGTACCCATCTGTCCAAGCCTGTCGCGGAACTCTCCATAGGGAAGCCCGTCAATACCCGTGGCCAGGACAGCCATGCTGTAGGCCGCGAAGATGCCTATGGCAGGGGCTCCTCTGACACGCAAGGAATGGATGGCTTCATACATGTCCTCACGCTGTGAAATATCCAGAAAAACACGACGCATCGGCAACTGCGTCTGGTCTATGATCCTGACATGGCGGGCATCCGGTGAGATTGTCACATTTTCCACATCCGGTATGTCATGTAGTGCATATGATGTCATGAATATCCTCCAAAGCCATATTATACCTTTGTCTGTTGAATCTCTCCAGTATCATCTGTATAGTATCGGGCAAGACTACGACGCCGATTTGAAAAGCTCCCGGCTTGCAGGCGTCGCAAATATAATTGCTAAAAGGGAGAACCTCAGCATGGTTATACAATCTTCTTATCTTTTTTCTTCAGAATCCGTCAGCGAAGGACATCCTGACAAGGTAAGCGACCAGATTTCCGACGCCCTTCTTGATGCAGCCTTGTCCCAGGATCCGCTTTCACGCGTCGCCATCGAAACTTTCGTCACTGCGAACACGGTCATCATTGGCGGAGAGGTTGCGACACAGGCAAAGCTGGCGGTCGATGATATCGTCCGTTCGGTCATCAGGGACATCGGCTATACGGAAGAAGGTTCCGGTTTCGCCGCCGATACGGTGCGGATTACGAACCTGATAGCTCCCCAGTCACAGGATATAGCCATGGGGGTATCGGCGCAGACGAACCTTTTCGGCGTACAGGGAGCCGGAGACCAAGGCATCATGTTCGGCTACGCTACCAATGAGACACCGGAATATCTTCCCGCCCCTCTCACCTATGCCCACAAGATACTCAAAAGAGCGGCGCTTCTCCGCAAAAATGGAACTCTCCCTTTCCTGCGGCCTGATGCCAAGAGCCAGATTTCCATTCGCTATGATAATCATAAACCGGTGAGGATTGATTCCGTGGTTCTTTCCCACCAGCATTCCCCTGACATAACCCGCGAGGAGTTGGAGCATGTATTCCTGGAAGACCTTGTCCGCCCTGTCTTGGAGGGAACGAACCTGTTGGATGGTGATACGAAGTATTATTTCAATCCCACAGGTCGGTTTGTCTTGGGCGGCCCCGCCGCGGATACCGGCCTGACCGGAAGAAAAATCATCGTGGACACCTACGGCGGTGCTGGCAGGCATGGCGGCGGCGCTTTCAGTGGCAAGGATCCTTCCAAGGTAGACCGTTCCGCTTCATACTACGCCCGCTATGTGGCCAAGAACATCGTGGCAACCGGCCTGGCATCACGTCTGGAATTGCAGGTTGCCTATGCCATTGGCGTTCCTTTCCCCGTCTCCATCTACGTAAACACGTTTGGAACAGGAAAGAAAAGCGACAGGGAGATAGAAAAAATCATCACGGAGAAATTCAATTTCTCCCCAGCCTCCATCATAGCCCAGCTCGACCTGCTCCGTCCCATATACCGTCACTATGATACCTATGGGCATTTCAGCCATCCGGAAGCTCCATGGGAACAGGTGGGACAGGTTGATTTGTAAACATGGGAGCAGAATGGGGAATATTCCTTAGTCAATTCACGATGTCGCCGACTCGTAAAAGCCTTGCTGGTGTATTTTCGGCAAGGCTTTTACGTAGATGATATATTGACCGCAATTGTTTTTTTCACCGGGACAATGATTCTGTCGCCATGCAGTTCAGAACATCAGGAAACTATGTTCTTACATTCCCTGCCTTCCAAGACTGCCAGTACATTCTCAGCGGCAAGATAACTCATCTTGCTACCGGCTTCATAGGTTGCCGCTCCAGCATGGGGAGTCAGGATGCAGTTGGGAAGATGACGCAATCCCTCATAGGGCTCATCTCCACTGGTGACATCTAATCCCGCCCCTCCAATCTGCTTGGCAATCAGGGCGTCGTACAATGCTCTCTCATCAATGATGCCTCCGCGCGCGGTATTCACTAAGATGGCGCGGGGTTTCATCTTTTTGAAAGTCTCTGAGGAGAAAAGATTATGAGTATCCGGTGTCAAAGGAGTATGGATGCTGATGAAGTCACTATTGCTTATCAGCGTCTCAAGATCGGTATATGTCACGTCTTTCATGGTCAACAGTTCCGGATCTTGATATACATCATGACAGAGAACCCGCATTTCAAAGCCAAGGCATCGTTTAATGACTCCTTTTCCAATACGTCCCGTACCAATCACTCCCAAGGTCTTTCTCCACATTTCAACGCTGGAAGGACGTTGCGGAGTACCGTTTCTTGTTGTGCTGTCCATGATTGGTATGTTCCGGGCGACAGAGAGCATGAGGGAAACGGCCATATCCGCGACTGAATCGCTGTTTGCGCCAGGGGTGATTGTCACGGCAATATTTTGTTTGCGTGTTGCTTCGAGGTCAACGGCATCATATCCGACACCATAACGGGACAAAACCTTGAGTTTTGTTGCTTTTGCCAACAATTCCGCGGTATAGGGTTCCAAACCAGCTATGATTGCATCGGCTTCACCAATTTTTTCTTCAAGCTGCTTTGTTAGCGGTTCCGTGTCCGTCGCCACCAGCTTCATGACGTTGCATCCATGGTCCCGAAGCAACGTGAGCGCCTGATCATCTGCATTGCCAAAAGAGCGTGCAGTGACAAAAACAGTATGTTTCCTGCTCATTTCATATTCCTCCATTTTTGATTTCATCTATATTCCATCAGAGCTGATCCTTTTTGCCCTGATAAGAGATGCAAGGGAATTCCGAAAACCATTGTGAATTGACTCCATTACGCGATTTCGCTGAACACAAATGTATGGTAATGTATGCAATGAAAGAGAAATCATGTCAAGAGATAATTATCCATTGTTCCTAACGTGTTGTTGATTCTAACGCATAAGAAAAAAACCTGATGAATGTGTCTTGTTTTGAAGCAAAAAAGACAACGGAAGAGTACCTGACGCCACTATCTTCATCCTCACAGGAAGGGTTCAGCCATAGTTCGCAGAGCTTTGCGTAGTACTAACCGGTTCTTGAGATTTATCCTGTGGAATTATGTACTTGTTTTTTGATTTCAATTCTGAAACAACTTAAATCACCTCTGTAAGAAGCACAGGAAAATTCGACAGGAGCATCATTCAGAGAGTATGCAATTGTTTCAATGTACTGTATGGGGGACTCGAAAGGAATGCCAAGCTGTTCTGCCTCACATCCATCCGCCAAACGGACTTCCAGAAAACGTTTGCTTTTATCTATAGGAAGGCGATACTTATCTTCTAAGATTTTATACAAAGAATTATTTTCAAAATCTTCATGCAACAAGGCTTCCAGTCCATATGTATTGGGAAGATATGTCGTCACGATGACCATGGGATGCTTATCCACTCCCCGCGTCCGTACCAACCGAATGACAGAAGATCCGGGAACGATATTGAGTCCCGCAGCGACCTGTTGAGATGCTTCATGCAGAGATAAATCCAATACCTTGGTGAAAGGCTTCAGTCCTTTCTGTAACATTTCATCATTAAAACTTTCAAGGACATACAAAAAATCCTGTCTATATTTTTTGGGAGCCGTCATTGTTCCCTTGCCCTTATGACGAATGATACTCCCTTCATCGGTCAACTCTCGAAAAGCTTGACGAACTGTAGATCGTGAAATTTGAAAATGTTCGGCCAGTTCTTTTTCTGTAGGAAACATAGCGAAGCTGTCCTCAAAAGCCATGAATTCCCTAAGCAGCATCTTGAGTTGATAATATAAAGGGAAGGTTTTGCTTTTGTTCAGCTTTTTGCCGTAAAAAAAGGTGTTTCGCATAAATGATTGTCTACCTTCAGAAAAATAAGCCCCTCTCTATAAGACATGTCATACCACGTCTTTGCATACATGTATATACCGTAAAATACCGAGAAAAACCAGAAACGAGTTTTCAGTCATGCGATATAGCAAAAAATAGAGAGTAACTGATTACTCCGTTCGCTCCGGAATTAGCAGGATTCCTCTGATTTTGTATGTATTCCCTTCACACAAAAAACAAAACTACACGGATTCTGTACATCACATATTTCATCTATTCAATAGAAGCAAAGTAGGCGTCCTTGTCCACACTGGAAAAAAACTGATCGACCTCCGTCCGCAAAGGCATAGAAGGAGCTGTACCAATTTTCGTCACGGAAAGCGCGGCTACCGCCGTGGCAAACAAAATCGAATCCTGAAGGCTTTTTTCTTCGGAGAGAGCAACAGCAAGACCCCCATTAAAGGCATCCCCGGCTCCCGTCGTATCGATAACCTTGACAGGAAGTGCTGGAAAAAATTGTGACCGTGATCCTCTTTCTTTTAGGAAAACCCCTTGCGCCCCCATGGTGATGAGAACTGTTTTCACTCCTTTGCCTATCAGGACGTCCGCGGCTTTTTCAGCGCTTTCTCGGTTCACAACCTTGACTCCTGAGAGAATTGAAGCTTCTGTCTCATTTGGCGTGATGATATCAAACAAAGCAAGAAACGCATCAGATAATGGTTGAGCCGGAGCTGGATTCAAAATAGTCGTTCCTTGGTTTTCTCGTACTTTTCCTACTGCATAGGGGATGATATCTAAATTTGTTTCAAGCTGAGTAAGAAAAACCTTGGCACGCTTCAAAACTCCGGAAGCTTTCGTGATTTCCTGAAAAGTTATGGAACTGCAAGCGCCAGGAACCACTGATATGCTGTTCTGTGATTTTTCATCTACCATTATAAGCGCGATTCCTGTGTTCTGCGTAGCATCCTTAAAAACAAGGGAAGTATCCATCTTTTCAGAATGATAGAAATCAAGTGCAACAGAAGAAAAAAGATCCCTTCCGATTTTTGTTAAAAAAGATACGTCTCCTCCTGAACGAAATGCCGCAACTGCCTGGTTAGAACCTTTTCCTCCTGGCCCCATCTTGAAAAAAGAGCCCTTGACCGTCTGTCCTGGTATGGGCAGCGTTTCAGAACGAGCCATCAAATCTACCACAAAACTTCCAACAATCATTATTTTTAAAGGTTCTTTCATGTATTCTTTTTCCTCACGCTATTTCCTCATGCTACAATACGTTTTTTCTTTTATCTTTCCGACCATACCTTTCAATGAAACTATAAGGAGCCGGCAATCCCGGATTGCTCACATCATTCAATGCTTGGATATGAGCCTTGTTCAGACGAACTTCAACACTTTTCAGATTTTCGTCCAGCTGTTCCACTGTACGGGCTCCAATCAGAGGAAAAACGTCCTGATTCCTGAGCATCCATGCAAGACTAATCTGAACTGGCGTTACTTTGAGTTCAGAAGAAATAGCTAAAAGACAATCTATGATATCATAGGCTTTCTCAGTCCCTCTCTGTTCGGTTGCGTCATCCCACCGATCCTTCCGACCAGCCCGACTGTTTTCCGGAATGACATCTCGCCGATATTTTCCTGTCAGCCAACCGCCGGCCAAAGGAGACCATGCAAAGACACCCACGCCATTTTCCTGACATAACGGAAGAAGCTCCCACTCAGGAGAACGAACCAGCAGACTATATTCCGTTTGCAGTGAAACAAATGAGTTCATCCTCTGAAATTGGGAAATCATCAGCGCCCGCATCATTTCCGATGGAGTATAGTTGGATGCGCCAATATAGCGAACCTTTCCCGACTTCACTAAATCATCCAATGCCCGTAAAGTTTCTTCTGCCGGGGTACGCGCATCAAAACAATGTATCTGCAATAAGTCTATCCATTCTGTCCTGAGCCGTCTTAGACTGGTTTCTACACTGGAAATCAAGTGACGACGACTTGCTCCGGAGTCATTTGGGGTTTGTCCCGTTGGGAAAAATACTTTTGTTCCTATAATCAGATCATTACGTTTCTTGCTTTCAACCAGACAGTCCCCAAGGATTTCCTCTGATTTTCCTTCATTGTAAGAATCCGCTGTATCAAAATAATTTCCGCCCCATTCGGTATACTTATGGAAAAGCCTGATAGCCTCTTTCTTCCCTACATTCCATCCAAAAGTCTGTACACCGAATCCAAGAGGACTAATCTGTATGCCTGTGTTTCCAAAATAACGATATTCCATCTTCTATCTCCTGAGCAGAACAGGTGTCATATCCTTCAAGTCACGCACATACCAGGTACGGGAGAAAGCAATATCCGGATGCAAGTCATCATCTTCAGGTCCGATGAATTGTTCATCCCAGACTTCTGGTTTCCATAAGGACAACAAGTGATGATGAATCTCTCCCTCATGGAGATACCACTCTTCCCAGAAAAGACAATCGACGTTTTCAGCATCTGGAACTGCATTAATAACAATGAAATCTTTATTTTCCCTGACTTGCCAGTCATGGTTTCGATAAGGACTGTCAGAATGTATTGCGATATCCCCGAATACGACATTGAAATCCAAACCAACCCTTTCGCACGCTTTGTCCACGCCCGCTACATATAATATGCCGTTATTGTATTTCACGTGAGTTCCTCCATGCATTGTATTGATCTAATTTGAGGAAGATGCTTTCCAGTGATTTGTATGCATCTTCAAAAATACCAATAAGTTTTTCATAAATCCTGACATTTTCCGGATTAGGTTCTAACCGACTTTCTTTCACCGTTAGTTTCTTTGCCACAGAAACATCATCATACATGCCAATCCCTATTCCACCGATAATCGCTGCTCCAAAATTCTTGCTGTCACCGATATGGTTAGTCGTCAAAACTGGAATGTCCAATACATCTGCAATCAGTTGCCTGTTGAAAATACTGTTTGCTTGCCCTCCGGTAAGGACAAGTTCTTTAGCATTGATTATTGGCAAAAGGGATTTCCAGATTATTTTCAGATTCAACGCCACTCCTTCGTAACCCGCCCGGTAAATATCTGCTTTCGTATGATTTTTCTGCAATCCAATGAACGCCCCTTTCGCATTGGGATTCCAATACGGACTTCTTTCTCCCAGCAAATAAGGCAGAAAAATAAGGCCATTAGCACTGGGTGAGGATTGTAGCAGCTCTTGTTCAATCAAAGTCTGTGGAGCGATTTTCTGAACCATAGCCTGGGAAATTTCATCCTGAGCCATTTCGTCTTTCAGCCAATCAAGACTAGCTCCCGCCGCCTGCATTGTTCCGCATGGCGAATAACGTTTCTCATCAATCCCTGCCCAATTGAAGATTCTGAATTGTTCGTCAAGATACGGTTTTTCTTTACAGAGTCCAATCCACGCCGAAGATCCAAAATAGAGATAGGCATCGTCAACATCGGTACACCCCGCTGCAATAGCAGCACAGATTCCATCTCCGGCACCAATGACGACAGGCGTCCCTGGAAGAAGGCCTGTCTGTTCTGCTGCTTCAAAGGTGATTTTTCCGACTGACTGGGTAGATGGTACGATATCCGGAAGCAGATCTTCACTTAACCCAAGTATAGACAAGATAGTACGTGACCACCGCTTTTCTTCTATATTAAGCAGATGCGTACCTGATGCATCTGAGAAATCCGTATAAAGCTGACCTGTCAATCTGTAAACTATATAATCTTTTGCCTGGACTATTTTGGAAGTCATGCGAAACCGTTCAGGTTCGTGATTCATAATCCATAAGATTTTTTCCGCCGAATATGAAGAACTAATCCGGTGCCCGGTAATCTGGTAGAAAAGCCTTTCATCAATCTGTGCAGCCAAGGCTTTTGCCTCGCGTGATGCTCTGCTGTCCGCCCATATGATGGAGTTCCCGACAGGCTCCCCGTGCTGATCAAGACATAGACAGCCCATCATCTGACCACTGAATGTCACTACCTGAACAGATTTTTCATTAATCCCCCGCATGACCCGATAGGTAGATTCACACACGGCCTTCCACCAGTCATCAGGAACCTGTTCAACTTTATTCCCCGGAAAATAATGAGACCGGTACGATGATAACCAAGAGCGTTCTATTTGCCCATTCTCATCGTATAGAACAGCCTTGTTCCCTGTTGTTCCGAGATTATGAGAAAGGATGTACTTCCGACTCATGTTGACTCCTTGGACATTGGTTCTGTGTATTGACAGTACAAACTGGTTCTACAGAAATTGGATTTCGTCTAGCCAATATGCATGTTTTGTGGATACCACTGTTTCAAAGACTGGTAAGCACCTGCCATATTTTCTGAATGTTTCTTGTAGAACTCATGTTTTTCCATATCAGGCTCAATGGTTTCCACAATAGGATTCATTTTTTCGATGATAGAATAATCTTTATAGATTCCCGTCCCGACGCCACCGAGCAGGGCAGCTCCCATGCTTGTGGCTTCAGTGAGATATTTAGGAATCTGAACAGTACAGCCAGAAACATCCGCAAGTATCCTGCGGAGAGCTTTTCCCTGGGCTCCACCGCCAATGAACATGAGGCTACGGTCAGGAACAGCCCCAAGCATGAATTTCAAGGAAGCATTGAGATTCATAGCTATACCTTCAAAGACCGAGCGACAAAAATCAGAGAAAGATGTATTCAGGTTCATCCCGACAAAAGTCCCTTGAGCATGCGAATCCCACCATGGAGATCTTTCGCCAAGGAGATAGGGTAAGAAATACAGTCCATTGGCTCCAGTGGGAGATGTTTCCGCAAGTGCGCCCATGTGATCCAAATCCTTTCCTTCCGTAGATCCAAAAAACGTCTGGCAAAACCAAGATATCGCGCTTCCCGCCGTCTGCATTGTCGCGCATGGTTGGTACATGCCTTGGACGGGATGTGCCCAATTGAATGCTGAATCCATCTTGTCCTTAAATGGTCGATCCAATGCTATCGATACCCATGAAGACGACCCCATGTAACAATATGGCTTCCCAAAAGAAATGGAAGCAGCTCCCATAGAAGCACTGCCGCCATCTCCCGAACCAACAACCACAGGGGTTCCCGCCGGAATTCCCGTTACTTCGGAAGCTTTTTTGCTAACCCTTCCAATGACAGTGTGAGATGGTACGGCATCCGGAAACAATGTTCCTTTTATTCCCATTCCATCAAGTATTTCTTGAGACCAGGAGAATGTCCTGATATCAAAAGCATTAGTACCCGATGCATCGTTCCAGTCTGTGAACATATTTCCGGTCAGGAGAAAGTTCATATAGTCTTTTGCTTGAAGAACCTTGTTGGTTTTGGCATATACATCTGGAAGGTTCTCTTTTATCCACAAAAGCTTGGTGAGGCTGTACGAAGAACTTGGCCTGTGTCCGGTAATAGTGAATATATTTTGGAATCCCATCTTTTCGATGAACTTTTTTTCCTGTACATCGCTACGTTGGTCACAGTATATAAGAGCATCATGCAAAGGCTCTCCATTGCAATCAACACAGAGACATCCCATCATTTGACCGCTGAAAGAAACTCCTGCGAGCTTTCCCGGAGGAATGGACGCCAAGACTGACCGAGAGGAATAACATACCGCATTCCACCAGTCCTGGGGATTCTGTTCAGCCCAGTTACCATTAAAAACCTTCATTGAATATGGATATACAGCACTAGCAACCATCTTTCCTTCATCATCAAACAGTGTTGCCTTATTTCCTGATGTACCTAAGTCATGTGCAAGTATATATTTGCTCATCGTTTACCACCTATTTCAATAAAGATTCATCCTCAAGAGAAAAAATACTGCCTCACCTTATGACTTTCTGCTCTGGTCAATCCATACGGAAGCAACAATCAGCACGCCAATGACAATCTGGAGAATGAAAGGATTGATACCGAGCAAGTTCCCCCCATTTTGAATTACAGAAATGAGCATTGCACCCAAGACTGTTCCAAGGATGGTTCCGGCGCCACCACTCAGACTGGCTCCACCGACAACCGCTGAAGCTATGGCATCCGTCTCATACCCTTGCCCTGCCGTAGGAATCCCATTTCCCAGGCGAGAAGTCATCAAGATACCTGCAATCCCAGCAAGTAAGCCGCCAATCAGATAAACCATAATGGTCACTTTCGGAATGCTGATACCGGACAGGCGGGCAGCCTCCCGGTTGCTCCCCACGGCAAAAACGTTTCTTCCAAATGTTGTCCGGGAAGTAATGATGTATGTAATCAGAATGATGACCAGCCACACGAAAAAAAGATTAGGAATCCCCAAGAAGTGATTCTGGGCAAATTCAGTAAACTTTTTGGGCAACCCGGCAACCATACGGGCATTAGACAGAAGCATTACAATACCACGCGCAGCCTGTGACATTCCAAGAGTCGCTACAAACGGAGGAATTTTGCCGTAGTGAATTACCAGACCATTTACAGCTCCCAAAAAAGCTGCTACAGCCAAAGTAACGATAAATGCCGGAAAAGTTGGCATTCCTCCAACCAGGAACTTGGAAACCACAATGCTTGCGATACCAAGAATTGAACCAACAGACAAGTCGATGCCCCCTGACATGATGATGAAAGTCATACCAAGCGAGATGATACCATTTATCGCTGTCTGACGGACTAAATTCTCTAAATTCATCAGAGTAAGAAAATTTTTAGTCACAAATGAGAGAAAAACCATAAGCACGATGACAATGACCAATAAATTCAACTCTTGAAAACTATATAATTTTTTTCTGATACCATTTCCATTAAGCATTATTTTTCTCCTAATAATAAAGCCCATTAATGGGCTTGGTTTTTATTTCAACCCTGATGCATAACGCAGGAGTTTTTCTTCCTCAAAGTCTTCACGAGGGACTATCCGCCCCATTTTCCCTTCATGAAAAACTCCTATCCTATCTGAAAGACCCATAACTTCCGGCAAATAAGAAGAAATGATGATTATCGCATGTCCGTCTTTCGTTAAACTCTCAATCAATTGATAAATTTCCTGTTTCGCTCCTACATCAACGCCGACGGTCGGCTCATCAAAAATAAAAACCTGACTTTTTCCACACAGCCATTTGCTGATGACTACTTTCTGCTGGTTACCACCGGATAGATTCTTCACTATCTGGTCAACATGTGGTGTCTTGATCCGAAGCCTGTTCTGATAAAGAAGGGCGCGCTGCTGCTCTTTCTTGCTATTTATAAAGGAGAAGCGTGAAATACTTTTATATGAAGCAAGGTTGATATTTTTCTTGACGGACAAAGACATCGCCAATCCTTGTTGCTTCCTGTCTTCCGGTACCAATCCGATTCCTGCTGATATTGCATCAAGAGGTTTCTCAATCTGAAGTTGTTTACCATTGAGGAACACGTCCCCTTTATCTTTGGGATCCGCTCCAAAAATTGCCCTGACGACTTCCGTTCTTCCTGAACCGACCAGACCAAACATTCCAAATATTTCTCCAGCATTGACTGAGAAGGAAATATCATCGAAAGCTTTTGCCCTGGAAAAATTCGCTACTTTCAGAACCTCTTTATCAGAGACATGATGTTCAATATCATACATGTTGGTCAAAGCGCGACCGACCATAAGCGCAATTAAATCTTCTTGGTTGGTTTCCTTCGCGGGCAAAGTTTTTACATGTCTACCATCTTTGAAAACCGTGACAGTATCACAAACCCTGAAGATTTCTTCCAACCGATGTGAAATATAGAGGATGGCTACCCCTTCAGATTTCAATTTTCTGATGATGGAAAAAAGGATATCGACTTCTTCGTTGCTCAGCAACGCGGTGGGTTCATCAAAAACAACCAAGCGTGCCTTTCCATGGACTGCCTTGGCGATTGCAACCATTTCCTGTACAGCGGGAGAAAGCTCTGTGATTTTCAACCTGGTATCAACATTGATATGTAAATCTTCCAATATTGCGCGAGCATCCCCATGAACTTTGTCCCAATCAATCAATCCAGTTTTTTTCTTTGGGAAATCTCCCATGAAGAAATTTTCTCCGATGGAGAGATGCGTTGCCAGATTCAAATCCTGATAGACTGTACTCAGCCCCACTTTCCCCGAGTCAATGACATTGTGAGGTGAATAATCTTCTCCATCCAGCAACATTTCACCACCATCACGTTGATAAACCCCCATGATGATTTTGATGATTGTTGATTTTCCTGCCCCGTTCTCACCCACTAATCCATGAACTTCCCCCGGACAGATAGAGAAGCTTACATTATCCAGGGCTTTTACTCCCGGAAAGCTCTTTGAAATATTTTTAAGTTGTAAAAGAGTCCCATCATTCATTGTCTTGCCTCGCGTATATGAAAGACTAGAGATTTTCCTCGACTTGGCTTCAAAAACAATCTTGCCCGGACAAATCCGGGCAAGAATTCTATGTTGTCTCTCAATATTTTTTCATTGTAAACGGATCCAAGATACCCTGAACGGCAGAATCATTTACATTGTGTTGCTCAACAATGACAACTCCGGTATCAACATATTCCGGCAATGTCGCTCCTTCGATGGCACGTACAGCGAAATCAACTCCTTTGTATCCCATACCATATGGATCCTGTACCATGATGGCTTTTACAACGCCACTCTTGATGGCGGCAACTTCTTCAGGATCAGAATCATAAGCCGTGACTATAATCTTGTTGCCAAGGTTCCTTTCCGCGACAGAGCGGGCAACACCATCCGCCGAGTGGTTATTATTGCCAAAAATACCAATCAAACTGTCCCCATGAGTCGTAATCAAATCATTGGTGACATTCATCGCCTTCAAGATATCATTATCGACATAACGAGGCGCGATGATTTCAATTTCTGGAGCAATCTGCTTCATGCGATTGATAAATCCATTTGTCCTGACAGTAAGAACCTGGACACCTGCCATTGCATCGACAATGGCAACCTTCCTTCCTTGTGTCGGGATGTCATTCTTCTTGAAATACTCAACCATCTTGTCTGCTGCCAAAGAACCACCAAGAACGTTGTCAGTAGCAAGAAAAGTATGCACCTTGTCCGTGTTGACCTTATTATCCACAGTGATGATTTTGATTCCTGCGGCATATGCTTTTTCAAGCGCCGGAACTGTCGCGTCAGAACTTGTTGAAGAAATGACAATTGCATCAGGATTAGTAGAAATCACGTTCTCAAGAATCGTAACCTGACGATCAATGTCTGCTTCAGATGGAGGTCCATACGTTGTGACCTTTACAACATCCGGATGCTCGACAGCATAGTTCAGCGCTCCAACAAGCAAATACTGCCAGAAATCGGAATCCGTTGCCTTGATTATAACGGCAATGTTATAAGGCTTCTGATTTTTTGGCCCGGAAGCAGCCTGTTCTCCACGCCCCTGCGCCATCAAGGAACCCATGGCAATCATTCCAACCAGACACACAAGCGCAACCTTTTTCAGCACTTTCTTCATACATCCTCCTTTGGGAATTTCCCAACCTGATATACTACATAGCAAGAAACATGCCAAAAGTTTTTCTTTCAGTGAAAACCAGAGAAAACCGCTATGTATTACCTTTTTATTAATGTTTTAGATACAGCTGACTTGATTTTGATGAAAACTCTGGAGTCTTTCCTTTGTTTTTTGTGTCTATTTTTTTGACATGTCAAAAAAAATAAATCAATTATTGAACACTTTTCCGGGTTTCTCCCCGTATCCTGTCATTTCCTTGTCATATCCCTATATGTATCGCCATCAAAACCATATTTTTTCATCATATTATAGACTGTTCCTCTAGAGAGATTCAGATAGGATGCCACTTTTTTCACATTCCCTGAAAAGTCCTTCAAAGCATTCCGAACCAGCACAGCTTTCATGTCATCAATCTTTGGCAAATCAGCCTGACAATAAATAAGTTTCTGCTCTTTGTTACCATTCCACCACGCTTGAAGATTTGTCGGAAGATGGTGTCTCCTGACAATACCATCCTCGGAAAGCAGAATCGCACGATGAATAACGTTCTCCAATTCCCTTATATTTCCCGGCCATGGATAACCATCAAAAACATCGTAGACTTCCGGAGAAATCTTTATACTTATACCGTCTTTTTCTTCCACGTATTTTTCTACAAAAAAATCAGCAAGCAACTGTATGTCCTTTCCTCTTTCCCGTAAAGGAGGAAGGATTATGGAGAGAACATTCAGTCGATAATACAAATCTCCCCGAAAAAAATTATCGCGAACATCTTGCTCAAGATCCCGGTTCGTCGCAGCGATGACACGAACATCGACAGGAATAGGATATTTACCGCCCACACGTGTAACCTGATGCGTCTGAAGGACACGGAGAAGCACCGCCTGGACATCGGCCGGCATCTCCCCAATTTCATCCAAGAACAAAGTACCTCCATCCGCAAGCTCAAACTTACCCATACTGCCGGTACTTTTCGCTCCTGTAAACGCTCCCCCTTCATACCCAAAAAGTTCGCTGCGAATTAGTTCTCGTGAAACAACTCCGCAATTGATGGCAACAAAGGGCTTGCCCCGTCGAGAACCGCCATTATGGATGCTCTGTACAAGAAGTTCCTTACCTGTTCCCGTTTCTCCAGTGACAAGGACATTCGATGTTGCCTTACTCGCTAACTTGGCCAGTTTGAGCGGTTCTTTCATGGTATCCGCTTCGCTGATTATATCTTCAAAAGAATAATAAGCCACATTATGAGACACTTTGTTCATCAGTTTTTTCACAGTACGAAACTCTCGACACCTGATGATCATCCAGATATCCACTTGATTCGCCTTCATGATAAATGTGGAGAATGCCACATGGATGTAGATATCTCCGATGTGAACGGGAACATCATGTTCTTCCAAAACTGGTGTATTACAAAGCAGATCAAAAAAATTTCCAGGTGAATTCACCAGTTCTGCGATCCCCCGCCCTTCCCATATTCCTTTTTCATGGAAAATGGTCAGAGCTTGTTGGTTAATCTGACGAATTTCTCCGTTTTTACTAATGGCTATCAGCCCGGTATCTACAAAATCAAGAACCATCCTCTGTTGTGTTACCACGAGCGTTTGGGCACTCAGAAGATTCTGTATCATGCTTTCCCGTTCTATACCATAAACGGTCGATTCAACCAGTGATAAAGCAAGGCTGAGATTTTGCTCCGCTGATTTAAGCCATACCAAGGCAATTGTTCCCACGACACCATCATTTACATGTAAAGGCGCGGCAACAGACATAATATCATAGTATTTCTCAAGCCAGTGTTCACATCCTTGTACATATGAAAGAGAATCAGTCATCAATGAGAGCGCGATAGCATTTGTTCCCGCAGAGTCCTCCGAGAACAAGTCTCCAGCATCAGGCACGTATGTTGCTACGGAACCGTTTTCCGCATAGAGATACTCAAGCACCACTGAATCAGCATCGACCAAGAGAATGAATGCTTTTTCATTCCCAAAAAGTTTGAACAGTTTATGGAGATGGGGAAGGGCTGCCTTAGTCATCTCTCTGAATATCTTTTTCTTTTCCGCTAGAATTTCAGAAGATATTGATTGAAGCATAGTAGTATGTGGATTCATCCCATTCCTGCGACATCTTAACCAGGATGCAGAGACTATTTCACGAACAGAAGACACTTCAGCGCTCCGGGGTTCTTCCTGAAATGCATGCTTTGTTCCATCCAAACTAATGCTACTATTTTCACGCAAGATATTGTTCTCCATATCAATCATTACCCCGTTCTTTTTTCTTCCTTCAGGAGAACAAACCGCTTCAAGCATTGCTTCCAAGATATGTCCTTCAGAATAAAATCTTGGCGACAAATTTCATATCCACAAATGTATCCAAATGTATGTATGCAAAGCCATGGTATCGTATATTCATCGTAAGTCAAGATTTTTTAGAGTCCATCTTGCTGACACATAATTTCATGTTCTTTTGTGTTGGCAACTCTTATGTTTTTCTCAAAAAGAATGCCAGGAGAATCAGATGCGCTTCCGTTTGACTTCTATCATGAATCGGCTTAAGTCTCCCCTGTAAGAAGCACGGGAAAATTCTACTGGGACTCCACCGTCCGTACACGCGACAGTTTCAATGTACTGTAAAGGAGAATGAATCGGAATGTTCAGATGCTTGGACTCAAAGTCGCCCGCTATCTTTACTTCTATTGTCCTCCTTGTAGAAACAATAGAAACTAAATATTTTTCTTCCATTACTTTGTATAAGGATACCTGTGAAAAATCTTCATTGATGATTGATTCAAGACCATACCTGGAAGCAGGCAAGCAGGTAATCACAAGAACCATAGGTTCATTATCCACTCCCCGCAGTCGTACTAATTGAATGATTTGATCATTTTCTGGTAAATCCAGAACGTGGGCAACAGCAGGGGACGCTTTTTCTAAAGAGCAACTCAATACTTTGGTATGGGGAATCAAACCTTTGCCTTTCATTTCTTCATTGAAACTTTCAAGGACATACAAAAAATTTTGGTTGATTTTCTGAGGAAGCGTAACGGTGCCTCGCCCTTTCTGTCTGGATATGAGACCTTCACTGGTCAGTTCTCCCATAGTCTGTCTTACCGTGGAACGGGAAATCTGGAAATGCTCACATAGTTGTGCTTCCGAAGGCAAGAGAAAGGCCTGATCACCATGATTTGTAATTAATTCCATCAGGAATTCTTTCAATTGAAGGTATAAAGGGATAGGAATATCTTTGTTTAGCGTTTTATTAAAAAGAGCGCTACCATCCATTTCTTTATCATCCTTTATCATATGATAACGTATAAACCTTTCCTATCTGCGGAACCACAACATCCTCGCCAATTTTGATACCGTTTGACTCTACGCATTGCTCTATGGCTTCCGGTTCGATGGAGTTGAATGTAAACATACCAAAATGATGGGGGACAAGCAATGGTCCTTCAAGGACTTTGACAAGAGTCAATGCTTCGTCAATAGTGAAATTCCCCGGAATTCCATGATCATTACGGTACTGATCCCGGCCATTCACCGGAAGGAATGCTACATCAATCCCATATTCACGCAAAAGATCTTCCAAACCTTCATATGGTATGCAATCTCCACTATGGTAGATTTTCATTCCATCAAAATGCATGATATATCCAAGAAAATAATCATTCCCATAGGAATCCTTGCCAAGGGTCTCATGAGCGGAAGGAATTGCGGAAAGAGAGAATTTGTGACCGGGGGGTCTGCCAAAACCAAGCGTCTCATATGCGGCAAGAGCAACAATCCGACTGATGGGGACGGCTCTGGCAACTGCTTTTTCTATCTCGGCACGAGGGCAGACATAGAGAGGAGAATCCTGATGGTTCCCATAGACTTTTTCCAAAGTTCCTTTGTCCATATGATCCGTATGACCATGTGTACTTGCTATTACATCTACCGTTGCCAAATATTCAGGTTCACAAGGTATCGGAACCATACGTTCATGCGTGAAATGAGCATCTTTATATTTTTCCCAAAGAGAGTTGGACAGATAAGGATCGATGCACAGACTACTTTCCCTGGTTCTGAAAATAAACCCAGCTTGCCCCAACCAAACAAATTCCACAGTCCCCGCCTGAGAAGAAAAAGGAAGCTCTAACCACTTCTTCACATCCTCTTTTCTCTGGGTACATATAATCCGTCTCATGGTTTTCTCCTCTGGGAGAATGCGTGCTTGTTTCCCTCTCCCAAGCATCCGCCAAGCGTTTCAGTCGCAATGGCCTAGATACTATTCCATTTTGGGTTGTCGATGATTTTGTAACCACCTTGGCCATCGGAAACCACAAGCTTTCTGAAGCCTTTGCTTTCAACTGTCCCGTAGTCATGCCCGGCATCAGCGCGAAAAGCAAAAAATGTAACGAAAACCTCCGTGTCGGATACATTGATTGTCCGATGAGCATATCTTCCCGGAACAAATACAGAATGACCTGCCCTCATTTCCCGATATTCCACATCACCCTCAGGATTTTCCATCATCATCATTCCATGCCCTTTCAAGCAATAATATACTTCACCAGTATCTAAAATCGTATGAAAATGTCCTTTCGTCATATGGAACTCATCTCCTACTTTACCAGGATAAAGAATACTCGTCCCATATGCTATGTTCCCTTCCTTCTCAGGAATACCCAGATCATAAAATTCATATACCAACCGGTCTTCGGAGCTTAGGATTTCTTCCGCCTTCTCCTGATTAGAAAAAATACTTTTAATCGTGGAAAGCGATCGCTTGAGAGACACAGACTCTGTTTCTGGAGCAAACCCTGTCTGAAGATCAAAGAATGTAGTCTTTGGTGTCATTTTTTCTTTTTCTCCTAATTTTTTCTTCTTTTGAGAACGCGCTTAACGAATACTACGTGCAATGTCACTCAGTTTTTCAAACGTGGGACCTTCGGAAGGGATATCAATATGGAAAACCTCAGAAATCACCTGTGTCCATCCATGGATAAAATATATCCAGCCATCTTCAATCACGAGATTCCGAGATTCCTTCTGTGCAGCGGCTTGTTCCAAAAACACCAAGTCTCCCCGATAATTGAACTCCCATACATAACTATTTTTGGGAAATAGTACGTCATTGGTAAGAGGGGATCCCGGACCATCCTTTCCTAAACCTGTCGCATTTATAATTAAAGAACCTTCCGCAAGATTTTCCACGTGCTTGTCGTTATCCGCTTCTGTCGGACAGAGACAATACGTGATTGTGAATGGCATATCAAAGCGACTATGCAGGAGCTTCATCTCATTCAGCCTTTTTTCGCTTCTATTGGTAACGATGATGTTTTTGGGCACATCTTTACTGGTTTTGGCCTTATTAATGAGGTATAACGTAAGAGCAAGGGAGCTTCCTCCAGCGCCAAGAATCAACATGGTCGCTTCAGGATTTTCAATCCAATGCTGTTTTGGCATGAAAGCTTCCAGAGCCAAGCCGCTGGATATGGGGTCTTTTGCATGAGCCCAAAGTTGGTTTCCTCGCTTGCTGATAGAACTCGCTTCCCCAAGCAAGGTCGCATAGTCATCTGCATCATCAAACATCTCGCGGGAAGCCCGAAAGCAATCAATTTTGTGTGTTGTAATCAATGCTCCCAGAGATTTGGGATCTTCTTTGATGAAAGATACGACGTCCCTGTATTTCTGAGGGTCATCATGAGGTAAGAAATCAATGCCTTTAATCATTGCGTCAATGCCAAAATACTTCATCCATTCAGGGAAAACCTTCATGATGGATGATTTCCCTGTTGTTACTCCAATGAAGTACATAGTTGGTTTAGCTGC
Organism: Parasphaerochaeta coccoides DSM 17374; assembly: GCF_000208385.1. Classification (GTDB taxonomy): domain Bacteria; phylum Spirochaetota; class Spirochaetia; order Sphaerochaetales; family Sphaerochaetaceae; genus Parasphaerochaeta; species Parasphaerochaeta coccoides. The sequence goes on along the minus strand of NC_015436.1, from coordinate 7,904 downwards.
TGGTATATACATTTCTCTTCCTTCTTGGCCAATATGATAGTACTGTATCACTGATATGTAATATAATGTATCATTGTACGTACATTTCACTTTACAAGACTGTTTTTCATTTGTCAAGAAACAATGAGGGTCGGAATACCCTTCTCCTTCTGTATGTAGTGATCATATACCTCTGAACATAATTCGTGCCTGGGACGGGACTCTGTCAATTTCCGTCCGGTCTCTTTCGAAAAAAAACGAGCCTCAACCCAATGGGTCGAGGCTCGCGTCATCCGCTTCGGGAGGGAGACTGATTATCTCATGCCATGGAACGTGATACGGATCTGCTTGTACAGTCCTTCACCTTCACTCTTGGTCTCGATGCCTTCCATATCCCCCAAGGCGGTATGGACGAGCCGCCTCTCAAACGGATTCATGGGTTCCAGCAGACGGCTGCGACCAGAATTCTTGACCTGCTCCGCCGTCCTGAACGCCACGCGTATCAGCTGCTCCTCATGGCGCATCCGGTAGTCCTCGCTGTCAATGACCACCTTCCGGTCGGAATCAAATTTCCCGATGAAGACATTGGCCATCATCTGGAGAGCGTCAAGATTCTTTCCCTTGCGACCGATGATGATGCTGGAATGCTCGCTTTCAATGTTCAAACCCAGCTTGGCATCCTTGCGGGAAGCTATGCTCACTTCCCCAGGATACCCCATCCTCTCAAGGATGCCTGCAATGAATTCCACCACGGCGCGTTCCGCGTCATCTTCAGCAACAAACTTCTGCTGCCGGCCACGGGAACGACGGGGAGCATCATTGTCATAGGAGGGAAAATCCTCGTCTGCCATCGGCTCATCATCTCCGATATGGACACGAATCCTCACCATCCCTTTCTTAAAGAGGCTCTTGCGGGTATTTTCAATGATTTCAACATCAAAATCCTCACGCTCGATGTGCAGTTCATCTATCGCTTTGTCGATAGCTTCCTGTTCTGTCCTTCCTTCAAATTCTCTTACCATGTATTACTCCATGGAGACATCGGCCATGTGGCCGGAATCTCCTCACATTGATCACTTTTTCTTTTTCCCTTTGTTCACGGGAAAGCTGAGAGTCTTGGCCGCATCCTTGTCTTTTTCTGCCGAAGCCAGCACCGTCTTCTTGTTCGTAAACTTCTGCTGAAGCATCGAGATGAGGTTGACCGACGACCAATAGAGCAACAATCCAGAAGGCGCGTTGTACAACGTGAAGAACAGGATGAGAGGCATGCCGTACATCATGAACTTCATAGTGGAAGCCTGCGATCCAGCCGCCCCACTTGAAGATGGGTTCAGCTTCATGGAGAAAATCATGCTGGTTGCATACAAAATCGGCAGGATATGCAATTGGTTCCCCAAGAACGGGAGGTTGAAGGAGAATGTAAGCACCGTATCAGGCACTGACAGATCGGGTATCCATCCTGGAATGAACATGGCTCCGCGCAACTCAAAATGCTTGTTCAGCAAGCCGTAGAGGGCAATCATGATGGGGAACTGAAGCAACATGGGCAGACATCCTCCGAGAGGATTTATCTTTTCCTTGCGGTACAGCGCCGCTGTCGCTTCATTCAATTTCTGAGGATTATCCGCATATTTCTTCCGCAACTCATCCATCTGTGGAGATAATGCGGACATCCTTGCTGTCGAAGCCATCGACTTCTTGTTTAGAGGATGCATGAGGACACGGGTGAGCAACGTCAGCAGGATGATTGCCACGCCATAATTAGGAATGACCTTGTAGAAAAGCTGCAATACTCCCTTAAGGATGGTTTCAAGCCATCCCAACCAGGAGCTTGTATCCAACACTTGCTCCAGGTGAAGCTCCGATAGCTGGAAACTGTTGGAATCAGCCTTGTTGTAGATATCCATGTTCTGCTTCAGCTGCGGCCCGATATAAAAGAGGAAAGTATCCTCAAAGGACGCGCTGCGAACGGCAGGACGGGTCAGGTAGATGCTGGAAGTCTGTGGTACCGTTGAGTTTTCATCAGAACGTTCCGCCAAGGTCGTGGTATAGCGGGTAGCGTCAGGAATGGCGATGACGGAAAAATACTTGCCTACGACAGCCGTCCAGGAAATACCGGCAGTCGTCTGATAGATTCCATTGGATAGCTTGGGCTGTGTCCGTTTCCCTCCGTCATTACGGATGTAGAGGCGTCGGTAATTATAATTGTCCAGTTTTTCAAAAGCGGGACCAATCTGAGGCTCGAAAGCCAAGGTATAGGCATTATTGTCAAAAGACAGGGGAACCGCCTTGTTTTCACTGTTGGTGGCGCCTACCTTGATTTCAAACAAATACTCACCTGCTCCACCGAAACGGAATCGTTTCGTCAGGGTGAAATGTCCAGGGAGGGCACGTCCGTCTTCTCCGACGACAGCAAAATTGCGCGTGAACGTAACTTCATTTCCAGAAACGGAATAAGAAAATACCGTATCAAGGGGACGCGTTCTGTCACCACCGGCATAGAGAAGGAAAGCATTGTGGTCGGAAGGAGAGCGGAAAAGCATCTCGACCGGCTCTTTGCCATCAAGGTGCTTTTTCAGCTTGATGCTGGAAACCGAAGCTCCGACAGGGTCGAAGGTGATGATGAATTCTTCATTCTCAAAGATAAACGGAGAACGGGAAGGATTGTCCCCGATGGCAATGAAGGAACCGGGAAGCCCTGTGTCCCATGCCTGATCCGTTGAGGAAATCATGTGGATAGCTGGTTCTTCCAATGGCTCCGCAACAGGCACGACCTCGGAAACGGGCGTTTCTTGGGCGGCAGGGGGAGTAAGCATCATTTGTATGGACATTCCCACAGATATGACGATGACCGATAAAACCACTGCGAGAATTGTTTTCTTATCCATGACATCTCCTATATACGGCGACTTGAAAAGCAGATATCAGGGAAAAACATGACATGATGCATACATGAAAGTGTACGGACACTACAAAACAGCATCTACCTATACAAATAGACGCCGGCATTCTGACAGAGTGTTACGATTCTTTTTGTTTGGGCGTCATGTGCAGTAGTTTTTCCCGGATAAACGATGAAAGCAAAATCATAACCGGATTGCATCTGAGGTTTTTCCTGCCGCCATATTTCCTTGACTTGTCTTCGTATTCTGTTCCGTTGGACGGAATTTCCATACTTCCTTACGGGAATGACGACAATCCTGTTGTTCTCAAGCTGATTGGGACAGACGAGCAACCGTATCCCCGGACAGGAAAATTTCTTTCCTGCCTTGAAAATACGGTCTATCTCCGGTCGTTTCTTTACGATTTCCTTCTTAGTAAGGCTTTTTTTCATCGCTGATGGATAACTTCTTCCTGCCCTTCGCACGCCTGCGTGCAAGAACCAGACGCCCGCCGGGAGTCTCCATGCGTGCCCTGAATCCAAACTTCCTGTTTCTTTTCACCTTACTCGGCTGGTAAGTTCTCTTTCCTTTGTTGCTCATGGGAAAATCTCCAAAATAAATCGCATTTCTGCGGGATGTTACTGAAAAAAGGGCACGCCCTTGAGTGAAGCAGTATAGACTTCAATGCGTCAACAGTCAATATGTCATCCACATGTAACAGCATTACAGCACCCGCGTGTAAGCTATTTCATGACTATCTTGAGATTATTTATGTTCAAACCAGGATATTTCTCCTGTATGTCAGCAATTATCCTGGCTTTCTTAATTTCTATGACCGAACCCCATGCCGGGTGAATCACTTCAATGACAAGATTGCTTCCTTTCAGGTCCGCCACCCGTGACTTACCTTTTGCCTGTACGTCAAGCAGGGAATCCCAGTGACGGCACAATACCATGTAAGGATTTTCTGTGAGGTTGTGTTTCTTGAGAACAGCGTCAATGGATTCGGACAACATGAAGAAGTCCGTCACCTTGCGGGACAGGCGTCTATCCTGTTCCTGTTTTCCTTTCACCGGAAGGCTCCTCCTTCCACAGTATAGGACAGCATCTTCTCGTCTTCCAGTGAAGAAAAATATTTTTCTTCCGGAAGGAACGTGAAGAACGCTTGGCTGTAATCCTCTATATGGGAAAGAAAACGACCCCTTCGCGTCACATCAAGCTCAAGCAAGACATCATCTATGAGAAGAACAGGTTCTTTGCCAGTCTTGCCGAAAAAGAAGCCTGCCTGAGCCATCCGCAGGATTAAGGACGCCAGACGGAGTTGTCCTGTTGAACCTGTCTGGGAAAAAGGTCTGTCAGCATCCTTGACAATGAACTTGTCCCTATGGACACCACTGCATGTCGTCTGCATCCTGACATCCCTCTCCAAGGCACGGGACAGTATTTCTTCCGCATCCTCGGCGTTTTCCGCCATCTTCCACGAAGGCTGATATTCAACGCTGATCTCAAGGTCTGTTCCTGATACGTCCCGGTACATCCGTGGAAAAATGTCGTTAAATTCCTTCACGGCGGCCTTTCTTGCCTTCTGGATGCTCATGCCATACCGAGCCAGTTGGAAATCATAGATGGGAACGAGGGACAACCTGCCTTCCTTCAACGCAGCGTTGCGCTGGCGCAATATGTTCCTGTACCGTCGGGAATCATCGAAGAAAAGAGGATTGTACATGGACATGGTCTGGTCAAAGAAACGGCGGCGGGCTTCCGGTTCTCCACGGACAAACTCAATGTCATCATGACAGAACACTATGCAGGGAATTGTATATATAAGTTCTTTCCTATCATATATTTCTTTTCTGTCAATAAAAATACTTCTCTTTCCCTGTACATGCTTCACCTGTATTTCATGATGATTACCTGAATCATCGACGAAATCAGCCTTTACGGAAAAACCCCTGCCATCGTGGCTGACCGCTTCCCGCAGGTTCGGAGTACGGAAAGACGTTCCGTAGCACAGGACATAAAGAGCTTCCAAAAAATTCGTCTTGCCTTGTCCGTTTTCTCCGACGAGCATAACGGAACGGGCATCCGTGTCTACTGATGCTTTCCGTATGTTCCTGAAACAATGAATGTCCAGGGAAAGTATTCTCATCACTTCCCGGTCTGGGTCGGCTGCATGGGCATGATGATATGAAAATAATCCCGTTCCGGTTCAGGAGAAAGAGTGAGGGCCTTTCCTGTATCCGTGAAGGAAATTCTTGTCTTTTCACCTTCCATGACACGAAGGGGACTCATGATATAGCCATAATTCAGGGAAATCCTGCAAGGTTCTCCCGAATAGTCAGCCGTAATAGTCTCACGAGCTATTCCAAGGTCATTCTCCTCGGAACTGACGGTAATTCCGTTCTGGTCAATGTCAAGGAAAATTTTCTTTGCTTTCGTTTCTACGAACAAGGAAACTCTTTTCACGGCTTCAAGTATATCCGCAACAGACGTTATGACTGAAGTAGATTGGCTTTCCGGTATGACTCTGCGGTAGTTAGGGAACTTCCCATTTATCAAAGCAGAGTAGATGAATTGTCCTCCAAAACTGGCAAAGATGGTGTTTTCCGTGACTCCAAGTCTGAAAGTTCCTTCACCTGTAGCCATTTTCCGTATCAGAGTGAGAAATTTGGCAGGAATGATGACTGATGGAAACCGAGGGATTGTTTCTTCTATTTTTCTCTCGATGTAAGAAAGACGTCGTCCATCAGTGGCTACCATGATGAGGCTGCTGGTATTGTATTCCAGATAAACGCCGCTCATGTAATAGCGTGTCTCGTCTTCACTGATTGCAAAGATAGTCTGGTTCACCATATCCAGGAAATCCTTCTGGCTGATGGTGAAGAAAGGAACATTAGAATGTTCTTCAAGGTCAGGAAACTTGTCGGAGCCTATGGTTCTTAGCTGGAAGTCCATTTTCTGGGCGACAGGTTCTATGTAGAGTTTTTCATTTTTTTCTTCAAAAAGAATATCAGTTTCAGGAAGTGAACGGAGGATGCCAAGGAACTTGTCACAAAAAACAGTGGTGGAACCTTCTTCAAGTGTCTCGACGGGTATTTGGGAATGGAATCCTACTTTCTGATCCGTAGCTTTGATAACAAGCAAGTTTTCTTTGGTTTCTAAAAGAACATTGGACACGATAGAAAGAGAATTTCTTTGGCTGGTGAAGTCCAGCGCAAGGCTTATTTCTTTGAATATGGTGGCTTTTTGGCATACGAATTTCATTTTTCCTGCTCCTTATTATTACTCTTCTTATAAAAGTAATAGTAATAGTAATAATAGCACACAAATCGGTGAATTTCTCCATTAAATGCTTTCATGAAAAAATTTTGCTATTTTAACAACCTGTGGATAACTTGTGTTTTCCTTATCTTTTTATCCACAGGTTATCAACAACCTATAAAAAAATCCTCTGATGATGCACACTTTATCCCTATGTTATACACAAGATATGCACAGTAGCCAATCCCAATAAATAGTTAGTTTTTCTTGTAGTCCCGTATTTCCCTGATGAGCTTCTGTACAGTCTGGTTCAGCGCTTCATCTGTCTTTATCATACCTTCCACCCTCTGGTAGGCATGCATGACGGTAGAATGGTCTTTTCCTCCAAATTCTGAGCCAATCTCTGATGTGGAATACTCGCAAAGAATTCTTGCCAGATACATGGCAATCTGACGAGGCTGTATCAGTGACTTTGTCTTTTTCTTCCCCTTTACGTCGTAGGTGGAGACATTGAAATAGTCGGATACTACACGGATGATGGTTTCAATGGAAAGGCTGGGGCTGGCCGCATTATGTGCCGGAAAAGCTTTTAGTTGCTCTTTTGCTATATCAAGTGTGATTTCTTTATTCAAAAGAGTGCTATAGGCTATCAATTTGGTCAAAGATGCTTCAAGGTCGCGGACATTCGTATTGACATTCCTGCTGATGAAATCAAGGACATCATCCGGAATGGACATGTTCTTTTCCGCGCTCTTGCGCTTGAGTATGGCCATTCTTGTCTCATAGTTAGGAGGAAGGAGATCGACGTTCAATCCACGTTCAAACCTGCTGCGTAGCCGGGAGGTGAGATCCTTCAGCTCACTTATCGGGCGGTCGCACGTAAACACCAGCTGCTTGTGCGTGTCGTATAAGTCATTGAAGGTGTGAAAAAGTTCTTCCTGCGTGGAATCCTTGCCTTGGAGGAAATGGATATCATCGATGAGAAGAACCCCTACTTTCCTGTACTTGTTCTTGAATGCCTGGGTCTTCTTATCACCTATCGACTGGATGAATTCGTTGGTGAACATCTCCGCGGTGACGTAGACGACCTTTAGTTCAGGATTATTCTCAAGGATATAGTTGCCGATTGACTGGAGCAGATGTGTCTTGCCCAGGCCGACTCCTCCGTAGACGAGGCAGGGATTGTAGGTGACTCCCGGATTCTTCGATATGGCCATGGCCGCGCTGTAGGCAAAGGCGCTGTTCTCTCCGGCTATGAAGTTTTCAAATCGATAGAGAGGATTAAGGTTGCTTGCCTCGTAATCAATGATACGTTCCTTTTCCGTCCTGGAGACCTCTGCATGCGGCTTCTTCGTTTCGTTTTCTTCATCATCTCCACCGGAGAAAGGAGCCGCGGGCGATGGCGCGGAAATTTTCTTGATGACGAATTCCACCTTTATGTGTTCGCCAGTCAGATCCGAGATGATGTCTGTGATTTGACTCCGGAATTCCCTGTCTACCTTGTCGTAAACGAACTGGGAAGGAACGGAAAGCATGAGTTTTCCGGCGGCGGCTCCTTCATAGCGGATGCGGGAAATCCACACGGTGTAATCCGTGGGAGATATGGTTTCTTTGAGACGTTTCTCTGTTTCCAGCCAGAATACGGAATAATTTTCTTCAACGTGCGACATGACATCATATTACCTTGTCCCGCTTGGGCATGCAAGAGTTGTCCCCATCCAGGGAAAACTACTCTGAAATGTTATATAAAATGTTTTATTGGCAAGATTTGTTTTTTATTCC